>JAAXGM010000033.1 GCA_012267435.1 Gemmatimonadota bacterium
AAGGGCGCCGCGCCCTCCCCGGGCACGCCCTCGAAGTAGCCGCGAAGCTCCAGGGTGGCGCCGTCCGGGATCGCGAGCTGGCAACTGCGGGCGCGCGCGCCGGCCGAGGCCGTGCCGTGGAGCAGCCCGCCGCACAGGGCGAGCATGAGACCGGTCGGGAGAGCCCGCGGGCGGAGGCGGCCCATGCGGACTGGCCGGCTCGGCGGTGCGTCAGCGTCGGGCCCGGGGCGCTCCCATGAAAATATGAGCCACCCGAGCAGCGATCCCCCCAGAACCGCCGGCGTGAGCCACGCCGACAGGTGAACCAGCGCCGTCCCCAGCCCGAAGGCCAGGGCCAGCCAGGCTACCGGCGGAATCCAGGTGTTCGGCTGTCCTCCTCGGCCAAATTACGCATTTTACACAATTTACGTATTCTCGCCGCCGTCCGCGTCCTTCGCATCGAAAAGATCGCGCTGGGTCAGGTCCGTGGCCCCCTCGGCGCGCGCCTCTTCGATGAGCCGGTCGCGCAGGATCTTGCGCACGCGCAGATCGGTGTGGAGCCCGGCCAGGAGCATCACCAGCATGCCGACCAAGAGCGCCGCGAAGGCCACCATCGTGACCGGGAACCGGTAGAACTGGACGAACCCCAGGTCGAGCGTGATGCGCTGGTCCCCGTTATGCGCGGTAAACCAGATCACCAGCGCGACAAAGGCCGCCACTCCGGCCAACGCCAGCCACCTGCTCAAGCCGGCTCCGGAGGTCTCGAGTGCGGACTGCGGGGGGTCACGCGGGCTCGGGCGTCGGGGTGCGGAGCCCATTGGCCAAGCGGTGCCCCGTGAACGTGGCTCCGCTGGTTCCGGTGAGCTCAACGGTTGCGTACGCCCCCTCGAGGCTCGTGGGCGCGGCGAAAGCGACCACCTTGCCGCGCCGGGTGCGGCCCAGCATCTGCCCCGGGCCGCGCGCCTCCTTTTCGACCAGCACCTCCTCGACCCGCCCCACCTCCGAGCGGTTGATCGCGGTCTGGATGGACCGCGCCACCTCGATCAGCTCGCGCAGGCGGGCCGCCGCCTCGCCGTCCTCGATGAACCAGTGCGCCGGCATGCGGGTCGCGGGGGTCCCCTCGCGGGGCGAGTAGCGATAGGTGTAGACGTCGTCGAAGCGAACCGTGCGCAGCAGATCCAGGGTGTCCTCGAAGTCGCTCGGGGTTTCGCCCGGAAAGGCGCAGATGATATCGGTGGACAGGGCGATGTCGGGGATCGCCTCGCGCACCATCTCAACCCGCTCGAGGAAGCGCTCCACCGTGTAGCGGCGCAGCATGCGCTTCAGGACGCGGTTGTTGCCGGACTGCGCGGGCAGATGCAGTTGCTCGCACACCGCGGGCTCGGAGGCCATGACCTCCACGAGTTCGGGGGTTACGTCGTTCGGGTGCGGCGAGGTGAAGCGCACGCGCCGGATGCCGGGGATGCGGGCCACGCCGGCGAGCAGGCGGGCGAAGTTCCAGTCCCCCCGGGCGTAGGAGTTCACGGTCTGTCCCAGCAGGGTGACCTCGGTGACGCCGGTGGCGGCGATGCCCCGGATCTCCGCCAGGACCTCCTCGGGACGGCGGTTCTTCTCGGGGCCGCGGACGTAGGGAACGATGCAGAAGGTGCACCGGTGATCGCACCCGCGCTGGATCGGAACCCACGCGGAGATGCGCGACGTGCGGCGCTGCTCGAGGCCTTCGTAGTTCTCCGCCGGGTCCAGGGAGAGGACCGAGAGGCGCCGCCCGGGCTCGGAGAGGGCGTCGAGGCGCTCGGGCAGCTCGCGGTATCCGTCCGGGCCCATCACCAGGTCGACGTAGGGGGCTCGTTCGAGAAGCGTGTCGCCCATGCGCTGGGCCATACAGCCGGTGACGCCGATCACGAGATCGGGGTTGTCGCGTTTCAGGGCGTTCAGCTGCGACACCCGGCCGAGGACGCGCCGTTCCGCGTGCTCGCGGATGGCGCAGGTGTTCACCAGAACCACGTCGGCCTGCCCCGGGGTTTGGGCCACGGCATACCCGCGCCGCTCGAGAACGCCGGCCATCAGCTCGCCGTCGCTGATGTTCATCTGGCAGCCGTAGGTCTCGATGTAGACGCGTCGGGGAACGGGCGCGGAGGCGTGTTCGACCGGCGCCGATGTGGAATCCGCCGATACCGGGGCTGAAGCCGTGTTCGGCCCGGCCACCCGCACCTGCCCGCCGGCGGCCACCGGAAGCCGGGCGGCGGGACCGGACGCCGTCGGGGCGGGCTGGGCCCTGGCACCCACTAGAAACTCGATGCCCGGAAGGAAAACGTGTAGCGCGAGAAAGACTCCGAGATCGAGTCCGTCTCGCGGGTGCCCCTCTCGTACGAGAAGTCGAAGGCGGCGATGATGAGGTCCTCGGTCTCGAGCAGGTTCCAGCCGAAGCCGGCGGCGAAGCCTCTCTCGGTCGGGGTCGAGGCGTCGATGGAAAAGGGCAGCCCGGCCTTGCGGTAGCCGACCCGCAAGGGGAAGCCGCGGCCAAACAGGCCCATCCCCGACCACTCGAACCCGCCTCCGAGGGTGGTGACGGCGCCGCGCGCCGCCGCGCCCGCGCCCGATTCGGACGGCGTCCAGTTGGAGCGCCCGAAACCGAGGGTGGCGGCCACCACCGGGGTGAGCATCGCGCTGGCTCCGATGCGGAATTCCGTGGGCAGCTCGAAGCGGGCTTCCCCGCCCTCGGTCTGGCCCACGGGGGTCGCGCGCAGGTCGCCGGACCAGGTCAGGCTGCCGGAGACGCGCAGGAAGTCACGGAAATCCCACATGGCTCCGAGCCCGAAGGTCGTGCCCGTCATTTCCCAACGTCCGCGCTCCCGAAAACGGTCGCCGGTCTCCTGTTCCTCGTCCTCGACGACGCCGATGGTGCGCGAAAAGCTCCGCACCTGGGTACCCGTGTGGAACCCGAGGCTGGCCGCGACGGAAAAACCTCCGGACAGGGCGCGCGCGAAGCCGATGCGGGCCGCGCCCACGCTGCCATCGGACTCGTAGGTGTCGGCGACATCGATTGAATCCTGCTCCCGGGCGAGGCGAAGGGTCCGTTCGGCCTTCCAGTTCTGTTCCAGGAGGCCGCCGTAGGACAGGGTGGCGACCCCGTGGTTGCGCACCGGATAGGACAACGCCAGCAGGGGAAAGCGCGTGCCTTCGATCGGGACGCTCTCCTCGCCGATGGCCGCCGCGCCGCGGCTGGGCTGGATGGTGACGGAGATGCTGGGGACGGTGACCCGGCTGGCGCGGGCCGGATCCGTGGGAAGCACCGCGCCGCCGAAGAGACCGACTCCCACCGAGCCCAGCGCGCGCGAGCGCCCGTCGAGCGCCTCCAGGGGAATGCCCAGGCCCTGGCTGCCGATGAGCGACTGGGCGGCGAGCGCCCGGGGCGCCGCGAAGGCGAGGAGCGCGAGGGTGAGGGCCGTGAAAAGGCCCGTGGCGGCCACGTGCCCACCTTGAACGCGCGCCGCGGACGGGGCTCCACGGACGGCGATGCGAAGACGGGTGCCAGCGTTCATCTCATGCTCATCCCGGAGAGCTGGCTGACGAGGATGCGAAGCAGCGGCGGCGAGTTCGAGTCGGGTCCCAGGAACCGCATCAGCTCGAAGCTCTGAGGTTCGATGGCGGCCAGCAGCGCCACCGTGTTGGGCGCCGGAACGCTGTCCTCGGTAATCCCGCGAGCCAGGTCCTTGATGAAGTCGGTGATGGGAATCTCCAGCACGCGCCCCTCCTCGCCGGCGAAGATCTCCGGGGGCACCTGCAGGACCGGGACCTGGATCGAGTTGCCCAGCGGCGTCCGCGGCAGGTGCTCGGGGGAGGGAATCGGACGGGCGTCGACGAAGAGCGTGTCGGTGGGGCGCAGCGCCGGGTCGGTGGGCCCAGGGGTCAGGACCAGAGCCGCCTGGGTGATGCCGTCGGCGGTGAGCGGAAGGGTACACTCGCCCGAGGGGCACATCTCGCCCTGGATGGGAAGCGAAGCCGGCAGCCGCACCTCGAAGATGGTACGCCAGGCGGGCGCGCCGCCGATCTGAAGCGCGCCCTCGGGCAGGGAGGGAACCGGGTCGTAGATGAAGGTCAGGTGTTCGGAAAAGGTGTCGGTGGTGACCATCGTGTCCGACCGGATCGACGGCAGCGCGTCCATCACCAGATTGGCCGAACGCACCTTCACGCGCGCTCCGGGCGTGACCATCCGCACCAGCATGCCGCGGGCTTCGTCCTCGGTATCCCACGCCTTGATGACGAGGGTATCGATGGCGAAGAACGCGGAGTCGGATTCCGCCGGATCCCACACCGTGGTGGCGATCGGCGTGGCGTCCCCGCCGCCGGGGTGAGCCCAGGGGACCTGTTCCCCGAGAGTGTCCACGGCGTGGACGAAGGTCGCGGAGGGCGGATGCCAGCGCTCGCGGATGAGCGACGCGGACAGCGTCACCGGTTCGGAGGGGGCCGCCAGGGTATCGAAGCGGAGGACCGCGCGCCCGCCGATCAGCGTGAGGTTCGGGTCGGTGACCGTGGTTCCGGCGGTGTCGCGGATGCTGGCGGAGCGCGGGATGGGACCGAAACGCACCAGCGTGCGCGCCTCCAAGCCGTCTTCGCCGAACTCGCTGGCGACCAGCGGAACGGCCACGTCCGAAGCCCGGCCGAAGCCACCGAACACCTGAACGCCGCGCGCGAACTGGTTGTGGGAGAGATGGACATCGGAGGTGACCACCGTGACGGGAAAGGTCAAGCCTTCCACGGCGGTGGGGGTCTCGTATCCGCAGGCGGCGGCGAGGAGCATGGCCACCGCGGCGAACGCGCGGACCGCGCGGTTCAGTCGGAAGGGCGCGGGCAGCAGCCTCGCCAGGCTCCAGTCGGCGGTCCCCTCGGGGGACTCGGAGCGGACGGATAGTCTTGGCGCGAACTCGGCGAGAGCCTGCCGGCACTGTCCGCAGGGCGAGGCGGGCGGCCCGGACGAGGTGCTGACGGCGATGCGGGTGAACGACCGGTGGCCGCCGGCCACCGCCGCCGCCAGCGCCGAGCGCTCGGCGCACAGGGTGAGACCGTAGGAGGCGTTCTCCACGTTGCATCCCGAGAACACGGCGCCATCCGCGGTCTCCAGCGCGGCGCCGACCCGGAACCCGGAATAGGGCGCATAGGCGCGCTCACGCGCGGCGCGCGCATGCTTCAGAAGTCGCTCGAAGGCGTCCGTCATGATTGCCAGATCCGCGGAAGTCGGCCGGTCAGACCGGTGAGGACCTCGTAGTTGATGGTGCCGGCCCGATCCGCCACCTCCTCGACCGTGATCTCCTCATCCTGGTCGGGACCGATAAAGGTAACGACATCGCCGGGGCGCGCGTCGGGGACACGCGAGATTTCTACCACGGTCACGTCCATGGAGGTCCTTCCAACCAGAGAAACCCGCCGCCCGCGCACAAGGGCGTGCCCGTGGTTTCCCAAGGCGCGCGGCAGACCGTCGCCGTACCCGATGGCGACCGTGGCCCACCGCTCGCGCCCGCGCGCGATGTGGGTGGCGCCGTAGCCCAGGGAGCTGCCGGAAGGCACGTCGCGCACAAGGGTGATGCGGGCGCGCACCGCCACGACCGGGGCGGGTCGCGGCAGGTCGGGAGCGGATGATCCGCCGTACAGGAAGATGCCGGGCCGCACCGCGCTGGCCGCGTACTGCGGGCGGCGCAGCACGGCCGCGGAGTTGCAGGCGTGAACCCACGCATCCGCGGGAAGGGACAGGTGGGCGACGGCCTCCCGCAGGCGCGCCCACTGCCGGTCGATGGTGCCGGCGGCCTCGTCGGCCGAGTGGAAATGGGTGTAGCATCCGCCCCAGCGGAGCGGGGCAGCCGCTAGCGCCGCCACTTCCCTTCCCCAGGTCGACGCCGAGCGCCAGTCGAGACCGGCCCTGCCCATGCCCGTGTCCACTTCCATGTGGAAGGTGGCGCCGCGCCC
>JAAXGM010000210.1:0-578 GCA_012267435.1 Gemmatimonadota bacterium
CTGCGACATCCGGGAAGAGCACGCCGAGCGCGCCGCCGGCCTCATCGAGGAGGCGGGACACCCCCGCCCCGCGCTCTACACCGCCGGCGAGCGCGACTTCGAGCGCCTCTGCGCGGAAGGGGACCTCGACCTGGTCTACACCGCGACCCCCTGGCGCTGGCACGTCCCCGTGTGCGTCGCCGCCATGGAGAACGGCAAGCACGCCGCCACCGAGGTCCCCGCCGCCTACACCCTGGACGACTGCTGGCGGCTGGTGGAGACCGCCGAGCGCACCGGGCGCCACTGCGTAATGATGGAGAACGTGAACTACGGCCGTGCGGAGCTCCTCTGCCTCAACCTGGTGCGCCAGGGGCTGCTCGGAGAGATCCTGCACGCCGAGTGCGGCTACCTGCACGACCTGCGCGAGATCAAGTTCGCCGACGAGGGCGAGGGACTCTGGCGGCGCGCGCACTCCTGGACGCGCAACGGCAACCTCTACCCCACCCACGGTCTGGGCCCGGTGGCCAACTGCATGGACATCAACCGGGGCGACCGCTTCGCCTCCCTGGTGTCGATGAGCAGCCCGTCGCGCGGCCTGC
>JAAXGM010000210.1:626-2317 GCA_012267435.1 Gemmatimonadota bacterium
CGCACCATCTACGTCGCCCACGACACCAACCTGCCCCGTCCCTACGACCGCATCAACAAGGTCCAGGGCACGCGCGGCATCTTCCAGGGCTATCCGGACCGGGTCTACATCGAGGGCAGCGGCCCGTCGCACCAGTGGCAGGAGGCCGAGGCCTGGTACGGCGAGTTCGAGCACCCGCTCTGGAGCGCGTTGCGCGAGGCCTCCATCGGCGCGGGCCATGGGGGCATGGACTTCATGGAGGACTATCGGCTCATTGAGTGCCTGCGCCGCGGCGAACCCACCGACATGAACGTCTACGACGCCGCGGCTCTGAGCGCCGTCTGCGAACTCTCGGAGATCAGCGTCGCCCAGGGCGGCGCCCCGGTCTCCTTCCCCGATTTCACGCGAGGGAAATGGATGGATTGGCAGCCGTGGCCGATCGTGACGGCGTAGGAGCAACGATGACATCTCCCGAGCGCCGGATCCCACTCCGCCTCGCCGCGGCGCTGTCCGCAACAGCGTTCCTCGTGGGCTGCGGCGGCCCGCCGACCGGCGGCGACCCGAGTGCTCCAATCGAGCTGGACGCGTCGGACATCGAAATACTGGGTAAGTCCGAGTCCCTCGCCGTCGTGCAGGACCTCGAGGTAACGAGCGACGGCTCCGTCTGGGTCTTCAATTCGGTCGAGCCCTACTTCATTGGATTCGGCCAGGATGGGGAGTCCCTCGGCGCTCACGGACGCGCCGGAGGCGGACCCGGGGAATTCCCGATGCCCTCCGCCTTCCTCGCGGGAGGATGGGAGGGAGAGGCGTGGGTCTTCGACCTCAGGCGCCACGCCATGATACGGATCTCCCGGCCCAATGCGGACTGGGCGGAGATTCCCCTGCGGTCGGAGTCGCTTCCGCCCGGCAGCATACGGGGCGGCATGAACCTGCTGAGCGCCGCGGTCCGAACCGCCAGACTCGGCGGCGAGATCATCGTGCCCCGCGCTCGCCCGCCGGGGGAAGGGAGCATGCTCGCGCTCCGCCTCTCGCTGCTGGGAGCCGATCTGATGGCGGTCGATCCCGAGACGGCCGGGACCCGAACCCTCGTGACCCTGGGTGCCGTGCTCGACGATCCATCCGGAGACTTCGTCCCCAGCGAGGGAGGGTTCCCGCAGTGGTATCGGCTGTGGGCCTCCTGCGGCGGGAATCGGGTGCGCGTCTACGATCGGGTGCGGAATCAGCTGCGCGGCTTCGACGGATCGGGGGCGGAGGTTGCGCCAGTCGATCTTCCGCCCGTTCCCTTCACCGAGGTCAGCCCGCGCCGGTTCGCCGGCGCGGTGTTCGAGCTGAGGCAGGCCGAGTTGACGGGAGACGTGAGGGGGAGGCTCGGCGAAGCGGACCGTCAGCGCGTCCTGAATCAGATGGCGCGGGGTGTCAGCGGCAGCCCGCGCGAACTCGCGACCTACCTGCCGCATTATGTGGACTTCCGCTGCAGTGAAGACGGGACCATGTGGATGCACCCATTCGACCCCGACGCCGGCGGATTGAACGGCGGCCCGCGGTGGCTGCGCGTCTCGCCGGACGGAGTCGCGCGCGATGTGCGCCTGCCCGACCGGTTCGACGCCCTTCGCTTCTCGGGTTCGCGTATCTGGGGCGTCTACCGCGACGAGCTGGATGTCCCGTCGGTCGCGTCTATCCCGCTGCCCGCGGGTTGAGGAGAGCTTACCGCC
>JAAXGM010000211.1 GCA_012267435.1 Gemmatimonadota bacterium
GGCGCTGCCGCCGGTGATGATCTCCTTCTCCGAGCTCGCGCGGATCCGGTAGTCGCGCACGTCGCGCACTCCGCACAGCACCACGCTCTGGGGGAAGGCCTGCGGCCGGTGCACATAGCCGGTCCGGAGCTGCCGCAACACCGCGATCAGCGAATCGCCCACCATGGCGTCGATCTCGTCGATCAGCACCACCAGCGGCGCGGCAGCCGCCTTCGCCCAGGTTCGCAACAAGTACTCCAGCGCCCCGTCGGGCCGCCGGGTCGTGTCCAGCTGGTCGGCGACCGCGGCGGTCGCCTGATCGCTCAACGCGTCCTCCGCCTCCCTTGCGATCTCGGAAGCGATGGCTCCCACCGCGCGGCCCACGTCCTCGCGGGCCGTCTGGGCTATCTCGACGTTGATGTAGGCGCACCGGTACTCGCCCGCGGCTCCGCCGTTGAGCAGGTCGCGCAGGGCGAGCAGCGCGGAGGTCTTGCCGGTCTGGCGGGGCGCGTGCAGGACGAAGTAGCGCTTGTCCTCGATCAGGGTAAGCGTTTCCGCCAGGTCAAAACGGTCCAGCGGCGGTATGGAGTAGTGGTCGTCCGGCCGGATCGGCCCGGCGGTGTTGAACTTGCGCATGGCCCAAAGGTGGTCGAAGGGAAATCCGGGGGCAACATGCGTTGCCGGGCCTTGCTGAGCGCTCTCTGTCCGGTGCATCGCGGGGACATGTGACGTGACTGGTGCGGCCGCTCTCCACTCAAGCCCCCCACACGACGATCCGCCTCCCGTTCCACATACGCTCCTCACGGTAAACCTTCTCCCGCCAGCTTCGGCCGTCGCGCATGTCGAACACCACAAGGTGGCCGGCCTCCGCCCCGGACCGGTCCATGTACCCCGCCGTCTGTTCGAGCCCCCGCTCGACGACCCGTGTCCTGGAGCGGCCCCGCTTCACCAGCTTGCACTCCACTACGAAGCGGCTCTCCCGTCCGCCCGGCCCGGGCCAGACGACCAGCAGGTCCACGCGCCCGCTCCCCAGCGCGTACTCGCGGTCGGTCCGTCCCCTTGAGTTGACCACCCGGTCCAAAAACGCCTGAAGCACCAGCTGCGGGCCGGCTTCGGTGTACTGCGCCCGCTGGATCCAGTGCTCCGAGTTCCTCCGGAAGAAGTCCTGGAACGACTCCAGCAGCCTGTCCATGTCCAGACCGCCGGCCGGGTCCACGTACGAGGCCGTGCGGTGGCCCATCCGGTCCTGCAGGACGCTGGTCAGCACCCGGGGCAGTACCTCGGCGTAGATGGGATTCGCGATGCGGAGCACGGGATCGGCCACCACGAGTCCCAGGTCCCGCGCGTAGTCCCGGTCCTCTTCGGTGTACTCCCCGTCGCCCCCGCTCAGCAGCGGCTCGACGACCCGCCGGACGCGGGGCTCGCGCAGCTTGTCCGCGAGCTGGTCGATGTGCGTGTCGCGGCGCCGGATCAGGGTTTCGCGGGCATGCAGGACGTCCCGG
>JAAXGM010000034.1 GCA_012267435.1 Gemmatimonadota bacterium
GGCGGGCCATCAGTGAATCGCCTCCCCCCGCCTGCGCCCAGCGCGGCAGCAGCGCCGCCGACAGCCCCGTCGAGGAGGCCTCGTACGGGTACTGGTCGGCGTACACCTCGACGCCCTCCGCCCGGGCCGCCTCGATGGTGGCGATCACCTCCGCCGACTTGCCCCACACCGGTGGCCCGAGCGCCTTGATGTGGGTCACCACCCCCGGCAACCCCGCCGCGCGCGCCACCGCGATCACCTCCTCCACCGCCGCGACCAGGCCGATGGTGTAGTCGGATTCGTCGCGGATGTGGCTGGTGTAGACCCCGCCGTACTCGGCCGCGACCTCGGCGAGAGCCGCCAACTCATCGGTGTCCGAATAGCTTCCGGGAGCGTAGAAGGGTCCGGACGACATGCCGAACGCCCCCTCCTCCATGCCGACCCGCACCAGCGCCTTCATCTGCGCCATGTCGTCGGGTCCCGGCAGTCGATCATCCATCCCCAGCACCGCCCTGCGCACCGATCCGTGGGGCACCAGCTGCGCCACGTTGACCCCGAGCCCGTCTTCGAGCAGCACCGCCCGCTGCAGGTCCAGGTCAACCGGTCCTCCGCCGTCCGGGTTCACCACCACCGTCGTGATTCCCTGCGCCAGCAGAGGCTCGGCGTGGCTGCGGTCTTCCGTGTCCAGCCCCGAGCCCGCGTGCGAATGAACATCGATGAACCCCGGAGCGACGTGGAGCCCGGCGATGTCCAGAATATCGCGCGCATCGTGGTCGGAAAGATCTCCCATCGCCGCGATGCGGTCTCCGGCCAGGGCCACGTCCGCAACGAACTCGGGTTCGTCTCCCGCGGCCTGCAGGATGCCGCCGCGCAGGATGACGTCGAATTCCGGGGCGCCGCCGCGAGGCGCCGCCGCGCTCCCCTCCCAGTCCGGATCCGCGGCACCCGTCCAGGAGGAGGCCGTGGCGTCCCAGGACATCCCGTGGATGCGTCCGAACGCGCCGGAGCCTGGCACCTCCCGCACCGCGAAGCCCATCTGGCGCAGCTCCGCGATGACTTCCGGGGACCAGCCGATGTCCGGCGAGGTTTCCATCTGGAATCCGCTCTCGGAGCCCGGCGAGTTCAGCGATCCCTGCATCGGATGAAGGCGTGCGGCGGCCAGCGCCTCGGGCAGGGAGAGTCCCTGATCGATGACCCGGCACACCGCCTGCACGACGGCCGAGACGATGCGCGCGCCCCCGGCGGCGCCCAGCACCAGCATCGGATCGCCGCCGTCCAGAACCATGAACGGGGAGATGTTGGAGCGGGCCCGCTCGCCCGGCTCGAGGCGGCCCAGATACCCTCCCAGGGTGGCGGCGTAGAGGAAGCCCAACCCCGGGGTGGCGACCTTCGAGCCCATGGCTGGTCCGATGGTCTGGGTGAGCGCGACCGCCATGCCGTCGGCATCGGCGGTCGAAAGGTGCGTTGTGTGCCCCTCGTCGTCGGCGCCGGGGAGCCAAGTGGCCACCGGGTGGGCCCCGGACGGAATCGTCGCGCGGTCCGCCGCGAGCCAGGAAACGGATGCCTCGCCCGCGTCACCGGGACCCGGCCGCACATCCTCGATGGGCAGCCACGGTGCGCCTTTGGGCTCCAGGAAACGCCAGGGCGCGGTCGTGGGCTCCCGCCCCATGGCCGCCACCGCCACCGGAAGTCGCACCCGTTCCGCCTGCTCGCGCGCCCATTCCCGCGACGTGAGCAGCCGCCACGCATCCGGTCCGCGGTGGGTTCGGGCCGCCTCGAAGCCCAGCGCGAGCGCCTGACCGACCACCGCGGCCCACGTCGCCTCGTCGGCCCCCGCCATGTCGAAGTTCTCGATGATCTGCAGGATGCCGATGGTCATGGCCCCGGCCGCCGGGGTGAACGTCCCCACCAGCTCATGGCCGCGGTAGCTGCCCCGCACCACCCGGGCATCCTCGGCGCGGTAGCCGGCGAGCGCGGCGGCCGTGACATGCCCGCCCGCGTCCACGATGTCGTCGACCATGGCTTGCGCGATCCCGCCCCGGTAGAAGGCTTCGGCGCCTCCGGAAGCGATGCGGCGCAGCACCATCGCAAGATCGTGCTGCACGAAGTGGTCGCCCGCCTCGTACGGCGATCCGTCCGGTTTGAGGTAGTAGAGGGTCGCGCCCTCGGATTCCCGCAGTTGCTCCGCGGCCGACGCCTGGCGGGCCGCTTCACCGGGCAGGAGCGCGAAGCCTTCGGATGCGTACCGGATGGCCGGCTCCATCACGGTGGCCAGCGGAAGCGTGCCGTGGTCGTCGAGCAGACGGGTGAGCCCCGCGACGGCGCCCGGTAATCCCACGGTGGGATACCCGTAACCGGCCTGCGGGGCCGTGTCGGGATCGTAGGTGTCCGGGGCCTGGGTAGTGGCGTCGATCCCGTGGAAGCTCCCTTCCGCGGTTCGCACCAGGATCTGCGTCCGCCCGCCGATGGAGTTCATGCTCGGCTCCACCACCGATACCGCGAACGCCGCCGCCACGGCGGCATCGGCCGCGTTGCCGCCCCGCTCGAGCATTTCGACTCCCGCCGCCGTCGCCAGCGGCTGGGCCGCGACCACCATCCCCCGGCTCGACCGCGCGACCTGGTCGGTGGTGGGTTCAACGCGCGTGGGCGCGGTCCCGCCACACCCCCACGGAAGAACCAGCGAGAGTGCGAGACAGAAAGAGAAGTGCGATGCCCTCATGAAACCCCGCCACCCCACGCGGACGCGGCGCGGACTCCCGGGTCCGCGGATCCGGCGTCCCCGGATGTCAGTCTGCCTAGAGGTATCCGTGCTCTTCCAGCAATGCTCGCAGCCGTGGCTCGCGATCGGACAACCGCGTGCGGCTCACCTGGCGAGCGAGCGCGATCCGGTCTCCTTCCGAGACCCGGTCCAGGATCGCGATGGGCGTCCCGTACCGAAGCAGGATGCGCTTGGCGTCCACAGCCACGGTATCGGTCGTCTTCTCACGGGGCGCGGATTCGGACACGCTCACCTCCACTCGTCCAGGACCACGAAATCGGCGGGTCAAGACCCGGTGCCGTCACAACACAACGGCACAGAATGGTAAAGATATGTTTCCCCGCCGTTTTCGCCAAGCTACGGGGAGCTTCTTCCGTCGGAAGCGAATGAACATGTCCGGTTTTGGCAGCACGTAATGTGTCCGCTTTCCCGTCCCGCCCGGAGCGACCCCGAGCTCCTTGGTGGCGGGTGTTGTTGAGCCCGGACGCGCGAGGCACACGTCCCCAGCTACATGAGCTCCCGCCTCAGCCACTCCCCAGCATGAGCCCCGCCGTCCAGAACAGATCGTGCTGCGTGGTCTCCATGTCGCTGTCGCCGAAGATCGGGCTGATGTAGTCGGAGAGTTCGGTCACGACGCGCAATGGACCCATTCTCACCTCGATGCCCGCGCCGAGCAGCATGGTCCTCCGGGTCTGATCGTGCAGGGGCGAGCGGTGCAGCTCGTCCAGCGACTGCAGGTCGTAGTGCTTCACGCCCCCGCCCCCCAGCAGGTACGGCTGAACGGGCACGCCGCCGGGAAGCGGGCGGAAGACGATGGCCGCGGTGGCGTTGAGGAGGTTGTTGCGGGCTTCGCATTCCGGACACATGCCCTCCTTGACGGCGAGGTCCGCGCTCGTCCCGTACGCCAGCGTCGCACGCCCCGAGATCGGTCCGGAAACCGCGAGTTCCAACCCGAGGGAGTAGGCGAAGCTCCGTTCGCGCTCGCCGAACTCGACCGCCTGTCCGAAGCCGGCGTCCGCCAGAAGCCCCAGATCCTGGGTGGGCACGTAGTATCCGGCTTGGAAGATCAGGTAACCTCCCTGAGCTCGCGCGCTCTCCGGCGCCATGGCGGTGCAAAGGCATCCCGTGAGCAGCATCAGCGTGGTCGCCCGCGATCCGTATCCGATTATCATGTGCGCGTCGCTCCGGGTTGGTCTGGTTGGTTTTGGGGGCCGTGCTCCGGCGGCCGGCCCTTACCGGGACGGGGGAAGGTGTCGCGGCGGCGCGGGAAAGGACAGGTTTCCGTGAACGTCCGTGGCTCACGACGGTTTCAGCTCGGCGGGGTGGCGAGCCCCGGATGGCCATGAGTTGTTAGATTGTGGCCCCGCTCACGCAACAACAACCCGCGATGGCTCAAACGTCCCGGTTTTCGCCTTCGATCGAGGATTACCTCAAGGCGATCTTCGCCCTCACGGAGCACGACGATACCGCCACCACCAGCGATATCGCCAGCACCCTGAGCGTACAGCCCGCGTCGGTGAGCGGAATGGTCAAGCGCCTGGCCGACCTCGGCGTCGTGAGGCACGAGCCCTACCGCGGCGTCGGCCTCACGCCCAGCGGCCGCCGGGAAGCGCTCCGCATCGTTCG
>JAAXGM010000212.1:0-2861 GCA_012267435.1 Gemmatimonadota bacterium
TTCGCGGTCAGGGGCACGTAGCGCAGCAATACCCCGGCGTGCACCGTGAAGTAGTCAACCCCCTGCTCCGCCTGCTCGACGAGGGTATCGCGATAGGCCTCCCAGGTGAGATCCTCGGGGACGCCGCCCACCTTCTCGAGCGCCTGGTAGATGGGCACCGTGCCAATGGGCACCGGGGAGTTGCGCAGGATCCACTGGCGGGTCTCGTGGATGTTCCTGCCCGTGGACAGATCCATGACCGTGTCCGCGCCCCAGAGCGTGGCCCACCTGAGTTTCGCCACCTCCTCTTCGATCGAGGACGAGACCACGGAGTTGCCGATGTTCGCGTTGATCTTCACCGCGAAGTTGCGGCCGATGATCATGGGTTCGGATTCGGGATGATTGATGTTCGCCGGGATGATGGCGCGCCCGCGGGCCACCTCGTCGCGCACGAACTCGGGGCTCATGCCCTCGCGGATGGCGATGAACTCCATCTCGCGCGTGATCTCGCCCCGGCGCGCGTACTGCAACTGGGTGACGGGCCCGCCCGTGGAGCGGAGCGGCCGGTTGTGGAGGGCGGAGGGCATCTCGGCTCCGTTCCGGTCCGGGGGCGCCGCGGAGGCCCGCGGAAGTGACCGACCCACGCCACCCCGCTCGGCGATCCACTCCGCGCGCAGCTTGGGAATGCCCTGGCGCACATCGGTGTTCCGAGGCCCGGAGGTGTCGTAGACCCGCAGCGGCGGCTCGCCGCCGGAGAGGGATATCTCGCGCATTGGCACGCGCATGCCGACGGGACCGTCCACGAACACCTTGCGGGAGTTGGGGAAGGCGTCGCCGTAGTTGCCCGCGGTGGAGCTGGTGGGGAGGCCGCGGTCTACCCGGCGCAAGCGGCGGGCGGAGGTGCGGCCGTTGTCGGCCTGTCCATTCCCGACCTGGGCGGCCGTCCGTTCGGGTCCGCTGGAGCCGTTCCCGGCCTGTCCGTTTCCGCCTTGCGATTCGCTCGAGTTGCGCGCCATTGACCACCCTCCTGTGCTCGCGGGAATCCGCGGAACTCCGGGTCGGGAGTATCGGGACCCCGGATGTAACGGTAAGATAGCGAGGATACCCCCAAAGGGCACAGGAAAACCTTCCCGAGGCGCGGGCGCGCGGCGGCTGAATCCACTAGGCGCGCCCGAGGTCCGGACAGACGCGCGACAGGATGACGACACGATGCAATCGATGACCAAACGACCGACCGCACGACGCTTCGCGGCACTGGCTTTCGCTGCCCTCGCGGCCGCCGCCGCGCTGCCGGGAATCTCCCTCGCCGGGGCAGCCGTCGCCCAGGAGCCGGCGGCCCAGGCCCCCATCAACACCTACAACGCCATCCACCACCCGGTGGTGGCGCGCAACGGCATGGTGGCCAGCCAGAACTTCCTGGCCACCGAGATCGGGGTGGACATCCTGCGCCGGGGCGGCAACGCCATCGACGCGGGGGTGGCGGTGGGGCTGGCGCTCGCGGTGACGCTTCCGCGCGCGGGCAACGTGGGCGGGGGCGGGTTCATCCTGCTGCACCTGGCCGAGGAGAACCGGACGGTTGTGGTCGACTTCCGCGAAATCGCGCCCGCGGCCGCGCACGCCGACATGTTCTTCGGGGCGGACGGCGAGGTCGACAACGACGAGTACCGCTTCAGCCACAAGTCATCGGCGATTCCCGCGTCGGTGGCCGGCTTCGATCACCTGCTGCGCAACTACGGCACCATGAGCTGGCGGGAGGTGGCCCAGCCGGCCATCGACTTGGCGCGCGACGGCATGATCGTCTGGGAAGACTTGGCCGTGAACCTCGCTCGAAGCAAGCCGCGGCTCAGCGCGAACCCCGCGTCGCGGGCCAAGTTCTACAAGCCCGACGGCTCCGACTACGAGGTGGGTGACCTCTACCGGCAGCCGGATCTGGCCTGGACGCTGGAGCAGATCGCCGAGGGCGGCGCCGACGCCTTCTACAGGGGCGAGATCGCGCGCCGCATCGCCACCGACATGGCGAGGCACAACGGCCTGATCACGATGGAGGACCTGGCCAACTACCGCGTCGTCGAGCGCGAGCCGGTGCGCGGCACCTTCCGGGGCTACGACATCGCGGCCATGTCCGCGCCCAGCTCGGGCGGGATGCACATCGTCCAGATGCTGAACATCTTCGAGAACTTCCCCCTGAAGGAGATGGGCTACGGCAGCGCGGACGCCATGCACGTCATGGCCGAGTCGATGAAGCTGGCGTACGCCGACCGCAGCAAGTACCTGGGCGACCCGGACCACCTCGATCTGCCGGTCGCCGCCCTCACCAGCAAGGATTACGCGGCGGAACTGGCGCGGGGCATCTCCCTCAGCAGCGCCCGCCCGTCATCGGACATCGGGCCAGGCAACCTGACCCCGTACGAAAGCCCGGAGACCACGCACTATTCCATCCTCGACAGCGAGGGCAACGCGCTGGTCAACACCTACACCCTGATGTTCTCCTACGGCTCCGGCGTCGTGATCGAGGGCACCGGCATCCTCATGAACAACAACCTCGGCAACTTCACCCTGCGGCCCGACATTCCCGACGCCTTCGGGCTGATGGGAAGCGCGGACAACCAGATCGCCGCGGGGCGCAGGCCGGTGAGCTCCATGACTCCGATCATAGTGCTGCGCGACGGCCGGCCCTTCCTGCTCACCGGCAGCCCAGGCGGAAGCCGCATCATCACCACCAACCTGCAGCTGCTGGTGAACGTGCTCGAGCACGGCATGAACATCGCCGACGCCACCGCCCGGCCCCGCATGCACCACCAGTGGTACCCGGACCGGCTGGAGGTCGAGAGCGGCTTCAGTCCCGACGTGATCCGCGCCCTGCGCGCCCGCGGCCACGACGT
>JAAXGM010000212.1:2965-4509 GCA_012267435.1 Gemmatimonadota bacterium
GGGTACTGAATTGGTCACCGACCCCGTCCGGGCCTGATCGCCGGCACCATCCGGGCACCGCCGCCGAGCGTTCTCGATCTTCGTGGACGGGCGACGGGGTATACGTGGTGAAGAGCCGGCTCGAACCGGAGGTCGGAGCGATCCTGATGCGGGCCGTCGAGGCGGCGTCGGATGCACTGTTCCGGGATGAGGATGGGGCGAACGATGCGCGCCCGGGGACGAAGGCGCGCGACCCGCGAATCGCCGGAACGGACCCGCGCCCCGAACCGAAGCAGCGGCGGGCGGATGCCGTGGGGCTGCTCGCGGAGCGCGCGCTGGCGGCGGGGTTCGGGGGCGGTGAACCGCGCGCCTCGCGCGGGGACTCGGACGCGGCCGCGAGGGGCAGCCAGTAGTGAATCGGGTGGCCATGGAGGCGCCAGGGCTGGAGGGCCACGAGGCGCTGATCGTGGTGCTGGCCGCGGGCTACGAGCGAGAGCAGGGCCGGATCCGGTGCGAGAGGCGGGTCGAGAACAACGAATGGCGGCGGGCGGGCCAGGAGGTGGTTCGCAACCCGTCGGACCGGCCGCGCCACTGCGCACGCGTCCGGCGACAGGGGATGCAGCCCGGACGGGCGCGGCGGGCGACATCGCCGCGCCGCGAGGATCGTGTTGACATGAAGGCATGGCCGCATGCCGAGGCGGAGGCCTGAAGATCGAGGACGGAATCACAGGGACGAGCGGGCCGAGCTGGGCAAGGGCTACACGGCGAAAGAGCCCGGGAGATCGAGCGCGGTTGGCGCGAGTCCTATGAGAAGGTGGACGCGGAGCGGAGCGCATGGGCAGTGCGGGCAAGGCGAGGGAGCGCGAAACGACAGCGGAGCGGAAGCGCGGCCGGACCATAACCCCCACTCCCATCCGACCGCCCCTGCCCCGAGGCTCCGAGCGTGGTGGGGGAGGGTTCGAGCGATGTACTCCCCCGGCAATTGTTCGATCCTCTGGGTCGCCGTTCACTGGTGTTCGTCGGGCGTGAGCGTCCTCGACAATTGAAGAACGAGTTCTACGCTGGCGACCACATTGCCCTCTTCAAAGGGAGCCAAGTACCTTACCCGTCCGTCACCGTCCACCAAAACCGCCACCGGTGTCGACCGTATCCCGATTGTCCGCAAACCGACAGCGATACGAGCGGCCTTCACAGGCGTCAGATCAAACGGCAATGGAGGGTCCGCCGTCACGGCGGCGCGCATCAATGAACCTTCTCTTCGATCAACCGAGAGCAGCCCGCTTACCGGGAGACCGCCACGCAACAACAGATTGGCCATCTCCTGTAACGCGGTTGTATTCTGGACGCAATCTGCCGGTTGAAGGATGAGGACAACATGTGGCTCACTGCGAGCGGGCAGCACACCCCCTCCCCAATGGAACGCAAGTTCATCCAGCATTCGCGGCTGCTCCTGAGCAACCAAGATCAATACAGTTGACACTGTGCACAGAAGAATGAACAATAGGAACGCGTCAGCGCGCCCGTGCTTCCTTAGAATCTTCATCTCTCAAGTCCCCCCCGGCACC
>JAAXGM010000035.1:0-320 GCA_012267435.1 Gemmatimonadota bacterium
GCGGAAGTCGTGGTAGGCTTGGCCGGCGTCTTCCAATGCCGGGTGCGTGGTCCAGTTGCGTGGAAAGGGGAAGGTCTCGAAGACGTCCGACGGGGTGTAGCGGAGATCGTCCTTCATGGACGAACCGAAGAACCGCGCCCAGATCTCGTGGGGGCGCGACCGGAGCGCACAGAAGGCGGCGTGCGTGTCGAAGGGGAAGACGATGAGCGAGTCGCCGTAGACCATGTTGCGAGGCAGGAATGCGAATGCGCCGTGCTGGCCGACCCTTGACAATACGATTACCCTTCTAAATTCCGTGCGGGCTGCGGGCTGCGGGCTGC
>JAAXGM010000035.1:379-17097 GCA_012267435.1 Gemmatimonadota bacterium
GGCTGCGGGCTGCGGGCTGCGGGCGATGGCGGCGGCAAGCTCGGGCCGCGGCCGGATGAAGCGCCACCAGTACTTCTTCGCGCCCTGGTCGTTTTGCGCGCGACGCACTGGTTTTACCCGCTCCTCCACGATCGCCAGCAGGTCCGGCCAGTCCGCCGCGACCGGCCCCGAATAGTCGAGCGGCACGATCCCGCCACGGAGCCACTCCCTCTGCCGCTCGGCGCTCGCAGTGGCCCAACTCCCGCCCACGTCGCCTCGCCTGAGCGGCCAGTCCTGAAAGTTGATCACGTACCGATGATGCTCGTGGCGCGGGTGGTTGTTCACCTCCTGGCCACCGATGTAGGGGAAGATCACCTCGGCGTTGCGCGGATCCTCGCGAATCAGCCGCCGCATTTCGGCCAGCGGCGAAGCCACGCCTTTCGTGTCGGTGTCGTCGAAGGTGAAGCCCATTCCCAGCACGATGCTCCCCTGGAAGCTCTGGGCCTCGTTGGCCTTCAGCCGAACCGGATCGGAGTGCCCGCCCGTGTGGAAGAGGAAGGCGGTGATCTTCTCCACCGGGCGCCCGTCCAGCCGCCTCGTCCCGGCGACGTCTCCCTTTCGCACATGAAGTACGCTCACCACCACAGCCGCCTGCCCCGGCCACTTCACGCGCGTTCTCGCTTCGTAGATCGCGCCGCTCTTCTCGCAGATCCAGCGCAGCCCCGAGGCGCGGGTGTCGCCCTGCGCGATGGTATTCGTCGCGATGAGCCCGAAGGCGCCGCCGTCGCGCAGCAGGTTGAAGGCTCGCCGGAAGAAGTGCGCCACCAGATCGGCGTTGCCGTGGCTCCCCGCGTGCAGGTCCTTCAGCCACACCGGGTAGCGCGCCACGTTGCCCGCCGCCACGGTGTTTTTCCCCGCGAACGGCGGGTTCCCCACGAACGCGTCGAACCCCGGCTTCTCCCGCTCGAACACCTCGGGGAACTCGATCTCCCAGTGAAACGGCGCCAGCGGCGGGTGGCCCCTGCGCTTCTGGCCCAACCGCTCCCGTTGCACCGTCGTGTCTCCGTCCTGCACATCGGCCAGATAGGCTAGGCGTTGCTTCTCGCGGGCCGCCGGCTTCGCCTCCAGAAAGAACGCCTCGACCGCCAGATCCCCGTAGAACCGGACATCGTCCAGCGCGAGCTCCGCCTCCCGCCACATCTCCTCCAGCTCCAGCTGCGACGCCGTGGGCTCCGCCTCCCGGATCATCTGCCGCCAGGCTTCGGCGTCGGTGACGGCCTCCTCCACTCGCATGCCCAGCTCCGGCTGGAACACCCCTCGCTTCCAGGTGAACGCGGCGATCTGTTGGCGGGTCAGCCCCACCAGCGAGTCGCCGTCTCGTAGCGCGTGGTCCAGGAAGGTCAGTGGTTCTTCCCTCGCCAGCGTCGCCAGCCAGAGCGACATCTTGGCCAGATCGACCGCCATCGGGTTGCGGTCCACGCCGTAGAGGCACTTCTGCGCGACCGTGCGTTTCGCGAAGACCAGCTCGTCCTCGCTGGCGGGAATCTCCGGGCGGCTGCCGTGCACCTTCCAGGCCTCGACCAGCAGCTCGGCCACGTAGCGGCAGGCCTCCACCAGGAATGCGCCCGATCCCATTGCCGGATCGCACACCTTGAGGTCGAGCAGCTCGGCGGCGGTCGGCGCGCTGCCGCCTCCGCCCAGCCCCTCCAGGATCGGCTTCAGCGTCTCGGCCACGATCGGCGCCGTGAGCTCGCGCGGCGTGTAGTGCGACCCGGAACGGCGGCGCTCGTCGCTCGGCTGGAGGATCATCGCGCCCCGGGGCACGAGGTCCGGCGTGGCCGCGCCGTCCACGACCTTGGCGAGCGCGGCGTGCAGATCCGTCACGCTCCGGGCCGCGCGCACGGGCTTCGCCAGGGTGGGGGTCAGCTTCCGCTCCGTGCGGTCCCTGATCCACTTCGCCCGCTTCGAAGACGGCTCGGCGAGCAGCCGTTCCAGATCGATCGTGGTGGGGGCGCCGCCCTTCTTGGGCGACTTGATCGCCACCGACCGGCCCGTCGCGCGCTCCAGCCGGAAGCCCATCATCGTCTCGTAGACCGAGCCGATCTGCTCCACGTCGAGCGCCCGGTACGAGATCCGCTCGCCGTCGAGCACGAGCAGCTTGGTCAGCACCCGGTGGATCGTCCCGTCCGGGACGAGCGGGGGTTCGATCGCATGGGTCACCTGCGGCGCGCCGCTTCCGGGCCATCCTTCGAGGAAGGGGAACCGGCTCGGGCTGAAGAGGTCGCCCCGGCGCTCGGGCAGGCGCATTTCTCCGGACTCGGCGCCGTCGTGCACCATCCGAAAGAGCACGACGAGCTGCGCCCAGGCGCCATAGCGGTCGTCCATCGTGTCGGGGTAAAGGCCGGCGTCCTCGCGCAGGCGTTCGAAGAGCCCGACGACGGAGTAGTGATCGACGAAGGCGGCGTCGTTCGAGAGCAGGCCGCGCTCCTCGGCGTAGAGTAGGAAAACTAGCCGCAGCATGACGGTGAGGAGCGCCCGGTAGACGTTGTCGGGGTCCTGTTCCAGCTGGTGGGCGAGCAGGGTGCCGTGCGACTTCTGGTGCGCCGACTGGAAGCCCCGCAGCAGCTCGTAGAGACCGTGCAGCACCTGTTCGGACAGCCGCTCGCTCACCACGTTCTGGTACCTGCGGCTGGCCTTGAGGAGGCCCGCGAGGCGATGATCCCTTGGTCCGGTCAGCAGCCGTGTCTGGCCGAGAAGCAACCGCAGAGCCGCGCAGAGCGGGCGTCCCGCGACCGGACGCATGTCGCCGACCCGGAAGTCCATCCAGCCGGAGCTCTCGCCGCGTGGAGCCGAGACGAGCCGGATCACCCTCCCGTTGAAGAGGACGCCCGCAGGCACGCGGGTGGCCCTAAGCAGGCGTTCGAGGCGGTCGTGCGGCGACGCCTCCAGACCGCCCCGCTTGCGCACCACCCGGTCGAGATCCGTCCCCGGTCCGACCACTTGCACCAGCAGCTGCCAAGGTGACTGGCCTTCTTCCGCGTCGCGCTCGCGGACTGTGAAGTCCGGGCGGAGCGCCTCGCCGTAGTCGGGGAGGACGACCTCCAGTTCCTCGGTAATCGGCGCGGCCTCCGTCCCGGCGTAGCCCGCGGGCGAGAAGTTCCAGTCGAGGACTGTGCGGGCGAAGGTCTCGAAGTCCGGCAGCCAGGGCTCCGGTTCGCCGTCCGGCTCGAAGGCGCGTTCCGCGATGCACTCCTCGAGCCTGCGCTGCCCTTCGACATCCCGCCGGTTCAGCGTTGCGCCGGCCTGCTCGAGCGCGTGCGCCGCCACGACGAGTCCGGTCGGCTGGATGAAGCCCAGCCATTCGAGGTGGGCCCGGACCCCGGAGGAGGGTTGCTTCGCCACCGGTCGCCCTATCCGGTCTCGGGCCAGAGATACACCAGCCCCACCGGTTCCACGCGGTGGGCGCGCACCAGGTAGAAGTTGCGAATCCGCTCGGGTTCGCGATCAAGGTCCCGGTCGAACTGCTCCAACCTGCGCTTCCAGTAGCGCTTGTTGGCGTCCATCTTGCGACGGTCCTCGGCGTCCAGGTCGAGTGCGAGCTGAAGGGCTTGGGCTTCGTGTCTCGCCAACTCGGCCCTCACGCGCCTCCTCTGCCGCACCAAAGTCCCCCGTAGCTCCTCGGCCTCGCGCCGACCGCGTTCCCGGAGCTGCTGCGTGGCCTTGATCCGCAGCTCCTCCGCCCGGGGCTCCAGCTGCGGGCGCAGTTCGTCGATGTCGCGAGCCGCCGACCTGAGCAGCCGCCGGCGAACGTTCTCGCTGGGCTGGGACGCCCGCCCCACGTCGAGCACCTGGTCGAGCAGCGCCAGCGTCTTCCGCTCCGCATCCGCCGCGTAGCGTTGCAGGGGCTGTCGGCGAATGCCGGGCTCGACCCAGCGGGCGGTAACCGTCACCATCTCCTCGTGCAGCCGCTCCGCCCGTTCTCCATAGAGTGACAGACGCCCGATCAGGACCACGCGGCGCACGGAGTCCGCCACATGCGCGAGGCACGCGCGCGAAAGGTCGTGATGCACGAAGCCCTGCGCTCGGAAGCGAGCCAGGAGCCGTTGGGCCATGCGCTGTTCGAGGTGCAGATGCACGACATCTTCCGTGAGCCTGCCCGGATCCTTGAAGACCACCGGCCGGATCGGCGCCACCTTGCGCCACTCGAGCCGCCTCTGATCGCGCTTGATCGGCTCCCGGAGCGTGTCCAGAGTGGCCGCCCACGAGGGGTCGGCGGCCACCCGGCCGTCCACCTCGGGAAAGCGCCACGCCGGACTGCCACGATCGCCCCGGACCCGCCTGAGGGGAGCGGCTCCCTGAAGCGCCAACGAGCACGAGAGGGCGCGGCGGAGGGCTTCGGGCCGGAAGCGCACCCAGTCGCGCGATCGCTCGAGCACGCTTCTACACCTCTCGACCTGCCGCTGCAGATCCCGCCGCCGGGCGCGGACGTCCTCGAGCTCGGAGGCGACCGCCCGCTTCCGCTTCGCTTCGATGTCGAAGCCATCGAGCTCGGCGGCCAGCGCGTCGGCCCCCTCCCGGCGGATGCCGCCCTGCCGAAGGCGCTTCTCGATGTCCTCGTCGATCACCCTCGCCAGACTGCCGAGCTCGGCGCGAATCGTCTCAGTCTTCCTGACCAGCACTTCGAGCACTCGGTCTTCGTGGCGCTGAGGCAGCTTGAAGTACCGGCATCGGACCTCGTTCGCCGGTTGCAGCTTGCGGTCGATGCGGCCGTTGCGCTGTTCGATGCGGCCGGGGTTCCAGGGAAGGTCGAAGTGGAAGAGGTCCGTACAGTGGGCCTGGAAGTTGAGTCCCTCCCGCGCGGCGTCCGTGGCCAGCAGGATGCGTAGCGGATCGCGCTCGGGGGGCGTGTTGAAGCGCCGCTGGATCTCCTTGCGGCGAGGTCCGCCCACGAGCCCGTCGATAACCTCGATACGCTCGTTGGCGCGGTCCGTGCCTTCGATCGCGGTCTCCAGCGCCCTCCTGAGAAAGCGCTTGGTGCCTTGGCGGTTTTCGGTGAAGATCAGCACCCGCCGGTCGTTCCACGCAGGCGGCTCACCGGCCACGGGCACCCCAAACGGCGGAAGGCCCGGGCACATGTTCTCGCGAATCCAGTCGATCAGGCGACGGGTCTTGGCGTCGGGTAGGGTCCGGGCCGCGTTGGCGACCTTCTGCATCCGCTCCAGCAGTCGGCACTCTCGGCGCCAGACCTCCTCAGCCGTCGCGTCGGGCACGGTGCCGGTTTCCGCCTCGCGGTTGGCGGCTTCGATCTGTAGACGTTCTTCTTCGGCCTCGGTAGCGTCGGCCCCGTTCGGCAACTCCCCGTCGTCGCCGGGTGCGCCGTCCGCCGCATCCCAAATATCATTACTCATATGCTCATATGAGTATGATTCGTCATCGGCCCCGGTGGTCGCCAGGAAGCCGGCGGTCCCGCCCGAGCGCTCAGTCGGCTCTGCGGCGGCCCCCACCCCCTCCCGCCACTGCCGCTCAACCGTCTTGCGGTGCCTCTCCAGGCTGACGGCAAACGCTTCGATCGACGAGAGCAGACGCTGCTGCAGCCCCACCACGAGGAGCCCGGCCGCGGCGCGGCCCCTGGCGGTCGCGTTGGCGAAGCGCCGTTCGCGAAGTCCCCGGTACTCGTCCAGCAGCCTGGAAAGCACGAGCTCGGGTGCATCCTCCGGCAGCCCGTCGATGATCACCGGCTCGACATGCCGCACGGGAAACCCGCCCACCTGCGCGCGGATGTCGTCCTTGAGCCGCCGCACCATCACGGCGTCCAGGTCGCTTCGGCCACGCACCTTGACACCGCGCGTGAACCGGTGCGGATCGAGGAGTTCGAGCAACGTAGAGAAGCTGTTCGAGTGCCCGTTGTGGGGGGTGGCCGACAGGAACAGCCGGTGCTCGAAGCGGCCGCAGAGATCCCGCACCGCGCGCGTGAACTTCGATTCGATCCCGTAGCGGCCCCCGTGGCTGGGCGCCGTGTGATGGGCCTCGTCGAGAACCAGGAGGCTTCCGGGCAGCATCGCGCCCAGCCACGCCCTCATCGGTTCGGCGTAGGTGGGGTCGGCGAGCAGGCGGTGCGAGACCAGGAAGCGGCTGTGCGTGGACCACGGGTTGGTCCCGAATCCGCGGTCGCGACGGATCTTCGCCAGATACGCACGATCCAGAATCTGGAAGAGGAGGCCGAAACGCTCCTCCATCTCGCCCTTCCACTGCTCCAGCACCGACGGCGGCGCGGCGACGACGATGGTGCGGACCTTCCGCCTGAGAAGCAGCTCGCGGGCGATCAGCCCAGCCTCGATCGTTTTGCCGAGTCCCGTGTCGTCGGCGATGAAGAGGTTGACCCGCGGGAGCCGGAGCGCCTTGCGGAGCGGCTCCATCTGGTAGGCCTCGATTTTGATGCCAGCCCGGAACGGGGCCTGGAATAGCGACGGATCGGTGGCGGTCGTGCAGTTCCAGCGCAGCGTGTTGAGAAACGCGGCGAAGTGATCGGGAGGGTCGAAACCCCGCTCGCCGAGATCCGACCAGGGCTCGTCGTCGAGAATCGCGCGGTCGAGTTCGTGCTTCCAGAAGACTTCGAGTTGCTGCCCCTGCGCGTCGTCGTCGGCGCAGGCAAGACGGACGCGGGAGGACTCGCCCGGCGTTACGCCCGGAGTGACCTCCTCGACCAGCCAGCGGCGGGTGCGGACGCGCACCATTTCGCCGACGCGCGGGTCGCGTTCGGGGAGGTAGGCGTGGTGGCCACGCGGCTGCGGCTGGCTACCCATTCCGGCGATCATCGGTCACAGTCGTCTGCCGGACGCCAATTCATCCGCGGACCGCCAGGGCATCGACGATCAGCAGCGCCAGCAGGCAGGGCTGATAGAGCAGGGTGCCTAGGAAGACCCGGCGCGCCCGACGGTCCGTAAGGCGCCCCGCGGCCGCGAACGTCACCGCCAGCAGGGCGATGCCCGCCAGCAATGCTCCGGCGGCGTACACAATGCCGGTCAGGCCGAGCAACACGGGCGCAAGACTCACCGGAAGCAGCGCAGCGGCGGCCGCCAGCATGCGCAGGCTGAGGAGGCGTCCGTGTTCGTCGCCCGGGGGCGCCATGATGATGCCGGCGCGGGCATAATCCTCGCGGCAGATCCACGCCAGCGCGAGGATGTGCGGAAGCTGCCATATGAAGAAGACTCCGAAGACCGCGAACGCCTGCGCCGAGAGCGTGCCCGCCGCCGCGCTCCAGCCCACCAGCACGGGAAACGCGCCGGGGAACGCGCCCACCAGGCTCGCGAGCGAGGTTCGCGTCTTGAGCGGCGTGTACACCAACACGTAGAGGGCGCTCGAGAGCAGGGCGAGAATCGAGGGCAGCCATCCGGCGGCGTTCCACAGGTAGAGGGCCCCGGCCACGGTAAGCAGGAGCCCGAAATCGCGAGCCTCGCGCGCGGTGACGCGCCCCGACGGGATCGGGCGTCCGCGGGTGCGCGTCATGAGCGCGTCCTCGCGGCGCTCGGCGTACTGGTTGAGCGCCAGCGCGCCGCCCGCCACCAGCCCCGTCCCCAGCGCCGTGTGGAGGATCAGGAAAACTCCGAGGGCGCCGCCGACCGCGATGTGGCAGGACACCCCGGTCAGGGTCATCACGAAACACGCGATCCCGGGCTTGGTCAGTTCGAGGTAGGCGCCGGGGCCTGCCGGGCGGGTCGCGGAGTTCATGTGCTCGGGGCTCGGCGACATGGAGCGTACCGCCGGAGAGGGTCGCGGGAGGGAGTCAACCGATCGTGCGGGGCCAAGTCGTGCGGACACCGCGGGGGTGAGCGCCGTAAGGGGTTTGGAGGCGGCAAGTTGCCGGGGGTCGCGGGTATACGCAAGTTCCGCGTGTGTCGTCGCACTTGATTCATCGGACATCCATGAAGCCGATCACCGCCTTCCTTCTCCTGTGCGCGCTGTACCCGCCGCACGGGATCCTGGCTCAGCGAGGCGCGGCGCGCGCCGCGCTCGAGGAAGGTGTCCGGCTGGCGCAGGAAGGCGATACCGCTCTTGCCCTGGGCCATATCGAGCGCGCCGTCGCGATCGATCCCGAATACGCGGAGGCGCACTTCCTCAAGGGGCTTTACCATGCCCGCCAGGCTCCCCGCGGCACGGGCGACTTCCGTCGCCGCATCGTCGCCCGCGAAGCCTTGGACCAGGCGGTGCGCCACGACCCGGAGAATCCCCTGTACCTGCTGGAGCTTGCCAGGCTCCTGATGATGCAGGAGATCCGCGTGGACGCGCGCAGGATGCTCCGACGGGCGCTGGATGTGGCCGAACGCGCCGACGCGCCGACGCTCGCGGAGGTCCACTACCAGCTCGGCATCTTCAGCGAGACGACCTGGCGCCGGCTTCGCTACCGCCGCCTTCTTCCCATCGGCATCGCGGAGCTCCGGGGGGACATCGCCTTCGAGAGCGCGAACTACGTCTGGGACATGCTCCAGGCTTCGGGCTACGCCCCGGGACAGGGGGCCGCCGCGCGCGAGGCCATGCTCGACCACTTTCACCGGGCTCTGACCGCGAATCCCGCGCACGCCGGAGCGGCCACCCATCTGCTGGCCTTCTACTACGACGCGGGGCGCATGGCCGAGTTCATGGCCGAAGCCCTGCGCTTCGTGCGCGCGGCCCCCTCCGAGCCCCGCGCCTATCTCGCGCTGGGCCTGGGACTGCACGCCGAGGGCCGCGACGACGAGGCCGCGGGCGCCTTCGAGTACGCGGTCGAGTTGTTGCCGGAGGAGGTGCGCGCGGACTTCCTGGCGGTGTCGCGCCTGCTCACGCGGGACGAAGCGGAGATCTTCGATGCGCGGGTCGGCGCGGACCCGGTGGACGCGGCCCGCCGCTTCTGGACGGCCTGGGATCCGCTCTACCTGACCCCCTCGAACGAGTACTGGGCCGAATACCTGTCGCGCATGGCCTACGTCGATCTCCGATTCGGCCTGCCCGAATACGATGTCCCGGGATGGCGCACCGACCGGGGCGAGATCTGGGTGCGCTACGGCGGGCCGCTGCGCCAGGCGAGCTTCGGGGCCAACACGACCACCGGCGGAGACATGGAGTCCGTCGGGCGGGTGACGACCGTGTGGAGCTACGGCAGGAACGGGCCGGTGTTCGTGTTTCGGGGCATGCCGGGCTACCGCGGAGCCACCTTCGCCAACGACTTCCGCTTCTACGCCGAGAACTACCGGGCGCGCCAGCCCGCGCGCTTCACGGCGCCGTCGCTGCCCGCGCTCCTGCGCCTACCCGCTCAGATCGCGCGCTTCCGGGGTGAGGACGGCGAGATCGATCTGGAGGTGTACGCGGCCGTTCCGCTGGACTCGCTCCGTGAGGTGGTCGGGACGGCGGCGGCCACCTTCGAGACGGGTCTTTTCGTGGTCGAGCCGGACGGGGCCGAGATTCGCCGGGTCACGGAGGCCCGGGAGGTGACCTTCGAGGAGGGCCGCGCGCTCCCCATGAGCTGGCGCACGACCGTGCCCGCCGGGCAGCCGCACATCGTGTCGGCGGAGGCGCGCGATCCGCTCAGCTGGGCGGCCGCCGTGCACCGGGCGCGCGTGGACGCGCGCAGCTTCCCCGCCGGCGAACCTAGCGTGAGCGATATCCTCCTGACCCGGTCGCTCGAGGTGGTCACGGATCCTCCGCGCACGCGCGCCGACTTCCGCATGGCGCCCGAACCGACACTCACCTATGACCCGGATGACGAGATCGGAGTCTACTTCGAGCTCTACAACCTGCTTCCCGACTCCAACCAGGTCGCGTCGTACGACTTGGAGCTGGCGGTGACGGTGGAGGAGATCCATCGGACCGGGTCGTTCGCGCAGCTGCTGGGCGAGTTGGCGGACCGCTGGGGACTCAGCGCCGAGGGCGACCAGGCCGTGCGCCTCACCTTCGGCAAGCAGAACCGGGTGCGGGCGCGCGACATGCTGCCCGAGTACTTCACCATCCGGCTCGACGAGCCGCCACCGGGCCGCTACGGGCTGCGGCTGCGGGTCCTGGACCGCAATGCGCGCGTCCAGCTGGAGGTGGAGCGGGAGTTCCAGGTGCGGGAGCCGTGAGGCGTCCGGTCCGCCGTCGAGCGCGTCGGGCGCGGTGGCGCGCGCGAGGACCGGGTCGGGCGCGGGGTCGCGGTCCGGGCGGTTCGCGGAGCCTGTGCGGGACGGCCGTTCGTGCCGCCGCGCTGGTCGTGGCGGGGGTGCTGCCGGCGCCCGCATCCGCGGCCGCGCAGGAATCCGGTCCCGGCGGCCACCGCAAGTGGCTGGGGGGCGTGATCGGGGCCGTGGTCATCGGCCTGCCGATGTTCACCTCGGCCGACTTCAATCCCAATCTGGGCGCCTGCGCCCGGACCGAGTGCTTCGCACCGCTGGCCACGGCCGTCGGGTTCACCCTGGGCTTCCTGCTCGGCAAGGAGCTCGACGACGGGGCCGCGCGACGGTTCGCGGCGGGTCCCCGGCTGGATCTCCGGCCGCGACGGACGGTCCAGCTTCCCTTCCTGCCCGACCGGGGCCGGGTGGCGGGGGCGGCCGCGCTCCTGAGCGGAGCCGAAGGACTGGTCCTGCTGGAGGAGGGGACACGGTCGTTGCCGGGGGGGTTGCGGGGATTGCGTGACGCCGCGGTGGTCGAGGAGCGCGCGGCCATCGTGGCGGCCACCCCGGCCGGCCTGTTCGCGCTTCCGCTCGGCCGGGACGACATCCCCGGGAAGCGCGTGGACGCGCGCGGCGCCCGTCTGGTCGCGGCGGGGAGCGGCGGGGGGCTGGTGGTGTCGGGAGCGGCGGGCCTGCTCGGCTTCACCAGCCTCGGAGAGGGCGCCGGCCTCGAGCTGTTGGAAGCCGCGCGCACCACGGGCGACCCGCTCGCCGCCGACCTGGTCTGGCCGCGCGCATCACGGATCGCTTGGGTGCTGGAAGGTCCCCGCCTGGTGGCGCGCGACGGAGGTACGCTCGCGGAGGTGGGGGCTCTGGAGTTGACCGCGAGCGCCCGTTCGCTCGATGTGGACGCCGCGCTCGCCGTGGTGGCCGCCGGTCGGGACGGCGTATACGTCATCGACGTGTCCGATCCGGCCATGCCTCGACTCACCGCCCGCTACCAGGGGATTCGCAACGCCTTCGACGCGGCGCTGTTGGAGTCCCGGGCCTACATCGCCGCGGGCGAGCAGGGCCTGGTGGTCGTCGACATCGAGCGTCCCTCCGCGCCGGAGGTGGTCGGGGTGGTCCGAAACCTCGGGTCCCCCTCGTTGGTACTAAGGGCCTCCAGGCAGCTGTGGGTCGTGGACGGCGCGACGAGTGAGGCGCACTCCGTCTCGTTCGCCGGCGTCGCGCCCCCCTACTAGCCGGGGTTCGCTCTCCGTCACCGAAGGGACTCGCCTCCATCAGACCGATGACACCGGGCAACGCGAGCAACCGGGACCGCCGCCAGCGCGAGAGGAAGCTCTGGCGCGCCGCGATGGGCCTCTCCCTCGGCTTCCATCTGTTTCTGTTCCTCTTCTGGCGTATTCCGGCACCCGTCGTGTCCCCGTACGCCGCCGCGGGTCCGCGGGCGGGCGACAACCGAGCGGCATCGGGTTCCATGCAGGCGCTGCGCCTGGCGATGGCGCCCCCCCGGCCCATCATTCCTCCGCGCGTGCCCGCACCGGTCCTCGTCGACGTCGATCCGGTGGAGTTCGAGGAGTCGATGGAAGTCGACTACGCGTCGCTGCTGGGGGAGCGACCCGGTGATGGCGAGGGCCCCGGCATCGAGGAAGGCGAGGGGCGGGGGGATGGCGGCACGGCCGCCGAAGGAAGGTCGCGAACGATTCCTCCCTCTCCCCGCAGCATGATCCTGCCGCCCTCCAACCGAAGCCTGAGGGACCGTGAGGTGGAGGTGTGGGTGTTCGTCCTGGAGTCCGGGAGGGTCGCGGCGGATTCGGTCCGCCTGATGCCCCCCACCTCCGACCGCGACTTCAATCGCCGGCTGATTCGGGAAGCTGCCCGCTGGATGTTCGAGCCGGCGCGCCGGGGCGGCATGCCCGTGGCGGCTTGGTTCCGCTATGTCATCAGCATGGAATAGACTCCTTCCGCCCCTGCCCCGGAGGCCCCCCGAGCCGGCGGCGGCGGACAGCCGGCCAACCGAATGACCTCACTTCCCTCCACCCGCGCCAAGCGCGTTCTCTGGGTCGACGACGAGATCGACCGCCTGCGACCGCACCTGCTTTTTCTGCAGCAGCGGGGCTACCACGTGGACGCGATCACCAACGGCGACGACGCCCTCGCGCTCCTGCGCCGGAACCACTACGACCTGGTCATGCTCGACGAGCAGATGCCCGGGCGCCGGGGCCTCGATGTGCTGGCCATCCTGCGTCGGCAGGATCCTCACGCTCGCGTCGTCATGGTGACCAAGTCTGAGGAGGACCGCACCATGACCGAGGCGATCGGGCGGCGCGTCGACGACTATCTGGTCAAGCCGACCAGCCCGCGCCAGGTGCTCTCGGTGGTCACCCGCATCCTCGAGGGTTCGAGCATTCGCCAGCAGCAGGTGGCCCGCGACTTCGCGGCGCGCTTCGGACCGCTCTCGGCGCTGCGCGCGGAGGTCCGCACCCACGAGCGGTTCGCTTCCCTGTATGCGGAGCTCGTGGACTGGCACATCCGGCTGGATCAGGCGGGAGAGACCGGTCTGCTGGATTCCGTCAACGGGATCCTGGCCGAGCTGCGCCACGACTTCGGCGCCTGGATCACCCGGAACTATCCGCGCTGGGTGAACGGGGCGGGATCCGGCCGGCCCGAGCTGTCGACCGATATCGTCAAGAACCACGTGTCGCCCCTGCTGGGGACGGATCCCGTGGTTCTCGTGATCCTCGACTGCATGAGGCTCGACCAGTGGCGCGTCATCGCCCCCCTGCTCTCGCCTTGGTTCGAGATCGAAGAGAAGCTCTACTACTCGATCCTGCCCACGGCCACGCCCTACGCCCGCAACGCCATCTTCGGCGGACTCTTCCCCGACCAAATCGCCCGGCTGCGCCCCGGCTGGTGGGATGCTTCCGACGACGAGGGCAGCCTGAACGCCTTCGAGGACGAACTGCTGGCGGCACAGCTTCGGCGGCTGACCGGGCGCGACGTCCCGCTGCACTACGAGAAGATCTTCACCGACCGCGAGGGTGACCAGGTGCGGGCGCGCTTTCGCTCGGCCGTGCGCGCCGAGGGCTCGCTGGTGGCGCTGGTATTCAACTTCGTGGACCTTATGACGCACGGGCGCAGCGAATCCCCGGTGCTCATGGAGGTGGCCAGGGACGAAGTCGCGTTGCGCAACCTGACGCGCGGATGGTTCGAGCGTTCGACCGCCTTCCAGGTTCTGAAGGAAGCGGCGACGGCGGGCTACCCCGTGGTGCTCACCACCGATCACGGCTCGATCCACTGCAACCGTCCGACCACCGTCTACGCCCGCAAGGACGCCACCACCAACCTGCGCTACAAGTTCGGCGTGGATCTCCGGACCGCGAACAGGGCCAACGTCTTCAGCAGCAAGCGGGCCCGCGACCTGCGGCTGCCCCGGGGGCGGATGGGAACGACGTATGTCGTCGCCCGCGATGACTACTTCATGGTGTATCCCACGAAGCTGCGGGAATACCAGGCACGCTACCGCGGGTCCTTCCTGCACGGCGGCATCTCGCCGGAGGAGATGATCGTGCCGGTCGCGCGCCTGCGGCCCCGAGGCCGGAGCACGCTGGATTGAGGCTGTATCTCCGCATCCTGCGGTATCTGGGTCCCTACGTCGCGGTGTTCCTGGGCGCCGTGGCCGCGAGCATCCTGTTCGCCGCCTTCGACGCCTTCTCGATGGTGCTCCTGATCCCGTTCCTGAGCGTCCTGATGACGCCGGAGGCAGGTGCCTCGAGCGGGGTCGGGGAGGGGATGCTGGGACGGCTGCTGGACGCCACCGCGGGCCGCTTCGTCGCCGGCGCGTCGGGACCCCAGGAGGCGGTCCAGGCGCTCATCCTGCTGATCCTCGCGGTCTTCGCGGTCAAGAACGTCTTCGACTTCCTCAAGACCTATCTCGCGGCGCGCGTGGAGCAGGGGGTGACCCGCGACATGCGCGACCAGGTGTACGGTCATCTGCTCGAGCTCGACCTAGTCTTCTTCGGACGGACGCGCATCGGGCAGATCGTCTCCCGGCTGACCCACGAGGTCGAGCTGGTGCGGACCCTGTTCACGCGCGAGTTCATGCGCGGCATCTCGGCCGTCTTCGAGGTGGGAGCCGTGGTGGCGCTCATGGTGGCGGTGTCGCCTTCGCTGACGCTGCTCTCGGTCGCGGTGCTGCCGGGCATGGTGGTCATCTGGGGGCCGATGCTGAGGAAGCTGCGTCGGGAGGACGGACGCGTGCTCGACCAGGCGGCCGAAGTGAACGCCCGGATTCAGGAGACCTTCTCGGGAATTCGCTTGGTGAAGGGGTCCGCGGCCGAGGACCACGAGCGCGGGCGCTTCCATGCCCTGACGGGACGGTATTTCCGCACCTTCCTGCGCACGGAGCGGGTGCGCGCCCTGGCGGCCCCCGTGACCGAGATGGTGGCGGCGCTCGGCACCATCGTCATCCTCTGGTACGGCGCCCGGCTGGTCCTCGTGCAGGGCGACCTCACCGGGCCCGCGTTCATGGGGTTCGTGGCGCTGAGCACGAAGCTCTATAGACCGATCAAGCACCTGAGCAGGCTGCCCGCCATGACCCAGCCCGCCGTGGTCGGGGGCCGCAGGCTGTTCGAGTACCTGGACGCGCCCGCGGCGATCCGCGACCGGCCGGACGCGCTGCCGTTCCCCGGGGTCGAGCGCGAGATCGCGTTCGACCGGGTGGGGTTCGGCTACCGCGAGGGAAGCCCCGTGCTTGAGGATGTGTCGCTTGTGGTCGAGCGCGGGGCCATGGTGGCCGTGGTGGGTCCGAGCGGGGCCGGGAAGAGCACCTTGGTGGATCTGCTCAGCCGGTTCTTCGAAGTCACCTCGGGGAGGATCCTGATCGACGGCACGGACATCCGGCGGTTCCAGCTGCGCAGCCTGCGGGGGATGATGGGCATCGTCTCGCAGGAGACCGTGCTTTTCCACGACACCGTGCGCGCCAACATCGCATACGGGTTGCCCGGGGCCGGGGCGAGGGAGGTGGAGCGGGCGGCGCGCGCGGCGGGTGCCCACGAGTTCATCGAAGCGCTGCCCGAGGTCTACGAGACCGTGGTCGGCGAGCGCGGCGTCAGGCTCTCCGGAGGACAGCGCCAACGGCTGGCGATCGCGCGCGCCATCCTGCGCGATCCGCCGATCCTGATCCTTGACGAGGCCACCAGCTCGCTCGACAGCGAGGCGGAACGCCGCGTGCGGCGCGCCCTGGACCGGCTCAGCGAGGGACGGACCGTTTTCGTCATCGCGCACCGTCTGTCCACCGTGCGGGACGCGCGCGCGATCTTCGTGCTGGACGGGGGCCGGATCGTCGAAGCCGGGGACCACGACCAGCTCATGCGCGCGGGAGGGCTGTACCGCCGGCTGTACGAGATGCAGAGCGGGTCTTCGGCGGGGGAGCGGCGCGCGCCGGAAGTGGTCGCGGCGCGGGGCTGATTCCGGCGGGGAGCAGGCATGGGGGCTTCTGAGGGACGGCGCGCGCGCGTTCGGCACCGGGTCGAGTACGCGCTCTTCCGCATGGCCGTCGGGTGTGCGGGGCTGCTTCCGGGGCGGTGGGCCCAGAGGCTGGGGGCGGTGGCGGGGTGGCTGGCCGGCAGCGTGCTGCGCATCCGCCGCCGGGTCAGCGCGGAGAACCTCGCGCGCGCCTTTCCGGAGCGCTCCCCAGCTTGGCGGGCCCGGGTGGCCCGGGAGAGCTACCGCCACCTGGGACGCACCGCGGCCAGCACCTTCCGGCTTGCGCGCCTGACGCGCGCCGAGATCCTCGCGCTCTCCCGGGTGGAGGGACGGGAGCTGCTGGCGGAGCCTGTGGCCCGCGGCGAGGGCGCCATCCTGGTGACCGGCCACATCGGCAACTGGGAGGTGGGGGGCGGGGCGCTGGCGTGCCGAGACCTTCCGCTGGACGTGGTGGCGCGCCCCCAGAACAATCCCCTCTTCGACCGTGCCTTGGTGGAGGCCCGCCGACGACTGGGAATGAACGTGGTCTCGCGCAACGACTCGGTACACGTCCTGCTCCGCTCGCTCCGCAAGGGCCGGGTCGTCGTGCTGCTCGCCGACCAGAATGCCCACGCGGGCGGCGTCATGGCGGACTTCCTCGGCGAGCCCGCCTCCACCGCCCGCGGAGCAGCCGTGCTCTCGCTACGCAGCGGCGCACCCCTGGTGCTGGGCGTCGCCCTCCATCATCCGGCCGCCCCCGTTCCCCATCACCTCGTTCTGGAGCAGGTCTCCATTTCACCGAGCGGCGTGCCGGCCCGGGACGTGGAAGCGCTGACGCGCGCGCACGTCGCCGCGCTCGAGCGCTGGGTGCGGCGCCATCCGGACCAGTATCTGTGGCAACACCGGCGGTGGTCCCGCACGCGAGCCGCCGGCCGGACGCCGGAACCGTCCCCACGCGGTCAGGTATAAGCGCCAGCCTGTTGTCCCAACCGCCCGCAGTCCCATTCGGCCCCGATCTTGCAGCGCCGAACGGGCGTCCGCGAGCTCCCGGAGTCCGGCTTGGTCTACATCTGCATACCCGCTCGCAACGAAGAGCACACCATCGGCGTGCTTCTCTGGAAGATCCGGCAGGTCATGGCCGGCTTCGGCCGC
>JAAXGM010000213.1 GCA_012267435.1 Gemmatimonadota bacterium
CCACGCCCGCCACGCGGCCGGCGCGCACGTGATCCTTCGCTGGACGCGTCCCGAGCGCCCCCCGGCCGCCGACCTGGAAGAGGCCGCCGTCCTCGCGGCCAACCACTCCGGCGCCAGAGCCTCGGGTACCGTCCCGGTGGACTGGACGCGCCGCAAGTGGGTGCGCAAGCCGCGGGGCGCGGCGCCCGGGGCGGTGATTCCCGACCGGGTCCGGACGGTTTTCGTCGCGCCGGACCCGACTTTGGCGGAGCGGCTGGGGGGGTAGCGCCAAGACCGGGTCGCCGTGTCCCGGCGGTCCATTGCCTCGCCCTTCGCCGCGGACCTGCCCTGCGGCCGACCCGCCCGCTCTTCAGCGTATCCGGTCCCCGATCCGGCCGCCGCGCACCTCGGTCAGCCACGGAAACGGCCGCATCGCGCCCCGGTCGTAGGAGTAGTAGATCAACACGGCCCGGCCCCGGAAACGCCACCGTTCGAGGAGCCCCCAGTACCGTGAATCGAGGCTGTCCCAGCGGAAATCGCCCAGCATGAAATAGCGGCCTTCGGGGATCACGAGCGGACCCCAAGTGTCGCGCGAGGGCCGGTAGTCGTCGCGCGGACCCCCGAGGAGGATCTCCCTCTGCCAGAGCATGTCGGGGTCGAAGTGGTCCGTGGTCGTGTCGTTGACGGCGTACGGCTCGTCGCAGACCTCGCCGTTGAGGTAGAGCTGCCCGGCGCGCATCTCCAGGGTGTCGCCCGGCATGCCGATCAGGCGCTTGATCACGGTCAGGGTGTCGTCGTGCGGGGGATCGAAGACCAGGACATCGCCGCGGCGGGGCTCCGCGTACCCCGGAATGCGGATGCCGGTGAGGGGGACGGGGGACCCCATGGCGAGCCGGTTGACGAAGACGAAATCGCCCACCAGCAGGGTGTTCTGCATGGAACCCGAATCGATGAAGAAGGTCTGGAAGACGAAGAGGCGCAGGACCAGCACGATGCCCACCGCGACCGCCATCGACTTGATCCATTCGATCAGGGTGCGGGCCGGGCGTTGTGCGCGGGCGCGCCTGTCCTCCTTTGCGCGACCTTTTTTCATGTTCCTGCTTTCCTGTTCTTTCCCGGGAGCCCTCTTCCGCCGCCCGCTTCGGTCTCGCCTGCCCATCTTCAGCCTATCCCGTTCAACGCGCCGTGAAGTTCGGCGGCCAGAGCGAGCGACCCTTCCACCCCGGCCTGGTCCAGACGGTTGACCAGGGCGCTGCCCACCACCACCGCGTCGGCCGCAGCGCCCACCGCGCGCGCGTGCTCCGGCGTCGACACCCCGAATCCGACCGCCACGGGCACCGGCGAGACCGCGCGCACGGCACCCGCCTCCCGAGCCAGCTCGCTGCGCAGCTCGACCCGGGCGCCGGTCACTCCCGTGCGTGCGATGTAGTACACGAATCCCTGGCTGGAACGGGCGATTTCGCGCACCCGTGCGGGGTAGGTCGTGGGCGCGACGAGGCGGACGAAGTCCAGCGGGGACTCCAGCAGCATTGTTTCGAGCTCCGGATCGGCCCCCAGGGGAAGGTCCGTGGGCAGGATGCCGTCCGCCCCCGCCTCCGCCGCCTCGCGCACGAAAGTCTCCACGCCGCGCGCGTGGAGCGGATTCAGGTACGAGAAGATCACGACCGGCACCTCGCTGCACCGGCGCAGTTCCGCCAGCACGCCGAAGACATCGTCCACCGTGGTCCCGTTGTCGAGCGCCCCCTGGCTGGAGCGCTGGATCGTGGG
>JAAXGM010000214.1 GCA_012267435.1 Gemmatimonadota bacterium
ATCCGATCCGATCCGATCCGATCGCCGACGTCTCGGCCCGGAGGCGGGCAGGTCTGCGAATGACCATGAGCGGCGACCCTACCGCCGCTCCCCGCAGGCTGTCAACCGGAATCATCGCCCACCGCGCCGGAACGCCAACGTCGCCGGCTCCTGGAAGCCCCCGAACCCCTGCAGCCACTCCGCCGCCCACGCATACTGGTGCGGCGCATTCTCGCGCAGCCAAGCCCGATCGCTCTCGTACCCTCTGGGGAACGTCGGGTACTTGATCTCGTAGTAGAAGATCTCGCAGATCGTCGCGGCCCTCTCGTAGAGTTGGTACCGCGACGACACGTAGTTGCCCGCCGCCTTGTCGGCCACTTCCGCCGCCTGGAATGCCCGTCCCGCCGACGTTCGCTCCCACAGGTGGAGGGGGCCGTAGTCGTTCGGGTCGACCACCCAGTCCTGGTGCGCGTGGCAGTACTCGTGCGTGATCGCCCGATGGACAATCCACTGCGCCGTTCTCGTCAGGACGGCGATGAAGCCGGCGCTGTACTCGCCGCCGTGCTGCTGGCCTGTCGGCCACTGCGCCGCGTCCCACAGGACCAGGTACAGCGGCTGCATGGCCGGCACCTGCGCACGCAGCCGGTCGAACTGCGGGTCTCGCGGCCACTTGTGGCCCATCACGATCTCCCGGTAGTCTGGACGCCACTCCCGCCGTCCGCTGAAGGCGTAGTCTCGGTACGGGTCACTCAACGATTCCGCCCGCGCCTCGTAGCCGGGCTTCTCGACCTGAATGCGCCGCACCCGGCACTCCACGCTGCCGCGTTCGCACGCCGGATAATCCGCGAACGAGAAACGGCCCGCGCTGTCGGTCACCGACGTCCGCCCGTGCACCTGCCCCCCGGTGAGCGTCACCGCAACGCCCGGCACGGGCCGCATGCTGCTCCTGCCCGGGAACGCCTCCTGAACGATTCCGTTGAACTCGACCCGCTCCGGCCCGGCGTCCGACGGCGTCGCCGGCACCGGCGACGGCGCGGTCGGTCCGGATTCGGGGCAGGCACCCGATGCCAGCGCCGCCACCAGCGGGAGCGCCGCCGCCCCGGCGGACGCCCTCCCTCGCCTCCTCCCTCGCATCCGTCCCTCCTCTCCCAGTCGAGCGCAAAAGATACCGCCGTCACTGGACCGCCCGCAGCAAGATACGCCCAGGGGCGGCCGAGGCGCAGAGGAGGGAGCCCTACCGTCCCCGGGGTCCCGGTTCCACGGTCATGCCGGGGAAG
>JAAXGM010000036.1 GCA_012267435.1 Gemmatimonadota bacterium
ATCGGCGGGCCGATTTCGCGGTCTGAGTGGGTGACCGTGGGCGGGGGCGAGAGCGGCTTCGCGACTCCCGATCCGGAGGACCCGAACATCGTGTGGTCGAGCGCGTCGGGATCGGGCGCCCGGGGTGGCGTGGTGGTGCGCTGGGACGCCCGCAACCGCCAGTTCCGGGACGTCGAAGTGTGGCCCGAGCTGGCCAGCGGCCACCCGGCCAGCGGCGTGCGCTACCGCTTCCAGTGGACGTTTCCCCTGCATGTGTCGGCGCACGACCGCAACACCATCTTCGTCACCAGCCAGCACGTGCACCGGACCACCAACGGCGGCCAGAGCTGGGAGATCGTCAGTCCCGACTTGACCACCAACAACGAGTCCCGCATGGGGATCTCCGGCGGACTCACGCCGGACAACATCGGGGTCGAGTTCTGCTGCGTGATCTACGCCTTCGCCGAGTCGCCCCTCGACGCGAACGTGATGTGGGCCGGGTCCAACGACGGACTCGTGCACGTCACGCGGGACGGGGGCGGGACCTGGAGCGACGTGACCGGCAACATCCCCGACCTGCCGCCGGACGGCGTCGTGCGCGGGATCCACGCGTCGGCCCACGAGACGGGGAAGGCATACTTCGCGATCGAGCATCACCAGCAGGGCAACTTCGAGCCGCACGTGTACCGCACCGACGACTACGGCGAGAGCTTCCAGAAGATCGTCCAGGGCATCGCCGAAAGCCCGCTCAGCTACACGCGCGACATCCACGAGGACCCGGTGCGCCCCGGGCTGCTGTATCTCGGCACCGAGAACATCCTCTACGTCTCGTTCGACGACGGGGACAACTGGCAGCCGCTGATGAACAACATGCCGGCGTCGCCGATGTACGGGATCGAGGTGCAGAAGCACTTCAACGACCTGGTGGTGGGTACCTACGGGCGCGGCTTCTGGATTCTGGACGACATCACGCCGCTGCAGCAGCTGAACGCCGAGGTCGTCGAGTCGCCGGCGCACCTGTTCGCGCCGCGTGACGCCTACCGCTTCCGGCCCATAACCTCCGCGCGCACGATGCCGAACGACCAATCCGACGGCGACAACCCGCTCTACGGCGCGTCGATCAACTACTGGTTGGGCGATGGCAGCGCGAGCGGGGCCACGATCCGCATCGCCGACGCGGCCGGGAACCCGGTGCGGTCGCTCGATGGTCCGGGGGAGGCCGGGATCAACCGGGTGTGGTGGGATCTGCGGGACGAGCCGTCGCCGGAAATCGTGTTCCGGACCAAGCCGCTCCACGCCGACTGGGTCGACTTGGGCGACGATCGGCGGCGCTCAGGGGGGCAGGGGCTCTCGATGCTCATGCCGCCCGGCACCTACACCGCGACCCTCGAGGTGGACGGGCAGCCCAGCCAGTCGCGGGAGCTGCGCGTGCTGAAGGATCCCAATTCCACCGGGACCGAAGCCGACATCCGGGCGCAGCTGGCGATGTTCTCGGACATCCGGGCCGACTACGCGGAGGTGACGTCGATGGTGAACCGCATCGAGTGGGTGCGGCGCCAGCTCCACGACCTCCAGGCCGTGCTGGAGGACCGGGGCGGCGCGGACGACATTCTCGCCGCGGCGACCGAGCTCGACGAGAACCTCATCGCGGTCGAGGACAACCTGGTGCGCCTGATCACCACGGGCACGGGGCAGGACGGCGT
>JAAXGM010000037.1 GCA_012267435.1 Gemmatimonadota bacterium
CCGGGCTGGTCTGGCGTGGGCCCCATGCGCAGGAAGGCCTGGAAGTCCGCGAGCGGGTAGTAGCCGCGGTGCGTCGACATCAGGAGCTCCCACTCCTCGCGCGTGCGCCGCTGCGTGATCACCCGCCCCATCGAATGGCACTGGATGCAGGTGAACTCGACGTCGGTGTCCGCCAGATAGCGGTGGTCGATCATCCGCTTCTCGACCTCGAAGAGACCGGGACGCAGCTCTTCGGGCGCCAACCCCTGGTGGTCCGAGAGGTACTTGACGATCTCGCGCGCCTCCTCGGGCGCGAGGGTCACGCCGTTGAGCGAGATCATGCGCTCGAGCGAGCCCTGCCATCCTTCCGGCGTCTTGCGCTCGAAGGAGATGCGCGACATCCGCCCCTCCGAATCCGGGAGATGGCACGCCGCGCAGCGGGCGCGAATGGTCTCGTGCTCGATGGCGAAGCCTTCCTCTTCGCTCTGCGCGCTGGCGCCGGAGGCCAGGAGGGACGCGCCTGCGGCGAACATCCCCGCCAAGAGGGGCGCGCGGGTCAGTCGAGGGCGGTGAACCATGCGGGGACCCGGGGTTGGAGGAACTCTTGTTTATCGGTCTATGCGGCATACGGATGATATCGCTTGCAGGGATGGGAGACAAACGGGGAGATGCGACGGGGCGGAGAGCACACGAGCCCAGGTCGATGCACGCCCGTTGCATCGATGATGAATTGGTGCTATGGTGTCTTCATGCCTCAGCACCGTCGTCGAAACCCGGGATTTCGTGCCATGCCACGCCTCACAATCAGCTTGACGGACCGTACCCACCGCGCCTTGCGAGAGGCCGCCGCACGACAAGGACGTTCAATGAGCGCGATCATCGAAGAGAGCCTTGAGTTCAGGGGCATCCTTCCTTCCGAAACGGCACGCGAGATCGTTGCGGCGGCCCGGTCGAGTTCCGGTTTGAGCGATGAAGAGGCGATGGCCATTGCGGTGCGTGAAACCAGGCTCCATCGAGCCGGGAAGAACGATTGATCCGAACGGCGTTCGTAGTCGACACCAACGTCGTCGCGTCCGGGTTGATGAGCACCGATATGAGCAGACCCCGGTCGCGGATTCTCGACGCGATGCTTGACGGACGCCTGCTCTACCTGATGTCGGGCGCCCTGTTCTCGGAATACTCGGCGGTACTCCGCCGACCCGCCGTTGTACGGTATCACCAGCGCACCGAGAGACAGATCGATCAGCTGCTGACCGACTTGGCGGCCAATGCGGTATGGCGCGAGCCCCCGGCCTCAGATGCCGCACCGGATGACGGTGACAATCATGTTTGGGCTTTGTTGGAGGGCCACCCCGGGACCTGCCTCATCACTGGCGACCGCCGTCTGTTGGACAGCCTTCCCCGACCCGGGTCGGTCGTGACGCCACGTGAAGTCGCGGATACGTTTGCGGACGAGCCATCCGACGGCAGTCCAAAAAGGAAAACCCGATGAACTTCGACGTTGCAGGACATATCGCCGCCATGGAACGCTCCGTGTCGGTGCTGGAGCGTGATGGACAGCCTGCGCGCGCGGTCATCCTCTCCCGGAGCTACGCGACATCTCTGGAGGATCTATGGGACGCCGTAACCAGCAGCGAACGCCTCCCACGCTGGTTCCTGCCTGTCAGCGGAGAACTCACACCCGGCGGCCGCTATCAGCTGGAGGGCAACGCGGTTGGCACGATCACGGCCTGCGGGCGGCCATGGCATTTCGCGCTCACATGGGAGTTCGGCGGAGACGTGAGCTGGGTGGAGGTACGGTTCTCCCAGGGTGGGGCGCGCCGGGCGCGGCTGACGCTAACGCACACCCAGCGGCTCTCGGAACACTGGAGCCAGTACGGCCCGGGGGCGACCGGCGTCGGCTGGGAGTTGGGCCTGCTGGGTCTCGCGTTCCATCTCGCGGATCCAGACGCGCCCAAGCCGGATGAGGTGGCCTTTGCAACATCGCCGGACGGCAAGGCGTTCATCCGGGGAAGTGGTGAGGGATGGGGGCAGGCTGCGGTCGCGTCCGGAGAGGACCCGGACGCCGCGGGTCCGGCGGCAAGGCGCACGATAGCGTTCTACACGGGGGAACCGGCGGAGGAGGTTTGACGCCATTTCGGTGTCTATTTGGTAAGATGAATCAGATGCAAACGGATTCGTCCAGTTGACCCGGAAACGCAAGGATGCGTCGCGAATGCAGTATGGATTCGTAGAATCGTTCTGCGGGCCTGGAGGCATGAGTCTCGGGCTCGAACAAGCAGGCTTGACTCCGTTGTTGGCGTTCGATCTTGACGACCGCGCGGTTGAGACCCATTCGGGGAACCTGCCCGGGCCGTGCGTGGTCGCCGACGCCGAGAAGCTGACGGGACGTGAAGTCTTCGAGCGCCTTGGGCAACGTCGCGGTGAGCTAGATCTCTTCTCGGGTGGACCGCCGTGTCAAGGCTTTTCGAAGCAGAAGCGCGGAGCTCACAACGGAGATGACCGCAACCGCCTAGTTCTGGAGTTCGCCCGGCTCGTCCGAGAAATCCAGCCGCGGGTGATGCTGTTCGAGAACGTCGCGATCTTCGGTAAGAAGAGGGGTAAGAAATACCGCGAATGGATGCGGCAGGAACTCTGGGACTACCATCTGTTCCCGCATTTATATAACTGTGCTGACTACGGACTAGCTCAGACGCGAGAACGGTTCGTCATAGTAGGTGTGCGAAGCGATCAAGGCATTCCCTTCTCGGTACCTAATCCTCAAGTAGGCCAGCGGAAAACTGTCGGCGACGTCCTTGGCGGACTTCCAGAGCCTCCCGTTGACTATTCGGTGCATCCAGATTTCCCGAATCACCAGCGCGCGCGGGTCACACCTATCAACATCAAGCGGTTCTCCTTTGTACCTCAGGGCGGGGGCTGGCAGGATATACCCGAAGACCTAAGACTTGATTGCCACCGGGGTGTTGATCTCTCTAGTGGTGGTTGGCCCGATGTATACGGACGCCTGCGATGGGACGGACAGTGCCCCACTATCACAGGAGGGTTCGACAGCTTCACTCGAGGACGCTATGGCCATCCGCACCACGACCGCCCACTCACGCCGCGGGAAGCTGCTAGACTTCAGGGATTCCCCGACGATTTTTCCTTCTTTGGGACTCGGGCCGATGTTCGATCTCAAATCGGAAATGTCGTACCACCTCCGTTGGCTGGCGCGATAGGTAAGGAGATCCTCAGAGTACTCAGGATTGCTGACGGACTCGATGAACCGTTGTCGCGAGTGAAACGTACCAACATGCGGTTTTCACCCCAACTGGAGATGCTCTAAGCCGATGGCCAACGTCGGCAGATGTCGGACGAGCAGCGCTCCAAGGCTGTCTACCGTTACGTGCCCGGCCACATCCTCCTTTAGGTATCGCGCCGGAGGATCAAGGTAATAAAGCCCGCCCAAGTTGGCCAAATGTAGCTGATACAGACGGATAGCGCCAGGCACGCAAATCGCATTCGCACCCTCTTCTCGTTGCCTTTGCATTTCGCTGATGGAGACCAAGATCGACCGAAAGCGGCCTTCTCCGAAGACCGAATCGAGAATCCGTTGATGCGCGAACCTCATCTGGAGAAGGATCGCGTCTTTCAATCTATGTAGCAACAGGCGGGGTTAGGGGTGCAGTTTCACGGACTATGTGCCGTCCATGGGATGGCGGTTTATCTTTCCGGCAGGTCGTTCGTCAGCATCCCTTTGCCGAGTAGGACGGAGAGTGCACCGAGGAAGTCGGGGAGCGACACGGCGGCGACGCGGTCCAGGTAGGCCTGGTAGAGGTCGGGTACCTGTTCGAAGCCGCTGGCCATCTCGACGAGGGGCGGTAGGTCCACGTCGCGCAGGAAGCGCACGCCGTCGGGCAGCGCGGGCGAGGCGAGGTGCTCGTCGAGGACGATCCGGCGGCCGCGCACTGCAGGCAACCGGAGGCGGCGCAGGCCAGGCGCAGGGCGCAGGCGGATGGCGGGCGCGGCGCGCAGCTCGCTGAAGGCGCGCAGGACATCGGGGTCGTGGCGGAGGGCCGCGATGTCGGGCTCGGTCGGGACCGGGATGTGCACTTCTGCGGCGGGGTCGAGAGCGGGGGTGCTCGCGGGTTCCGCCAACGGAGGTTCCCCGGAGGTCTGGAGGTCGAGGGAGGAAGCACCAGCCGCTGCGGTCGACTGCGTCGACGGCATGGCCGTACGGACGTCCCCGATTGCCTCCGCGCGCGCGCTCCAGAAGCCGTGACCGTGAGCCGCGGCCGCCTCGCGGTAGTACCGGGCGGTGTGGCGGCGGTGGCCGAGCCAGGTCGCCCGCTCGCGGCTGTCGAAGAATTCGAGCGCGACGTCGCGCATGGCGGGCGTCGCGATGCAGGTGTGGACCACCACCGCCGCGAGCCAAGCGGAGGCGAGCGCCTTCTTGACCCCCGCCGAAGCGAGCGGATCGATGAAGCTGCCGGCATCTCCGACCAGCAGATACCCGTCTCCGGCGAAGCGCGAGGCGGTGTACTGCGACGCGGTGTGTCCGCTGATGTCACTCTCGAGGCGAGCGTCGGCGACGAGGCGGCGGGCCTCCTGGGTCTTCTCGAGTTCCGCCAGGTAGAGGCGTCGGCGTCCCTGCCCTTTGAGCAGCCTGGTCCTGCGCGGGTCGATCATCATGGTCAGGTGGCGGCGCGCGTCCGATACCGGCATCGACCACGCCCAGCCGTCGCGATAGCTCTCCACCAGTGTGTAGGGCTCGGCCGGGGGGGTGCCGGCGTCGGCCCGCCAGACCCCGGCCAGGGCGACGGTGGCGTTGGAATGGTCGCGGACGCGCAGCTCCGCGTTGGCGATGACTCCCGCGCGGCCGGAGCAGTCCAGGACGAAGGGAGCTTGCAGGATCCTCGTACCGCCACGTCTGTCCTCATACTCGACGCGTTGCGGCTGCTCCGTTTTCCCTTCGCCACCGGCTTCCCCCCGCACCACTCGCCGTACCGTTGCATCGCGCCGCACCTCGGCGCCCGCTTCTACAGCGAGGTCCAGCAGCAGCGCATCGAAGGCGTCGCGGATCACGTGATGGCCGATGCTCCCGGGCGCGAAATCGGCGCGCCGGAGCGGAGCATCGCCCCAGCGGACGAGATTGCCCCGGGCCGGGAAGAACCCTGCGTCGTCGATCTCCGGCGCGATTCCCAAGAGGGCGAAGAGCTTGCGCGTGCTGGGGGGAACGGACTCGGCAAGCGCGGGATGGCCGGTCGGCGGACGCGTGAGAAGGACGACCGAGTGCCCCCAGCGGGCGAGCAGACGGGCAACGGCGGATCCAGCCGGTCCCCCACCGATGACGACGGCCTCCAAGTCGAGATCAGGGGTCACGGCTCGAGCGTGCGCGGAAGAAGGCGCGGATTCCCCGGCCTGCATCCCGGCGCCCGGCCGGTACGTCCCGGTTGAGGCTCCCTTACCGTCCAGCTTCGCCTACGACACGGGCCGCTCGGGCGGCTCCACCTTCACCGACCAGAGCCCGGAGTTGGTGTCGGAGAAGAAGACGTGCCCCTTGAAGGGCATCGCGCTCCACACCATGGTCGAGTTGGGCACCCAGCCGTTCACGTCCGTGGACTTGTGCACGGCGATCTCGCGGCCCTGGGTGTACAGGTTGCCCATCAGCTCGCCGGAAACGTCGACCACGCGCAGCCCGCCCTCGTAGTACGCCTGGTAGAGGATGTCGTCCTCCACCCAGATGTTGTGGGTGCCGTACTCGCTGACCTCGTAGCGGGCGACCATCTCCGGGTTGTCGGGATCGGTGAAGTCGATCACCTGGATGTAGCCCTGGGTCGCCAGCGGTATCCCGTTCATCCCGGTCTCCGGATCATACGGCAACTGGTAGGATCCGCCGCCTCGCGGTCCCGCGTTGGCGAGCCCCCTCCGCTGCATGTTCTCGTCCCCGACGAAGACGTAGAAGCGGTCCGTGGATTGCGACCGGTAGGGGAAGATGGCGTGGGTGGTGCCGGTCGGAACCGCCAGCTCGGAGATGAGCACCGGGTTCTCCGGGGTGCCCCCCCAGCGGCCGTTGCCCACGTCCACGGCCACCATGCCCTTCTCCCATTCGGCCGAGTAGGCGATGCCGTCGAGCACCCAGACGTCGTGGAGACGGCTGTCGGGATGATTGTACTCGCCGACCACGCGCGGATTGTGGATGTCGGCGACGTCGATGATGACGTACTTGTCGCCGGCGGCGAGCACGTAGGCGTAGTCGTCGCCGGGGAAGGCGTTGTGGACCCCGCCGGTGAGCCCCTCGACCACCTCGGAGGCGATCACCGGGTGGGCCGGGTCGGCCAGATCGAGGAAGACCACCCCGTTGCGGCGGTTGGAGGCGCCCTCGCGGGTGAGGGTGGCGTAGCGGGCGTCGGGGGACACCTTCACGTCGTTGACGGAACGGGCGTCCACTTGGAGCGAGTCGGTCTTGAAGATGTTGCCCGGGTCGGTGACGTCCCAAGCGTAGGCGTACCCATCCGACATCTTGGCGCCCGTGAGCGCGTAGTCCCGCCCGTCCAGCCCCTCGAACACCCAGAAGTCGGTGGTGCGCACCGTGGCCGTGCTCCCCGCTCCCACCAGCGTAAGCTCGCGCACCGCGTCGCGGCCGACGGCCTGAAGGGTCGCGCGCGCCGCCAGCGGCCCCGCGTTGGCCATGATCGTGTACACGCCGGGCACGTCCGCGACGAAGCGGCCGCGCGCGATCTGACCGGGCGCGCTGGGCGCGACCATCTCCGCGTCGGGCACGGCCGTGTGGGTCCAGGTCACCGGCACGTCCGCGACCAACTCGCCGGCCGCGTCGCGCGCCACCGCGGTGAGGTGCTGGACGTCGCCGGTGCGCACCTCGTCGGCCAGCCCGGTGATGTCCAGCGAGACCGCGGGGAACGGCGCCACGTCGTACGCGGCCGTGCCGGCCGTCCCCTCCACGTCGGCCCGGATGGTGACCGCACCCGTGCCGGTGGCGGTCACGTAGCCGAAGCGGTCGACGGTGGCGACGGACGGATCGGAACTGGACCACGACACCACCGGACCCGGCCGCGCCGATCCGTCCGCGTGGCGCGCGGTGGCGGTGTGGCGGAGGGTGGTCCCCTGGTAGAGGCGGCCCCGCTCGGCGGTGACCTCCACCGTGGCGACCTCGGGGGCCAGCACCGTGAGCGGCACGCGCAGGCTGGGCGGCGTTCCTTCGTATCCAGGCGGCGTCAGCAGCGTCGCCACGATCTCGTACTCGCCCATCGTCCGCCCGCGGACCGTCCCCCCGCGCACGACCGCCGCGGCCCGGGGCGCCACGGTACGCACCTGGGCGTCCGCCACCACGCGGCCCCGGGCGTCGAGGGCGCGCACCTCGAACGGGACCTCCTCACCCGTCATGACGACGACGGACGGCGGCGATGCCTCGAGCCGCACGACGCTCACGGCGTCGACCTGCGCTCTCGCGCGCTCGGGCGCGAACGCAGACGTCAACAAGAAGGTCAAAGCCGCGAGGACGGTCAGCCGCTGCATGGCACGCTCCAGCTCAAGGAATCCGCGGGGAAACGATAACCCGGAAATCGCCGGGACCGCCAGAACTCACGCCGCCCTATGCCACCCCCAGCCCGAACCGCAGCGCCTCCTCGATGGACGGGTGCAGGAACTCGTATCCCGTGCGTTCCGCCTTTGCCGGGAGGGCGCGCTGCCCGCCCAGGAGCACGGTCCGCCCCATCTCGCCCATCAGGGCATATACCGCCAACGACGGTGCCGCGAGGAGGGTCGGCCGCCGGAGCACCCGGCCCAGCGCGCTCGTGAAGGTGGCGTTCGTCACCGGCAATGGAGCCGTGACGTTGATGGGTCCGCGAACCCGCGGGGTGACGATCGCGTGCAGGATGAGCCCGAGCGTGTCGTCCAGGCCGATCCACGGGAAGTACTGCCGCCCGCTTCCCAACCGACCTCCCGCCCCGGCCCTAAAAGCGGGTAGCATCAGCTGAAGCGCGCCGCCGTCCGGGGACAGCGCCACCCCCTGCCGCAGATGCACGACCCGGATCCCCGCTCGGCGCGCGGGTGCCGCGGCGAGCTCCCACGCCTTGCACACTTCGGCCAGAAAGCCCCGGCCCGGCCGGCTTTCCTCGGTCAGCTTCTCGTCGCCGCGATTGCCGTAGTATCCGACCGCGGAGGCGCACACGAGTACCCGCGGAGGCGGCGAAAGACGAGCTGCGGTATGGGCGATCCACTCGGTGCCGTTCCTGCGCGACCGCAGGATCTCCCGCTTCTTCCCCACGGTCCAGCGCGCGCCGACCAGGGGCTCGCCCGCCAGATGCACGATCGCGTCCACGCCCTGGAGCCCGTCGTGATCCACCTTCCCCTGCGCGGGATTCCAGTACACGGATTCCTCTCCGGCCTTTCTCCGCGAGCGCACCAGGCGCAGCACGCGGTGCCCGCCGGTGGTGAGAACGTGCCGCAGGTTTCGTCCCAGAAAGCCCGAGCTTCCGCTGATGGCCACCGAGAGCGGCCGCCGCCGCCGATAGCGCTGGTGCAGGGCGAGGTCGTTGGTCAGCCGCTGATGCCGAAACGCGAAGCCGCGCTCCAGGACGCGTTCGATCCGCCGCGCGAGGACCGGAACGTCAACGTTGAACGGCGGACGCCAGTCGATCTCGTCCTCGATCACGCACCCGCCCCCACCGTCCGGTGAGAAGCGATGCGTGTGCACCCAGTGGTCGAAGGGGCCGCGCACCTGCTCGTCCCGGAACAGGACCCCTTCCTCGCAGGCCGTATGGCGGACCGTCCAAGCGACCCGCAGCGGCCCGGGGCCTGCCCGTACGGTGACCGTGCCGCCATCTGCGATGCCGCCATCGCGCGCCACCACTTGCACGTTTTCCCACGGAGGAAGCAGACGCTCCAGCGCGCCCGGGCGCATGTGCCACGCGAACACTTCCGCCGGTGAGTGCGGCAGCCGATGAGTGCGCCGGAAGATGGCCATGATCGTGGCTAAGGCATCAGCCGCCCAGGGTCTCCACGGCGTCCCGGATCGCGGAGACCCCGGCGGCCACGCCTTCCGGATGACCGTAGATGGCCGATCCGGCGACCAGTACGTCCGCTCCCGCGCGGGCGACCCCAAGCGCCGTCCTGGCGTCGATCCCGCCATCGACCTCGAGCGCCGTCTCCTCGGCTCCGCACGCTTTCAGCAGTTCGCGCGCCCGCGCGAGCGTGGCGAGCGCCGACGCGATGAAGGCCTGTCCCCCGAATCCGGGGTTAACGGACATCACCAGCAGCAGGTCGATCTCGGGAAGGATCGGCGCGAGGGAGTCCACCGGAGTGGCCGGATTGATCGCCACCCCGGGCTTCACGCCCGCCGCGCGGATGCGCTGGATCGTCCGGTGCAGGTGCGGGCAGGCCTCCTGGTGCACCGTCAGGTAGTCCGCCCCGGCGTCGGCGAACGCCTCGATGTGGCGGTCGGGCGCCTCGATCATGAGGTGCACGTCCACGGGCAGCCGCGTGGCCCGCCGCACCGCCTCCGTGGTCGCCGGACCGATGGTGATGTTGGGGACGAAGTGGCCGTCCATCACGTCGACGTGGATCCAGTCGACGCCGGCCTCCTCCGCCTCCGCCACCTGCTCGGCCAGCCGCCCGAAGTCGGCTGCCAGAATGGACGGGGCGATGCGAACCTTCATGCCGACCTCCCGAGCGTGTCCGGTCCTGCTCCCGGAGCGTTCCGACCCGGCATACCCGCCTGTCGCGTGCCCATCAGACCGTCCCACCCGGATCGATCAAGCGCACGCCGCCGGGCGCCGCGATGAGGGCCCGGGTCGTCATTCCCAGAAAAAGCCCGTTCTCGACGATACCCGCCCGCGCGCGCAGGGCCCCGTCCAGCGCCACCGGATCATCGATGCCTTCCGGAAAACGCGCATCCAGAATGTAGTTGCCGTTGGACGTGACGTAACGACTCCCGTCTCCGGCGCGGCGCGGCGCCACCTCCGCGCCGAGCTCCGCCACGAAAGCCTGGTGCCCGGAGGAGCCGAAGCGGGTCACCTCCACCGGCAGCGGGCCGCGCGTGCCCAGCCGCCCGACCACCTTGCTTTCGTCCACGATCACGATGAACCGGTCGGACGCCTGCGCCACGATCTTCTCGCGCAGCAGCGCGCCCCCCAGTCCCTTGATCAGGTTGGCCCGCGGATCGACCTCGTCGGCGCCGTCGACCGTCAGATCCAGGCGGGGCTGCGCGCGCAGGCGCGAGATCCGGATGCCGTGCCCCCGCGCGATCTCCGCCGTGCGCCGGGAGGTCGGCACCCCCACGATGGCGCTCAGGTCGCCGGCGCGCACGCGTTCCCCCAGAAGGTCGAGGAAGAAACGGATGGTGCTGCCCGTGCCGAGCCCCAGCACCATCCCGTCGCGGACGCTCTCCAGCGCCCGGGCGGCGGCGGCCCGCTTCAGAGCGTCGGTGCCGGAGGTCATGTCCCGGATTCCCGTGCCGCGCGTCGCCGGCGGGAAGGTCGTCAGGACGGGAACCGGCTCAGGATGTCCTTCACCTGGCGCACGATCTCGAGCGCCTCCTCGAAGGGTCGCTGCCACATGTTGCGCCCGAAGATGAGCCCGGTGGCGCCGGACTCCATCGATATCCTCACCTTGTCCAGCATGTCCTCGTCGGAGAGCTTGCTGCCGCCGCTCACCAGCACCATGGTGCGGCCCGCGGAGCGGAAGACCCGCCGCGCACCCTCCGCGTAGGTGTGGACGATCCCGGCGTACTGGCCCGGCTGCGCGGGGTTGGGGCCGGTCGCGGGCGGGATCACCAGCTTGGCGATGTCGGCGCCGAGCTCCAGCGCCGTGCGCGCCGCGTAGTCGACCGCGTAGAGCGAGGTCGCGCCCCCCTTCGCTTCGATGGCCTCGCCGCGCGGATACGACCACACCACCAGCGGCATGCCGAAGCGCTCGGAGTCCCGCCGCACCCGGCGCAGCTGGGCGAAGTCGTCGTCCTGCCGCGGCGTGCCCACGTACAGCGTGTAGCCGACCGCGTCCGCCCCGATGCGCACCGCGTCCTCCACGGTGGACGTGAGCGGCGACAGCGCCTTGTCGGCGGGCGGGATGTTGGTCTTGCCGTTCAGCTTCAGGATGAGCGGCACCTGGCCCGCGTACTTCGGCATGTACTTGCGCGCGAGCCCGTAGTGGCAGGCGATCGCGTTGAAGCCGCCCCGCACGGCCAGCCGCCACTGGAATTCGGGGTCCTGCGACGGAGGGTTGGGGAAGAAGTCGATCGGTCCGTGCTCGAGCCCCTGGTCGATGGGCAGGGCGAGCATGGTGCCGTTCCCGAGGCCGTTCCGGTAAAGGATCCTGTGGAGGCGGGCACGCTTGCCCAGGTCGATGTCGAGATCGTGGAGCGAGGGTCGAGTCGTCGTCATGGAATCGTTCTGAAGGGGGCTGTCGTGACCGGCGGGTTGACTATATTGGGGCGCCGAACGCGCCCGGAATCTATTCGGGCGCCACGGGAGCGGAAAGGCATCCCGACACCCGGGAAACCCGTGCGCGGGCGCTCGGGACCCCGCACACGCGCACAGGCTTCGAAGCGGAGAAGCAGATGATTCTCGTCACCCGCAAGGGCATCACCGAGGAGGAGCTCGACCACATCCGCGAACGCGTGGAATCGCTCGGTCTGCGCACGCACGTGTCGCGGGGCGAGACGCTGACGGTCGTGGGATGCATCGGCGACGAAGAGCGGCTCCAGCACGTCCCCCTGCTCTCCATCCCGGGGGTGGTGGCCGCGCACCCGGTCATGAAGCCCTACAAGCTGGCTTCCCGGGAATTCGCGGCGGATCCGACAAGGATTCCCCTGGGCGGCGTGGAGGTGGGAGGACGCGGTGTGGTGGTGGTCGCCGGGCCCTGCTCGGTCGAGGGTGGCGAAATGTTGAGCGAGACCGCCGCGCGGGTGCGGGCCGCCGGAGCACACGGCATTCGCGGCGGCGCCTTCAAGCCCCGCTCCTCTCCCTATTCCTTCCAGGGGATGGGGCAGCCGGGTCTGGAGTTGCTGGTGGGCGTGCGCGAGACCCACGGACTTCCGGTCGTGACCGAGGTCATGGACACCCGGCAGGTGGAGCTGGTGGCGGGTTATGCCGACGTGCTCCAGATCGGCACCCGCAACATGCAGAACTTCAACCTGCTCACCGAGGTGGGAAGAGTGCAGAGGCCGGTCCTCCTGAAGCGAGGCATGTCGGCGACGATCAAGGATCTGTTGATGTCCGCGGAATACATCATGCAGCAGGGCAACAGCCAGGTCATCCTGTGCGAGCGCGGCATCCGCACCTTCGAGACGGCGACCCGCAACACCTTCGACCTCGCCGCCATCCCGGTGCTGAAGCGGGAGACCCACCTGCCGGTGATCGCCGACCCCAGCCACGCGGGCGGACGCCGCGACCTGGTGGCGCCGCTGGCGTTCGCCGCCATCGCGGCCGGGGCCGACGGGCTCCTGGTGGAGGTGCACCCGGATCCCGAGTCGGCGTGGTCGGACGGGGATCAGTCGCTGGATTTCGGGGAGTTCGAGCGCATGATGGAGCTACTGGCTCCGTTCGCGGAGGCCGCGGGGAGGAAGCTGGCCCCGCCGTAGCCTCCTACCAGAGCCCCGCCCGGAGTGCCTCCCGCGCCTCCTTCAGCTGCGCGGCGACGGCCTCGCGGCCCGTGCTTCCGCTCACCACGCGCGCATCCGCGGACCGGACCGGGTCGAAGACCTCCGTCACCCCGGGACCGAAGGCCTCGTGCTCCTGCGCGAGCGCGTCGGTGGACATCTCCGCGATCGAGCAGCCCAGCGCCTCCGCGCGGCGCACCACCCGCCCCACGACCTCGTGGCTGGTGCGGAAGGGCACGCCCCTCCTGACCAGGTAGTCGGCCAGGTCGGTGGCCAGCAGCGCGGGGTCCAGGGCGGCCTGCATGCGCGCCGGCTGGAAGGCCGCGCCGCCTATCGCTCCCGCCACCGCCGGCAGGGTGAGTGCCAGGGTGTCGACCGTGTCGTAGAGGGCGGCCTTGTCGTCCTGGAGGTCGCGGTTGTAGCCGGTCGGCAGCCCTTTCAGCTGGATCATCATGGAAACCAGGTTGCCCACCAGGCGCCCGCTCTTGCCGCGGGCGAGTTCGGCCACGTCGGGGTTCTTCTTCTGCGGCATCAGGCTCGAGCCGGTGCAGTAGCCGTCGGAGAGCTTCAGGAACCCGAACTCCTCGGAGGCGAAGAGCACCAGATCCTCGCACAGGCGCGAAAGGTGAACCCCGATCATCGCCCCCGCGAAGAGGACGGAGACGATCCAGTCGCGGTCGCCCACCGCGTCCATGCTGTTGGGCGTCACGGAGCGGAAGCCCAGCTCGCGGGCCATCGCGGCGCGGTCGACCGCGAACGGACACCCGCCGATGGCCCCCGCGCCCAGCGGCAGCACGGCGGCCTCGTCGGCCGCGGAGCGGAGGCGGGCCCGGTCGCGCACCAGCGGCCAGACGTGCGAGAGTGCCCAGTGGGCGGCGCGCACCGGCTGCGCACGCTG
>JAAXGM010000215.1 GCA_012267435.1 Gemmatimonadota bacterium
AGTGCGGGGAGCAGATCCCTGAAGGTCTGAAAAGATCGCGCGCGAGCGTTAGAGGAGCGACCGGTGGCGTCCGCCACGGTATCCGGAGTCGGCGGCGCGTGTCCAGGCGGCGGCGACTGGGAAACGCACGTCGAGACGCGGGAAACCCCCGGAGTCCCAAGGACCCAGACCCCATCGGGAATCGAGAAACGGGCATATGCACACATCTTTTTGGTAACAAACGAGTTGCGGTGACCCTGAACCCGCGGCCGCCTCTGGGCCGGGATGGGGCTAGGTTTTAATCGCCCAGTAGAACAGGAGGAGGAAAACCGCCGCCAGTTCTTTCCAGTAGGTGACTATGAGCGCCGCCACGATCTCGGCCACCTGTAACAGTGGCGGCGTCGTGACCAGCATCAGTGGCGGCGCTCGGGGTCCTCGGAAGAGGCGGCGCTTTTATCGACAGCCTGTAGGATCCGTGTTTCCATGCGGGTCAGGCGCTCGCCGATCCGCGCCTCTATAGCGGCGCGGTCTTCGCGAGCCTTGTCCTCCAGCGCCTTCACGTCGGCCCGGATCCATGGGCGCACCAACAACCGCAGAACCCCCGCCACGGCCAACACGGTCAGGGCTGCCCAAGGCTCGGCTGGAGCAGGTCCGCGAGGTCGAGGGGGAGGAGGCGTACCGGGAGAGAATCCGGCGGATCGCGAAGCTGAGGGGCGACGAGGTCCACGCCCCAGCGGCCTTCCCGAGGTCCGGGGCGCGGAGGGGGGATCGAACGGTGAGGGCCTTGCCCCCGGCTCTCTCTCCCCTCCTGTGGGCTGACATCGATATGGGGGCTAAGTTTGGGTTTCCTGAAGTTCTATCTCGAAGGGAGGCAGGGGGAGCATGAGCGGAGAGATCATCGCCAGCATCACGGTAGGAGTCACACTCGCAGGGGTGAGCGGAGCGGGCAGAGGCGCGGCGTCCACGCGGGCGGGCGCGGGAAACGGGCAGTGAGCTACGCGGAATGGTGGCGCGAGATCGACGGTTGGAACCTGACCCCGGAGAAGGTGATCACCGCACGCGCCTTCGGCGATTCTGTAGAGACCGACCTGGGGGTCAGGGAGTGTGTCCAATCCTGCCCGGACCCCGGCAAGGTGGCCGCCATCCTGAAGGAACGAGCGGAGATATTCGCGCAGCTAGCGGCAGTCTACCAGTGGGAATCGGAAGAACGGGAATCGGAGGACCTTTGCCGGGCGGCGGGGATCGCGACCCCGGCCCCGACCCCCCACGCGCCCCTCCGTGGTCAACCCGATCAGCCGTGGACCTTGCGCCGGACCGTCTGGCCCGCAATGGAACTAGAGGCCCGCGACGGTACCCGTTTGGTACCCGTCAACGAGTGAGGGCGCGCACGGCGGGGCTGGTGGCCATTCTCTTGCTCGCCCCCGCTCTCCCGGTGGAGGGGCAGACGGTGACCGATAGTGACCGTTTCTTCTTCTTCGCCGAATGCGCACCGGTGGGCTATAGCGTAAGCATGGGCGATGACGATCTCTCCGGGCTCACGAATGAGCGCGTCCGCACGATGGTCGAAAGCCGCCTTCGGGCCGCACGGCTGTATGCGGACGGCCCCGCTGACGTCTTTTTGCAACTGGCTGTCACGGTGTTCCGGAATGCCTTTGCGTTCAACGCGGACATGGGGAAAAGGCGGCCCGACTCCTTCGCGCCTCCGCTGTGGTGGCTTCCGACCACTTCGCTGCGCTCTCCCCGCTTAGGCACACACGGCGGGGATACGGGCTTCATCATGCAGGGCCTGACCGAGGAAGTGGACAGGCTCATTTCCGAATACCTGCGGGTCAACGAGGGCTACTGTTGAGCGATCCGGTGCGGGACGTGGCGGACCCGGTACTCGCGATGCGGAAGGTCCGGGAGTTCAAGCGGCGCCGGGAGCTTTTCGGGAAGGTTGCCGATCTCCCCCGGCCCGACCTGATCGCGTGGCTCCGGAGCTACACCCGGCGTCACCCCGAGCCCCGCAATCCCCGGACCCGCGAGGCGCGGTGCTGGCTCGCGGCGTTGGAGAGGGAATCGTGAGCGCCGGATCTCCCCGATCCGGCCCCATGGCGTTGTGGCCGGACGGAGACCCCGAGGGACGGGAGGCGGCGCGCGAGGAAGGCCAGGTGAGCGGGCGAGCCGTGGTGGCTGGGGTTGCCGCAAGCCCTGGCGGGGGCGGTGCTGGCCTTGGTGCTGTGGGTGGCGCAAGTCTTGGCGGCGGGGTTCGGGGCGCTGTGGTTGCTGGCGGCGTGGCTGGGCTGGCTGGAATGACCATGACCCGTTATGGCACCGGCGGAGCCGTTCTAGAGCCGAGCTGCGTGGTGTTGGGTCAGGCTCCACACACGCTGCCGATGACGGGCGAGCCGACGAATGGTTTCATCCCGGATCCTGCATTCAG
>JAAXGM010000216.1 GCA_012267435.1 Gemmatimonadota bacterium
TGCGGCAGACATGCGCTCCTCCTTGGATGTGTGTGTTGCGGTTGGTAATGGGGAGTTCGATTGCGTTGTTAGCACTCATGGAGTGCGAGTGCTAACAACGGCGAATGAGTTTCGCACGGAGACTCCCGTGCGTCAACCCCGTCATCGGTCCGCCCCGTCGGCGGTCCACGGTCGGCGGTCCAGGTTGCCGTCGGCGGTCCAGGTTGCCGTCAGCGGTCCAGGTGCGCCCCCGCGATCCCCAGCCCCTCAAGCGTGAGCAGCGGTTCCACCCGGTCCACCGTCGAGACGTGCGGCCCGATCACGGGCGCGAAACCACCGGTCGCCACCACCAGGATCTGCTCCGACTCCCAACTCTCCCTGATGCGTTCGACGATCGTGTCGACCGCGCCCACCGCGGAATGGAACACGCCGCTCCTGATACAGGCTTCGGTGCGGCGGCCGATGACCTCGGCGGGCGGCGCCAGCTCGACACGCGGCAGCTTGGCGGTACTGTGCGCCAGCCAGTCGAGTCCGGCGCTGACCCCGGGCGCGATCACCCCCCCCAGGAAGACCCCCTCGGCGGTGATGCAGTCGAAGGTGGTCGCCGTGCCCAGGTCGACGACGATTGTGTCGCGCCCAAACCGGATCCGCGCCGCGAGCGTGTTGACGATTCTGTCCGCGCCCACCGTGAGCGGTTCCTCCACGTCGATCGTGATCGGAAGGTCGGATCTGGCGGTCACCTGAATGACGGGTCCTTCCACAATGGTCGAGAGCACCCGGCGCAGCGTGCGGTCGCCGCCGGGCACCACCGACCCGATGACGCCCCGCCGAATGGGGCCGGATTCCACCGGACCCCCGTCCAGGAGCGCTCGCAGGAGGACCCGGTACTCGTCCTCGGTGCGCGGCGCCCCCGTGCTGACTCGCCAATGGGCGAGAACCTCGCGCCCGGAGAGGGCCAGCAGCCCGAAGACCGTGTCGGTGTTCCCCACGTCGGCGACCAGTTGGCAAGCCATGCTCAGCTCCCGGAATTTCCGCCCTGCCGACGGATGGTCCCGGCGATGAACCGGAGCCTCGTGCCGGCGTCGTTTCGCACCTCCAGCGAACCGTCGGCGAGAACCGGCCCGGCTGTGACCGGAAGTCCCTCGACGGCGCGCGGGCGCCCCGAAGAATGTCTCACAATCCCGTCGATCCTCAAACCGCGACCGGCAAGGGGGGAGCGTGCCTCAAGCTCCGCCAGTTCGCAGGCGGGGATCTCCGGTTGTGGGCGCAATCCGATCGCGGTGAGCGCGTCCAGGACCGCCGCCAGCACCCGGGCGCGCGGGACGCCCTGCCCGGCCGCAAGCCGGACCGAGGTCGCGGTGTCCGCCAGCGCGGCGGGGAAGTCAGCCGGCTCCTGGTTGAGATTCAGCCCGACTCCGGCCAGCACATGGCCTCCGCATCGCTCGCAGAGGATTCCGCCCAGCTTCCGCCCGCCGACGAGCAGGTCGTTCGGCCACTTGACCTCGACGCGCAGCCCCGGAACCACGGACTCGACCCCCCCCGCCACCCCCAGCCC
>JAAXGM010000217.1 GCA_012267435.1 Gemmatimonadota bacterium
CGGGGGAGCGGCCGCGCCCGTCCTCCCCCGGCGGCTCGGCCTCGTCGCGATGGCGGCGTTGACGGCCTGGGCGTGCGGCGGCGCCGCCGACAGCTCGCTCGATGTTGGTTCGAGCAGGCAGGTCTCGGTGCGGGAGCTGGTGCGGGAGCTGCCGCCCGGAGGCCTCCTTGCGGACGACCTCTTCCTCGAGACGGCCCGAGGGTTCGATCTGTTCGGAGACACGGTCGCGGTTGCGGACCGCGTGGCGGGACGGGTCCAGTTGTTCCGCTCGTCGGGAGAGCACATCGCGACCCTGGGCGGCCCTCCGGGGCCGGGGGATCCCGAGATCCTCGAGTCCCCGGACCGCGTCCAGTTCGCGCCCGATGGCGCGTTGTGGGTGGGCGATCCCGTGCGGGCGGCGCTCGTACGGTTTCCCTCCGGAGGCGGCGAGCCGCGGACGGCGCGGCTTCCGGGAGCGACGTTGGCGACCGCCGTTGGATTCGGGGTCGACCATGTCCTGGGCGCCATCGGGCTCAGCGCGCAGCCGGGTTTTCTGCTGGCGGCGTACGGGTTGGCGGACGGGCTCCTGAACATCCCGAGCGAGGTTCCGCTTCCCGGGGAGTTGGCGTTCGGACCGGTGGACCGAATAAGCGGCGGGCATGTCGTAATGTCGGTCGGACGCGAGGGCGAGGTGGTCCTCCTCGACGGGATTCGGACGATCCTGTGGCGGATCGAGCTGGAGTACGAGCCGCCCAGGATCGTTCGCATCTCCCGCATCGCGGTCCCCGATTGGCTGGTCGAGAGCACGCGCGCCGAGATGGAGCGGCGCGTCGCGGGCCGCCCCGGCGTCAGCGCGCCGGGGTTCAAGGACATGCGGGCCGGCGAGCGGGGGGTGTGGCTCGTCCCGGCGATGGCTCCGGTGGACGGGGTGTTCCTGCCCTACGAGGAGGATGGCCGGGCCACCGTGCTGTGGCGCGACCCGCAGCGCCGAGACGCGTGGAGCAGCCGCATCCTGGACGACGACACGGCCTGGCTCATGTTCCCGGGAAGTCTCATGAGGTTCACCGTC
>JAAXGM010000218.1:0-976 GCA_012267435.1 Gemmatimonadota bacterium
GCAGCCACACCGTGCGGGTATCGCGGTAGGGCGCTCTCGCTACCGGGTGTTGGTCGGCGGCAATGCCGGGGTCGTCGCGGTCTGATTGCTGATCCATTCGTGTATCCTTGAGTTGCTTCCCACCCGCGCGCCGCACGCCCGGCATGCGATGATTGGCGCCGAGAGGACTTCAAGAAATGAGTGGACGACTGAGGCTACGGGTGGCGGTTGTCATCGAGCCCGACGGCGATGGGTACCATGCGTACTGCCCGGCCTTGAAGGGACTACACGCTGCAGGCGAAACCGAGGACGAAGCCGTCGAGGGAGCGCGCGTAGCCGCACTCGCGTACCTTGAGAGCATGGTGGCCCATGGGGAGCCCATCCCAGTGGGGCCCGAGTGCAGAACCGCAACGGCGAACGAACGCGTGCCCATCCCGGCCACCGCCGTACTGAAGCCTCTGGAGTTGTCGTGGCCTACTCTTCAGCCACCTGGAATCAGCTGAAGGGACTGACCCTCAAGGAGCTCGCCAAGGCGCTGAAGCGAGACGGATGGACCGAGGAACGGCGATCCGGGGCGACGGTCGGGTTCATCAAGACCATCGGCAACGGGGCTGTCAGCCGACGGCGAGTGGTGCTGCATGTGCATCCCGGAAAGAGCTTTGGACCCCGCCTTCTGAAGGCGTTGCTTGATGACATCGGCTGGTCGGAAGAGGATCTGATCCGACTGAAGCTCATCCGGAGGTCGTCCTCGACGGGCCGGCGATAGGCATCGGCTTGAACGCCCGCGGGTACCGGTCCACCGTGGTGCCGCACCTCCAGGGCGAGACGCGGCGAAGCGCCGGGCAACCCCAGATTCGCTTCTCCCGGCAGGCGGCGAAGCGCTGGTCGAGCGAGGCGGTCAATGGTGTTGTCGTCGGCAGGCGGGGAGCCTGCTCCGCCATATCGGCTCAGAAATGCTCCACGACGACGTCGGGAGGGCTCACGGCGATCCAGGGGC
>JAAXGM010000218.1:1097-1416 GCA_012267435.1 Gemmatimonadota bacterium
TCGACCGGGCGGCCTGGACACGGAAGAACCGGTCGAGGGGCCGGCCGCCCTCGTCGGCGGGGCCGGTGAGGGTCACGATCAGTCCGGTGCGGAGCGCGATCAGGGTCCTCGCGCAGCTTCCGGCCGGCAGTTTCGCAATGACGGCCTCGCGCCGCGGGCTGCGCGGGTCGCCGGCCGACGCCGGGGCCGCGAGCCAGTCGCGCAGGCGCTCGTACGGCGTTCCCCTGCGTATGCCGATGGCCGGGCGCCCGGACCCGGGCGGCGCGTTGATCGAGACGATCGCGCGGTCCGTCGCTCCGGCGGCGCGGTAGCGGATCGC
>JAAXGM010000219.1 GCA_012267435.1 Gemmatimonadota bacterium
CCAACCGGGACAGGGTGAAGCGCCCCCTAGGGGCCGAAGATGCGGAACCGCCCCCGCGCTTCCTGCAGGTCAATCAGTCCGGCCCCGGCCAGCGCCGCGAACGCAGCCGCCGCGCGTTGCCGCGCCTTCCGGTTCGCCCCCTCCGGGTATCCTACGGCCCGCGCAAGGTCCGCATCGGACAGCCAAGGGACAAAGTGCGCCGCCGGATTCGGGGCCACCTCCGTAGCGCTCCGGACGATTGCGCCGCCCTTGCGCCGGACGGGTTCGCCGTCAGGGCTTAGGATCGGGGCCGGTATCTCGCGGGTCAGCGCCGCGCCGTTGCGCGCCGTGCGGTCCATCATTGCCGCCGCCGCAAGATACGCCCGCGCCCGGATCGCGGAACGCACCGCCAGCCGCGAAAAGGTCGGCCAGTCGAACCGCGCGCCGCGCGCCGCGCGCCCCGGTATCCGGATCGTCAGTTCCACCAGCGGATCGGCCCGCCGCTTCGGGATCACGGAGGGGGCCAGCACGGCCACCCGCCCGAGTCCGGGGATGGACAGCCAACCGGCCATCCCGCGCCGTAACCCGTCCAGCGCCTCGGGGATCAGCCGCCATCGCGCCCGCCGATTGCTTCCCCACCCGTCCGGCCACAGCCACCGCTCCAAGCTGGCCGCGCCCCCGAAGCGTTCCTCGTGCTCCAGTCTGTGGGGTATCCGAATGGTGCGCCAATGGCCGTCGCGGTCGGCAATCGCCACCCGCGCCAGTCCGCCGACCATGATGGACAGCGCCAGCGGCAACCGGCCACCTTGCGATATCGGGCCGCCGGTCGCTCCGAACCAGCCTATCAGCCAGTGCGGGAGGGGTCCGCCGTTGGGCTCGAAACCGGGGAGAAACGGTTGCCCCTCCCGCTCATCGAAAGCGTCCGGAACGCCGCCGATCAAGTGCGCGCCCTCCCGGTCGAAGTTGGGGAGGGATGCCCGGTCGCGGACATCGAACACCTCGGCGCGCCGGGGATGCGTCAACAAGTACGCCGCCAGCAGGTTCCCGCCGTGCAGTCCGGGGTCGGCAATCGCCCGCATCCCCTCCAACATGGCCCGCGCAAGGTCGGCGACGTCGTCTGCGCAGGCGTCCGTGCCAGATTCCGTAAGGCTCCAGACAAGCGAACCCGCAAGCCACGGGGAGAGGGGTTCATCGGCGGGCCGGTCGAGGCTGAACGGGTACACCCTCCGGAGTGTCTGGCGGATGCCGTCCGCATTCCACGCCGCCCGCGCCACGGGTACGGGATTGGCCAGCGCCCGCCGCACTAGGTCGGGGCCGGATTCCGGCCCGCTCGCGGCATCCGGGGCGCTGGCGGGGGTTGCGGCCTTGCCAGCGCCGCCGATGCCGTCGGCGTCCTTCGCCCGCGCCTTCAGCGCCCGTCGCACCCTCCTCCACCGGGTCGGTTCCCGATTGCGGTTCGGGGTGTGGCCGTAGAATCCGCACAGCGCCTCGAAGTGCTCTTCGCACCGCCCCACGCCGTGCCGCGCCTTGCGGGCCGCGCATCCCTTCGCGCGGCAGCGTTCGGCTTCGGGGAAGGATTCCGCCCCGTTCCGGGGGGGACGGGCCTTGCCGCCAGCCTCGAAGCCGTCAGGGACGGGGGCGGGGCCGCCCTCTAGCCAGCCGCTCACGTTCGCCACGGGGCCGCCCTCTGGCCAGCCGTTCACAGCCGCCACGCCCCGCGCTCCCGGTTCCACACCGTCAGAACGTTTTCCCGCCCCTCGGGTGTGGCCGCCAACTGCTCCCGGAAGGCGTCCAGGTCGCATCCCCACAGCCCCACCAGCGTACCCAGCGCCGGATCGCGGGCCTTGCTCCCATC
>JAAXGM010000220.1 GCA_012267435.1 Gemmatimonadota bacterium
GAGAGCGCCGGATTCCACGGGTTGCGGGTGGCGCCGAACACGTCGTTGAGGGTGTTGGCCCCCGCGGCGAACTCGGGCGTGTTGGTCTTGCCGACCACCACCGCTCCGGCGGCCCGCAGGCGGCGCATCACCAAGGCGTCCTCCACCGGCACGTGGTCGGCGTACAGCGGTGAGCCGTAGGTGGTGCGCAGCCCCGCCACCGCCGTCATGTCCTTGATCCCGACCGGCACCCCCGCGAGCGGCCCGGGGTCCTCTCCACGCGCCAGCCGCCGGTCGATCGCGCGTGCGTCTCCGAGGGCGCGCGGGGAGAGGGTCACCACCGCGTTCACCACCGGGTTGTGCCGACCGATGCGGTCGAGCGCGGCGGAAACCACCTCCTCCGCCGACACCTCCCGCGCCGCCACCCGCGCGGCGATCTCGGCGGCCGACAGGAAGGCCAGGTCGCGGGCGGCGCTCACGGGACCGCCTCCTTGGTCGGCATCCTCCGCGTCATGCCCCCACCCTTCCCTCGCATACTGTTACGCTCCATAGCGAATCCGTATTGTTGCGACTGCGTCCCCCGACCGAAACCCGAAACCGGGAGCATCTCCATGAACGCGCACCCGACCCTCCTCGCCGCCGGGGCCTTCGTCATCGTTTTCTCCTCCTGCGCGCCAGGCGCCGGAACCGCCGACGCCGCCCAGTCGCCCCAGGCCGACGACGAGCCGGGCTGGCGATGGAGCGACGAGCGCGTCTTCGCGACCGTGAACGCGGTGCGGGCCGGACGCGACCTTACGCCCGCCGGTTGGCCGGGCGGAGCCCGCGCCGCGGTGCTGCTCTCCTTCGACGTGGACAACGAAACCATCCCCATCCGCAACGGGCAACCCACCATCGGCGGCTTGTCGCAGGGCGAGTACGGCGCCCGCCGCGCGCTCCCGCGGATACTTGAAGTCCTCGACGAGCACGACATCCCCGCATCCTTCTTCATCCCGGCGATGAGCCTCCAGTTCAACCCGGAGATGCTCGACGCGATTCAGGCCGCTGGTCACCACGAGATCGGCATCCACGGCTGGATCCACGAGACCAACTCGCTGCTCGAGGCCGACGAGGAGCGGGCCCTGCTTGAGCGCGCGGTCGCGTATCTGACCGAGGTCACCGGCGAACGGCCGGTCGGCTACCGGGCCCCGTCGTGGAACTTCAGTCCCAACACCCTCGACATCATCCTCGACATGGACTTCCTCTACGACAGCTCGCTGATGGCCGACGACCGGCCCTACGAGATCGTCGCCAACGGCGAGCCCACCGGCCTGATCGAGCTGCCCGTGGAG
>JAAXGM010000038.1:0-1424 GCA_012267435.1 Gemmatimonadota bacterium
CCGCGGGGGCGGCCCACATGGGGCTTCGCCCGGTGGTGGAGATGCAGTTCATGGACTTCATCTCTCCCGCCTACGACGTCATCACCAACTACCTCGCCACCTCCCGCTACCGGGGCAGCGGGAGCGTGCCGGTGGTGGTGCGCGGCCCCGTCGGCGGCGGGAACCGGGGTGGCCCCTTCCACTCCCAGAACGTCGAGATGGCCTTCTTCCACACACCCGGGCTCAAGATCGTCTATCCGAGCACCGCCTACGACGCCAAGGGCCTCATGAAGGCGGCCATCCGCGACGACGACCCGGTCATCTTCGAGGAGCACAAGAGCCTCTACCGGGCGCCCCATCTGCGGGAAGTGCTGCCCGCGGAGGACTACGCGGTGCCGCTGGGCAGGGCGCGGCGCGCGCGCGAGGGAGGGCACGCGACCATCGTCACCTATGGCGCGATGGTGCACGCCAGCCTGGAGGCGGCCGCGGCGCTGGAGAAGGACGACGGGGTGGGGATCGAAGTCCTCGACCTGCGCACCCTGCTTCCCCTGGACGACGCGGCGATCGCCGAGAGCGTGAAGAAGACCGGGCGGCTGCTCATCGTTCACGAGGACACCCGCACCGGCGGGATCGCGGGCGAGATCGCCATGCGCATGAACGAGCAGGCGTTCGAGTGGCTGGACGCGCCGATCCTGCGCGTCACCGCGATCGATTCGCCGGTGCCCTACGCGGGCGGGCTGGAGGACTACTTTCTGCCCCGGGTGTCGGACATCGTCGCCACGTGCCGCTATCTTACAGGATACTGACGATGTCCAGGGTATCGCCGATGCCGGGTGCCCGAGCCCGAACGTGCCGCCGCAAGCAACGGAGTGTCTGTCGTGTCCCGCATTGAAGTGCCGATGCCCCAGATGGGCGAGTCGATCGCCGAGGGGACGGTCTCGCGCTGGTTGAAGACGGTGGGAGACCGCGTCGAGGTCGACGAGCCCATTCTCGAGATCTCGACCGACAAGGTCGACGCGGAGATTCCGTCTCCCAGCGGCGGGGTGCTGGTGGAAATCACGGTTCCGGAGGGGGAGACGGTGGAGGTCGGAACCATCGTCGGAGTGATCGACCCGGCAGGCGACGGGGCCGCGGGCGGGGCTGCCCCGACCGAAGTGGCCGGCGCTCCGGCCGCGACCCCCGCGGACGCCTCCACCGCCCCGAAGGCCCGGTCCGCCGGAGCACCGGAGGGGGAACCCGCCCCCGCGACCGACCCCGCCCCCGCGACCACCGACCGCCCCGCCACCCCCGCGACCGCGGAGGAGCGCCTCCGCCGCCGCTCGACCCCTGTGGTGCGCCGCATCGCCGCCGAGCACGGAGTCGACATCGCCCGGGTCGCCGGCACCGGCCACGCGGGACGGGTGACCAAGCAGGACATCCTGAACTTCATCGAGGCGCGCAAGCGG
>JAAXGM010000038.1:1546-40223 GCA_012267435.1 Gemmatimonadota bacterium
CGCCCGCTCCGCCGACCGCGTGGAGCCGATGGACAAGATCCGCCGGCTCACCGCCGACCACATGGTGGTGGCGAAGCGGGTGGCCCCCCACGTCCACTCCTTCATCGAGGTGGACTTCACCCGCATCGACGAGCTGCGGCGGCGAAACCGCGAGGCGTGGAAGGCGCGCGGCGCGCGTGTCAGCTACACCGCCTTCATCGCGTGGACCTGCTCCCGGCTGCTGCGCGACTACCCGATGGTCAACTCCGTCGTGTCGGGCCGGAACGTCATCTACCGCGGCAACGTGAACCTGGGCATCGCGGTCGACCTGAACCCCGGCCTGATCGTGCCCGTCATCCACGACGCGGACGACTTCAGCCTCGTGGGCATGGCGCGCCGCATCGCCGATCTGGCCACGCGCGCCCGGTCCCGCCAGCTCGACCCCGGCGACATCCAGGGGGCGACCTTCTCGATCACCAATCCGGGGGTACTGGGCACCGCGGTGGGCATGCCGATCATCCCGAAGGGGACGGCGGCCATCCTGGGGACGGGCGCCATCGAGAAGCGGGTCGTGGTGGTGACGGATCCGGCCAGCGGCCAGGACGCGATGGCGATCCGCAAGCGCGCGTTCTTCTCGCTCGGGTACGACCACCGCATCGTCGACGGGGCCGACGCGGCGCGCTTCATCGCCGACCTGCGCACCACCCTGGCCGAGTTTCCCGAGGACGCCTGACCGGTCCGCGCCCGCCGTGTCTCCGCCCGCCGCTTCCCCGTCCCGCCGGCATTCCGGCGCGGCGCCTCCGCCCGTCCGCCGTTCGGCCACCTTCGCGTCCCAACCGGAACCCGCGACCCTCGAGGTCACCCGCCTGGGGCAGGTCGAGTACGCGCGCGCCCTCGACCTGCAGGCCGACCTGGTGCGCCGCCGCGCGGCCGGCGAGATCCCCGACCAGCTCCTCCTGCTCGAGCACCCGCACGTGGTCACGCTGGGGTCGAGCGCCCACCGCGACCACGTCCTGGCCAGCGATGTCCAGCTGCGCGAGCGGGGCATCGAGCTCTTCGAGACGGGCAGGGGAGGGGACGTGACCTACCACGGGCCCGGGCAGCTGGTCGGCTACCCGATCCTCCGGCTCGGCCCCGGACGCCGCGACCTGCACCGCTACCTGAGGGACCTGGAGGAGGTGCTCATCCGCGCGCTGGCGGCGTTCGGAGTGCTCGCCGGGCGGGCCCAGGGTCTCACCGGAGTCTGGACCGAGGGACGGAAGATCGCCGCCATCGGCATCCGTGTTTCCTCCGGCTGGGTCACCTCGCACGGGTTCGCCCTGAACGTCGAGCCCGACCTCGACTATTTCGCCAACATCATCCCCTGCGGGATCCATGGCCGCGAGGTCACCTCCCTCGCCGAATGCGTCGGCGGCCGCGTCCCCATGGCGGCGGTCGAGGACGACGTGGTGTCCGCGTTCGCGGAGGTGTTCGCGGCCTCTCCGGCGCATCGCCCCCGGCGAGAGGCGACCCACGACGCCAGGGACCGGCGCGAGATCCCGACGGATCCGCGGGAAGATCCCGTTCCACGCACCTGAGACTCGCAGCGCCGTGGACCGGACCCCTCTCCGATACTCGCGCGGGCGCATCAACCGCGCCGGCAAGGCGCTCGCCGCCGCTGGAAGCGACCGGTCATCCTCCGAGTTCCGCGAAGACATGCGCGTGCTCAACAACTGGAGAGCGGCCCACGGCTTCCCGTTGAGCCAGCTGCACGACCGTCTCCGCGTTCTGGCCACGCGCATCGCGGGCGACGCCGTCGTTTCCCAGAGGCTCAAGACCACGCCGTCGACCCTTTCGAAGTTGCGCCGCTTCCCACGCATGCAGCTCGCCAGGATGCAGGACCTGGGCGGGTGCCGGGCCGCGCTCCACACCATCGAGCAGGTGCGGGAGCTGCGCGAAGCCCACCTGGCGCTGGACTCGGGACACAAGCTCGTCCGCAACATCGACTACATCGACCGTCCCAAGCCCTCCGGATACCGCGGCGTGCACCTCGTCTACCGTTACCGGAGCGACGACGCCTTCAACGGGCTTGTCATCGAGGTCCAGATGCGCTCGCGGATGCAGCACGCCTGGGCGACCGCCGTGGAAACCGCCGGAGCCTTCCTGCAGCACGCCCTCAAGTTCAGCGAGGGCGAGCGGGAGTGGCTCCGGTTCTTCGCCCTCGCCAGTTCGGCGCTCGCCCTGAAGGAGGGGAGTCCGACGGTCCCCGACACGCCTTCCCGAAAATCGGTCCTTCATCGGGAGGTGCGGGAGTACGCCACGCGCCTGAACGTGGCCGCGCGCATGCGCGAGTACGGGCGGCTCATCCGCAACATGTCGACGTTCGAGCGCATCGGTGCCTACTACTTCCTGCTGGAGCGCAGGGCGGCCGAAGGGATGACCCTCATCATCCCCTACGAAAGGGACGAGCTCGAGGACGCCACCGCAGACTACCTCGTGTTCGAGGAGGAGGGCCGCGACGCGGTGCTCGTTTCCACGGACTCGCTCGAGGATGTCCGGCGCGCGTACCCCAATTACTGGCTCGACGCACGCCTCTTCCTGAGGGAGATGGAAGGGATCCTCTGAGACGCCGGCTCAGGCCTCACCGCCCCGTCGAGAACGGTCTGCGCCCCGTCTGGAGCGGACCTGAAGATTCATCCAAAATTCGTCCCATCCACCCCTTGACACGGCCGAAACGAACCCTTATCATGTTAGTCCGCTTCGAGCGCAGTTGGCTCACAGTCGATGGCGATGGTCATCCTTGGAGAGCAGTTCGGAGCGGGAAGCTCGCTGAGGCGGGACGCCGAGGCAGCGGGCGCGAGCCGGGACTTGAGCCCCGGTGAGTCGGCGGAGGGGTCGCTGTCCTCCGCTAGTAGCCCCGAAAGCGAAGGGGCACCTGAGCCGCACGCTGCGCGGCGAGGGGAAAAGGGACCAGGGCCGGTCGGCCGCACGCGGCCGGGATTCAAGCGACGGAGCTGGTGCCGGCAGCGAGAAGAGGGCCCCCGAGTTCGGTGTGCCGAACCGGGGGCCGCTTCGTTTAACGCTCCCGCGCGCGTAACGGTCGGAAGCTGCCCCACCCGAGCAACGCCGCCGCCCCGGAGCGAGCCTTCAGTCCGCGGGCGGCGCCCCCTCGAAGAAATCGAAGTAGCGCTCCTTCGTCTCGCGCTGCTCCTCCAGCCACTCCTCGAAGCCGGACGGCACCGCGCCCCCCGAGTCGAACTGTTCGGTCGCGGCGCGCACGGCGAGGGCGTGCACGTACTCGTTTCTGGGATTCCCCGAGTGCCCGCGGATCCACTCCCAGGTGACCTCGTGGGATTCGGCCAAGCCGAGCGTCCGCTTCCAGAGCTCGACGTTCTCCACCGCGCCCCGCTTGCGCTTCCATCCGCGGGCGCGCCACCCGCGCACCCACTCGTTCATGCCGCGCACCAGGTACTGGCTGTCGGAGACGAAGCGGATTCTGCTGGGCCGCCGGATCGCGCCGAGCCCCGCGATGGCGCTCATCAGCGCCATGCGGTTGTTGGTCGTGTCGGCCTCGGAGAGCCAGAAGTCCTTGCGAACCCATGCGTCGCCTCGCCAGAACTCGAGCAGTCCGGCGGCTCCCCCGGGCCGCTGCCGGTCCTTGAACTGGTTCCCGAGGCAGGATTCGTCGGCGTGAATGTGGACCATGCCCGCAATCTAACGGAACGCCCCAAACGTGGCGCGGTGCGCGGCTCCACTGGAGTGCGGTGCGCGGCCTCGCCGGACGTGCGGTTCGCGCGCCCCTCCCGGATGGCCCGCCCGGTCCTTCCTCTTGGACGCCCGCCCGCTGTTTCCTAGATTCCCGCCGACGCTCCTCCGCGCAAGCCGCGCCGTCGCCCCTTCACCCATCCGCCGCCCTTGATCCGGACCACGAAGCGCGCCGACGCCTGCCTGCTCCTGGAAGATGGTCGGCGCTTCGACGGATTCTTCCTGGGGAAGCCCGGCGAAACCCTCGGCGAGGTCGTCTTCAACACGGCGATGACCGGCTATCAGGAAATCCTCACCGATCCCTCCTACACTGGGCAGCTGGTGACGATGACCTACCCGCTCATCGGCAACTACGGCGTGAATCAGGTCGACCAGGAGTCGTCCCGGCCCGCCGCGGCGGGCTTCGTGGTGCGCGAGGTCGCGCGCGCGCACAGCTCGTGGCGAGCGAACGCGGGGCTGGAGGACTACCTGATCCGGCACGGCGTGGTCGGCATCCAGTCGGTGGACACGCGCGCGGTGACCCGCCACATCCGCGCGGCGGGGGCCATGCGGGCGGCCATCGCCGACGCCCACACCGACGAGCGGGCGCTGCTCGAGCGCATCCGCGCCCATCCGCGCATGGAGGGGCTCGACCTAGCTTGCGGGGTCTCGACGCCGGAGCGCTACGTGGTCGAGGCGGCGGGACCGGTCCGCTTCCGGGTCTTCGCCTACGACCTGGGGGTAAAGGCCAACTCGCCGCGGCTCCTAGCCGAGCGCGGGTGCGAGGTGACCGTCGTCCCCGCGGACACGCCGGCGGAGGAGATCGCGCGCGAACGGCCGGACGGGCTCTTCGTGTCGAACGGCCCGGGCGACCCCGCCGCGGTGGAGATGGCCATCGGGACCATCCGCCGCTGCGCGCACGACGGCGTGCCGGTGTTCGGTATCTGCCTCGGGCACCAGCTGATCGCGCGCGCCTTCGGAGCCGAGACCTTCAAGCTGCCGTTCGGGCATCACGGCGCCAACCATCCGGTGCGCAACCTGGACCTGGGCACGGTGGAGATCACCTCGCAGAACCATGGCTTCGCGGTCAGGGGCGGAGACGCGGACGCGATCCCGGGAGCACCGGAGCTGCGCCTCACCCACCTCAACCTCTACGACGGTTCCGTGGAGGGGATGGCACACCGCTCCCTACCGGTCTTCTGCGTGCAGTATCATCCCGAAGCGGCACCCGGCCCGCACGACAGCCGATACCTGTTCGACGACTTCGTTTCGCTGATGGAGGCGGCCGGCTAGACAGACGGTGGAGCGCCACCGCGCGCCGGGCCGCGCACAGGCTCATATTCCAACGCGCAAGGCACGGGCGACCGGCGTCAACCGTGCGCCGCATGGAGGAAGCCGTCATGCCTTGACGCTCCTACGGATTGCCCGTACCCTAAGCTCCGTGCCCAATCAGCCACTGATCCCCACAGGTTTCGCATGACCAAAGCCGATCTCGTCCAGCAGGTGGCGGACGCCATTGGACCCGGCGTTACGAGGAAGGACTGCGCTCTCGTGGTGGATGCCTTCCTGAACGCCATCAAGCAGGCCGTGGCCGGCGGCGAGAACATCGAGATCAGGGGCTTTGGCACCTTCAAGGTACGCCGGCGCAAGGCACGGATGGCCCGCAATCCACGGACCGGAGATCCCGTGCGCGTGCCCGCCCGCGCGGTGCCCGTCTTCAAGCCGTCCAAGCTGCTCCGCTCCGAGGTCGTTCGTCTGGTCGACGATACGGGCGGCTGAGCACGGAGGCCTTCCCGTGCGGGTCCAGGCGCGCTTCTTCGCCGCGTATCGCGAGCTGACCGGCGCCTCGCGGGCCGATGTGGACCTCCCCGAGGGAGCCACGGTCGCCGATCTCATTGACACCCTGCGCGAGCAGGGACCGTCGTTCGGCGCGCTTCCGCCAAAGCCGGCGGTCGCTGTCAACCTCCAGTACGCGCCTCCGGAGACGGGGCTCCGCGATGGAGACGAGGTGGCCTTCATCCCGCCGGTGGCCGGCGGATAGGCGCCCATGCCCTACGCGGAGGTCACCGCCGACCCGCTCGACCCCGCACGCCTGCTGGCGCGGGTGGGCTCGCCTGAAAACGGGGCCGTGCTCCTGTTCCTGGGGACGGTGCGCAACCACGCCGACGGGCGCTCGGTGTCGGGAATGCGGTACGAGGGCTACGAGGAGATGGCGCTCGATGTGTTGCGCCGCATCGCGGAGGAAGCGAGCGAGCGCTTCTCCACCCCCAACCTGGCGGTCACGCATCGCCTGGGGGCGCTCGATATCGGCGAGGTGAGCGTGGTGGTCGCGGTCTCGAGCCCGCACCGGGCGGAGGCCTACGGCGCATCGCGCTACGTTATGGAAGAGATCAAGCGACGGCTTCCGGTGTGGAAAAAGGAGTTTTACGTTGAGGGAGCCCCCCAGTGGGTGAGGGGTACGGTTCCCCCCGCCGATGGAAGTCCGGCCCCGGATTCCGGCGCCGGCGACCCGTGACCGTCCGCCGTGGACCAGGGAGCGTCCGATGATGTCTGAGACCAAGCCGGCTTCTTCGAGGGTGCGGAGCCTTCCGGCCGCCGCCGCCTCGCGCTCGATGGTCGACTCCTTCGGACGGCGCATCGAGTACCTGCGCATCTCGGTCACCGACAAGTGCAACCTGCGCTGCGTCTACTGCATGCCCGTGGAGGGGCTGCCGTGGCTGAAGCGCGACGAGATCCTCGACTACGAGGAGATCGCGCGCGTGGTGCGCGTGATGGCGAAGATGGGGCTCCGGCGGCTGCGCATCACCGGCGGAGAGCCGCTGGTGCGCCGCGACCTCTCCCACCTGATCCGGATGCTCTCCGCCATCGACGGGATCGAGAACATCGCCCTGTCCACCAATGCGGTGCTGCTCGAGGACCAGGCGGAGGATCTGAAGGCAGCGGGCGTCGACCGGGTCAACATCTCGCTCGATTCGCTGCGCGCGGACCGCGCCGACACCATCGCCCGCCGTCCCGGCACCCTCGACAAGGTGCTGCGCGGGCTGGCGGCGGCCGAGGCGGTCGGCTTCGAGCCGATCAAGATCAACGTCGTGCTGATGCGCGACTCCAACGACGACGAGGTCGCCGACTTCGCCGCCATCACCCGGGAGCGCCCTTGGCACATCCGCTTCATCGAGATCATGCCCACCGGCTCAAACACCGACCTGTCGGCGGACAGCTACATCTCGTGCAACGAGGCGCTCGAGCGGGTGCGGCGGCTGGGCGACATCAAGCCCGTGCAGGGTCCGCCGGGGAACGGTCCGGCGACCTACTACCGCTTCGACGACGCGCCCGGCACCATCGGGGTGATCACTCCCATGAGCCACAACTTCTGCGACCGCTGCAACCGCATGCGGCTCACCGCGGACGGCCAGCTGCGGCCGTGCCTGTTCGGCTCGATCCAGACCGACCTGCGGAGCGCGCTGCGACGGGGCGAGGACATCCGTCCGCTCGTCGAGGAGACCCTGCGCATCAAGCCCGAGCGCCACTGGCTGGTGCAGGGGAGCACCGAGGGCTCCGGCGGGCTGATCGCCCTGAGCCAGACCGGCGGGTAGTGACCCGCCCCAGCCGCCCCTGCACCGAAACACCGGTGACGCGTCCCGCGACTTCGACGGCGACCCGCGCACGCCCGTTTATCCCGAACCCTTCCCGAGGAGGATTGCGAGAGATTCCATGAGCGCACGAAAGATCACCGTGGTTGGCGCGGGCCATGTGGGCGCGAGCTGCGCCCAGAGGTTGGCGGAGAAGGAGCTTGCGGAGGAAGTCGTCCTCATCGACATCATCGACGGCATCCCCCAGGGGAAGGCGCTGGACCAGTGGGAGAGCGCGCCCATCGAAGGCTTCGACACCCGCGTCGTGGGGGCGAACGACTACGAGCCCGCCGCCGGATCGGACATCTTCATCGTCACCGCCGGCATCGCGCGCAAGCCGGGAATGTCGCGCGACGACCTGCTGAACACCAACGCCCGCATCGTGGGGTCGGTGTCCTCGGAGATCGCCCGGGTCGCACCCGACTCGATCATCATGATGATCTCGAACCCACTCGACGTGATGGCGTACGTGGCGCTCGACACCACGGGATTCCCGCGCGAGCGCGTGATCGGGATGGCCGGAGTCCTGGACACGGCCCGCTACCGCTCGTTCGTGGCGCTCGAGCTGGACGTGAGCGTGGAGGACATCCAGGCGCTGGTGCTGGGCGGGCACGGCGACACCATGGTGCCGCTGGTGAACTACACGTCGGTGAGCGGCATCCCGCTGACGGAGCTGCTGCCGCGCGAGCGCATCGACGCCCTCATCGAGCGCACCCGCAACGGGGGCGCGGAGATCGTCGGGTACCTGAAGACGGGGAGCGCCTACTACGCGCCGTCGGCCGCCGCGGTGCAGATGACCGAGGCGGTCGTGAAGAACAAGCGGCGCATCTTGCCGTGCGCGGCGTACTTGGAAGGCGAGTACGGCCACGAGGGGATCTTTCTCGGGGTGCCGTGCAAGCTGGGTCGGGGCGGGCTGGTGGAGGTGGTCGAGCTGAGGCTCTCCGACGAGGAGCAGGCGATGCTCGACAGGAGCGCCGGCCACGTGCGTTCGACGATGGGGAAGCTCAGCTAGAGACGGCGCTGTCCGGGAACGGCGTCTGAGCAGGATGTCTCGGGCCGCGGGGCCCCGGGATGTGATTCCGGGACGCTCGCGGGCGGGCGCGTCCTACGGGCGCGAGAACACGGCCATATCGAGGTCTTCGGGATTGATCTCGACATCGCTCATGCGCAGGATCTTCCACACCCGGCCCTGCCTGACATGGACGCGGGCGCCGACGTAGGGATAGCCCTGGTCGGTGCGCAGGTCCGTCCAGCGGTTGTGGTCGACGCCGCCGGTTCCCCCGGTCTGGTAGGTGACCTCGACCGGCCAAGTGCGCCCGTCCTCGAAGTAGTAGTGCCAGACGTCGCTGCCGACCTCCTCGCCGAAGGTGACCATGACGTCGTGGCGGTCCTGGGCGTCGCGCCCTTGGTAGGAGAGGCGCACACCGGGGTCGCGCAGCTTGAAGGGGAGCGCCATCCAGTAGTTGACGTCGCCGGAGACGTAGCGCACCTCGTCGCGGTCGCGGTCGCCGGGCTCGAGCGGCTCGCCGTTGCGGAAAGCCCAGTCGGCGACCCCGTCCCAGCCCTGCTCGATGTAGTCGTTGCCCTCCCAGCGGTCGATGCGCGCAAGCTCACCCATGTCGGTGCGCGCGATGGTGACGTAGCGCGGGCGGGCGCGGCGCATGCGGCCGGTCTCGGGGTCGTAGAGTTCGGTGGTGAAGGTGTAGCGGGCGCTGTGGAGGCCGGCGTAGGTCTCCATGCCGCCCACCGATTCGATCCAGGCGTCCACGAGCGCCATTGCCTCCGGGTCGGCGGAGTCCGGGCCGGAGCCGGCCTGGCCGGAGAGTTCGGCGCCCCCGGCGAGGGCGAGCGCCACGAGCAGCATCAGCAGGTTTGAGGTCACACGCATCCTGGGCCTCCCCCGAATCACTCAACGGGTGTTCACGATTCCGCAAAGATATCGGCGCCAAAATAACGCACCGCGCGCGGGCGATCCAATATGGCGCCGAGTCGGGGGGCGCTGTCCCAGGCTTTGCATCCGAGCGCCCGCGGTCAGCCACGTCCTCGTTTGCGCCGCCACGCCGCGGTTTGGCATCCGCGAGCCGTCTTCCTATGTTGCGTCGCCATCGTCCGCCGCGGGCCGCGCGCCGGCACTTGGCGGGCATCCTCCTCGACCCCATCCCGCCCCGATCGCGCATGCCCATCCGAAGCGACCACTGGATTCAGAAGATGGCGGAGGAGCACGGGATGATCGAGCCGTTTGAGGCCGGCCAGGTGCGCGATGGACGCATCTCCTACGGCCTGTCGTCCTACGGCTACGACATCCGCGTCGCCCCCGACTTCAAGGTGTTCACCAACGTTCACAACGTGATCGTCGATCCCAAGAGCTTCGACGACCGCTCCTTCGTGGACATCCCCGAGGATGCGTGCATCATCCCGCCCAACTCCTTCGCCCTGGGGCGCACCGTCGAGTACTTCCGCATTCCGCGGGACACGCTGGTGTTGTGCGTGGGCAAGTCGACGTACGCGCGCTGCGGGATCATCGTCAACGTGACCCCGCTCGAGCCCACCTGGTGCGGCCATCTCACGCTCGAGATCTCGAACACGACGCCGCTGCCCGCGAAGATCTACGCGAACGAGGGCATCGCCCAACTGCTCTTCCTGCAGGGAGACCGGGAGCCGCGCGTGGCGTACGCGGACCGGAAGGGCAAGTACCAGGACCAGAAAGGGGTTACGCTGCCGAAGCTGTAGGGCGCGCGGGCGACCCGGCGCCGTTTTCCCGCGATCGCCGCCGCCCGCGCGTCGCAATGGCCGCGGCGTTGGCCCGTTACGAACCCGGGTTCACCTCCAGCAGCTCGACCTCGAAGATCAGCACCGAGCCCGCGGGGATGAGGGGGCTCGGGGACTGGGCGCCGTAGGCCAGTTGCGGGGGGATGACGAGCTGGCGCACGCCTCCGACCCTCATGCCCAGGAGCCCTTCCTCCCATCCGGCGATGACGCTGCCGGCGCCGACCGTCACGGAGAACGGGTCGCGCCCCGGGTTGCGGGAGGAGTCGAAGAGCGTGCCGTCGTTAACCCAGCCGCTGTAGTGAACGACCATGAAGTCGCCAGCGACGGTGGGATCGCCCTCGCCTGCCTGAAGGTCCCTGATGTAGAGCCCGGACGGCTGCAGTTCCATCGCGGAGAGGTCGACGCCCAGGGACGAGGCGTAGCTGATGTCGGCCGGGTCCTGGAGGACAACTTCGGCGGGGCCGTTTTCGTCGTCGCCGCAGGCCGCCAGGGTGAGGGCGAGGGGGAGGAGGATGAGGATGCGGAGGGGGCGCGCGGCAGGGGAGATGAGCATGGCTTCCCGGGTGTTCGGTCAAGTGGGGGTTCGGCGTACACTCCAAACCAAGCTAGCCGCACCGGTTCGGGATGCACAGGGCAGGGGGAGGCGCATCCGGGGTTGGGTTGCGGCTGGCGAGACATCCCGGCGGGGCTAAGGAAGACTGACCGGCGATGGACAACCCTGACGTAGCGTGANNTCCTTCTGCCGCAGTCCACGGGCCTCCATGACGTGATGGATCGCCGAAATCGGATCTGGATCCTCGATGGCCCAGCGCTCCGATTCGTACCGCTCGACGAGGGTCACCAGGATCTCCAGCGTGTCGGATTCCGGCGTCCCCGGGGTGGCCCCCATGAGGCGGTCGATCTCACCCAGCGCCTCGTCGTAGTCGGCTTCACTCCGGATCGGTCTAATGGTCATCTTGGACTCCTACACCTGGGAGGCGTCGATCCTGCCGTACTCCGCGTGCGTTCCCACAAATCGCACGAAGCCAATCCGGCGCGGGTAGTCGAACCGGATGATCAATCGATACCTGTTCCCACCAATGTTGAACACCATCCTGTCTCCGGCGACGATGCTCGCGCCTCCGTAAACCGCCTTGACGTCCGCTGGGGAGGACCAGTCGGCTTTCGAACCGGTTCCCGTGTTCCCGAGCGCCCCGAACCTCCGGAGGGAAGCGGCCCTCTTTCGACGGCGAGCCCCTGCCTGCGGGCGATCTGGATGGGATCAACCGAGATGCTGGTGACGCTCAGGCGGGCGAAGAGGCTGGTCGCGCATCGCGGTCGACTTGCCTCGCCCAAGGTGGGATGAAAGGGTAGGTCTGTCGATTGCCGATTCGGTAGAGCCGGGGACATGCCACAGCACGCGTTCGACCACCGTCAGCTCACCCATCCCCGGGGACCACAATGCAATGTCAAAGCCATCGTCCGACCACTCTGTTCTGCGCGCGGCCGTCCGCTGGCGGGATCGCTGTCTTGGAAGCGACGGATCCGTGTTCACGGAGAAGCGTCTGTGGACCACGGAGAATGTCGGATACCTCGTCAAGTACTACGCGGAGAACCTGGATGCGGGAGAAGGCAACTTCTTCGAGAAGCTGGAAGCCCAATTGGGGCCAGCGCCCGGGAGCGCGAAGCAGCTGGCGGCGGAGATGCTCTGGGTGATGTATCTGTTTCCCGTACCGGGATCGATGCAGCCCGGGACGAAGCGGCGACAGATTCGCCAGGTCTGGGAGTGGTCGGGCGAGCCGCTTCCCGAAGCGCCGTTCGAGCTCGACGGGGCACTGAGCGAGGGCGTCGGCAACCCGGGCACGGCCTTCCATGCGCACCGGTGGCGGGAGTTTCGGTTCTTCGTCCTCTTAATGCAGGCATGGACGGCGTTGTCGAAGCCGCAACGCGAAGCTCGGCTTGCGAAGCCATGGAAGCTCGCGGAGTGGCTGAAGGAGCTGGACGAAACCGGCTCCCGCCAGCTGCGGCACATCCTGCTGTATCTGCTCTTCCCCAACCACTTCGAGCCACTCGCCTCGGCAAAGCAGAAGAGAGTCATCGTACGCGCGTTCTTGAAGAGACTGGGAGAAGACCCGGATAAGGTCGACTACAAGGACAGAATCGCCATTGATCGGCAGATCCTCGTCATCCGGGAAAGGCTCCGGAAGGAACCTGTGGCGGAGCTCAAGAAGGAACGTGCACGGGAGGACTTCGATTTCTACGACAATCCCTATCTGAAAGTCTGGCGCCCCCCGGAAGATGAAGTGGGCAGTGACGGCCCACAACCGGGGCCAGAAGCCGAGCAATGGTATCGGGAGAAGTTCGGGGAGTATCGGGTGTGGGCGCTGGCGCCGGGTCAGGGCGCGAGACTCTGGGATGAATTCCGGGAAAAGGGGATCATCACCATCGGATGGGATGATCTGGGGGATCTGCGACGGTACGAAAGCAGGGAGAGGATTCACCAAGCCATCCGGGAAGCCTACGGTGCGGCCAACCCCACGATGAGCTCCCTGGCCTGCCATCAATTCGCCCACGACATGCGCCCCGGAGACCATGTGATCGCCAAGCAGGGGGGCTCGGTGCTTCTGGGTCACGGAGTCATCAAGTCGAAGTACGAGTTCGATGACACGCGACCCGAACACAAGCACGTCCGCCACGTCCGCTGGGAGCTGACCGGCAGGTGGCAGGTCCCGAAGGCTCGATGGATTACGACGAAGACTCTCACCGATTTCAAGCCCTATAAGCCGTGGGTTCAGTTCGCTTTCGGGCTCATGGAGGGGGATAATGGGGGTGTCTCCGATCAATCCACACCTGACGACGGGAAGCCGTTCACTCCGGAGGATGCACTCGAGGATCTCTTCATGGATCCCCCGCGGCTCCGTGACATCGTGGACACCCTGGCCCGCAAGAAGAACATCGTGCTCGAGGGCCCGCCCGGCGTCGGGAAGACCTTCATCGCCAAGCGGCTGGCCTATTGCCTCATCGGGTACAAAGTTCCCGAGAGGGTGCGGATGATCCAGTTCCACCAGAGCTACGCGTACGAGGATTTCATCCAGGGCTGGCGCCCGAAGGAGGAAAGCGGATTCGAGCTGCGAGACGGGGTGTTCCACTCGTTCTGCCGCGAGGCGGCGGCCAATCCCGACAAGCGCTACGTCTTCATCATCGACGAGGTGAACCGCGGGAATCTCAGCAAGATCTTCGGCGAGCTGATGATGCTCATCGAGGCCGACAAGCGGGGCTCCGAATACGCTGTTCCGCTGACGTATTCGCCCGATGCGGAACCCTTTTTCGTTCCCCCGAACCTCTACCTGATCGGCATGATGAATACCGCCGACCGGTCCCTCGCCATGGTCGATTACGCGCTCCGGCGACGGTTCGCGTTCATCCGGCTCAAGCCGGCCTTCGGCACGAATCAGTTCAGTGACTTCCTCCTCAGGAAGGAGGTGGAGGAGGATATCGTGAACAAGATCGTGGACCGGCTCTCGGACCTCAACCGGAGGATTCGGGAGGACCGCAAGAACCTCGGTCCCGGCTTCGAGATCGGGCACAGCTTCTTCTGCCCGCAGGACGAAGACGATCTGCTCGACGAGTCGTGGTACAGGTCGGTCGTTCGCCGCGAGATCGAGCCGCTGCTGCGGGAGTATTGGTTCGACCGTCCCGACCAGGTGGACCGGGAGGTCAAGGCGCTGTTGGCGTGAAGATTCCCGTCAGGAACATCTACTATCTCCTCTGCTATGCCTGGGACCATGTCGGTGAAGGGGAGACGTTCGATGTCGGATCCGAGAAGTTTGGCGGGCTGGTCGATCTGTTCGCCAAGGTCTTGAACGAAGGCGTCGCACGGCTCGTCTCCCGCGGGCTCGACCGGGACTATCTGGTCTTCCACGAGGACATCCGGGGGCTCAAGGGCAAACTCGACCTCGCTACTACGGTGAAGCGGAATCTGCTCCTGAACGGCAAGACGCACTGCGCCTTCGACGAACTGAGCTACGACGTGCCGCAGAACCGGATCCTCAAGGCGACCCTGCGGCAGCTGACCTTGGTCGGCACCCTCGATCCGGCTGAACGACGGCGCACCGAGCGCCTGTATCGGAAGTTGGACGCGGTCTCCGATGTCCGGCTCACCACGAGTCTGTTCCGCACCATCCAGATCCACCGCAACAACCGCTTCTACAGCTTCCTCCTGCACCTCTGCCGCATCATCCACGAGAACCTCCTAGTGAACGAAGAGGACGGAACGGCGCGGTTCCGCGACTTCCGCGAGGACGAGCACCAGATGGGCCTCGTGTTCCAGCAGTTCGTGAAAACGTTCTGCGAACGGGAGACCGACTACAGGGTGAGCGCGCCGAAGATCGACTGGTTTGGCGCGGAGGCAAGCGAGACGGACCTCCGGCATCTTCCGGGCATGCAGACCGACATCGTGCTGCGGTCGCCGGAGCGCACGATCATCGTCGACACCAAGTTCTACAGGAAGCCGCTGGATACGCGGTTCGGGGGGCGGCGAGTTCACTCCAGCAACCTCTACCAGATCTTCGCCTACGTGACGAACTGGGCAGCGGCGACCGTTGCGGATGAGCCCGAGCCGGAAGGTTGGCTGCTGTACGCGGCGGTCGATGGTGATTTCGACTACCGCTTCGAGCTGATGGGGCGGAGGATCCGCGTGTGCTCGATCGATCTGGGGAAGGGGTGGAGGCGGATTGAGAGGGATTTGAAGGGATTGGTGGAGATCCGGAACCTGTCAACGAGTTTGAGACACTTGATTGATTCAGTTTAGTGAAGCCTCCTTTCCGTCGCGACCGTTGCCGTCCGCGATCCGCTGTCTGCTCGCAACCGCGCTGACGGGGAGTGGGGGGTTGATCCAGACCTCCTCGGGGAGTTTCGCAGCCCGGAGTGGGCCGGCTACGAAGCGCTCCGGACGGGCTGCGTATGCGGCAGCGAGGACATCCTGTCGCTGCCGGATGACCTCGGGGCCGCGGCCGAAGTGGACCTGGCCGGGAGTAGGCAAGCCGATGCCACCATGCCTGTGCTCCTGGTTGTACCACTCGAAGAACGTGCGGCAGAAGCCCTTCGCCTCTTCGATGTCCGCGAACCGGCCAGGGAAGCCGGGATGGTACTTGACCGTCTTGAACCGGGTCTCCGAGTACGGGTTGTCGTTGGAGACCCGGGGACGGCCCAACGACTGGGTGATGCCCAGGTCGGCCATGAGCTGGGCCGTACACTTGGCCGTCATCGGAGATCCGCGGTCCGAGTGAAGTGTGAGCACCTTGGGCCGGACGCCTTGCTTGAAGCAGCCCTCCTTGATCAGGCGTCCGGCTAGCCCGGATTTCTCACACACAGGAGAAGGCACCGGCCTCCGGGAGCTGTTAAGTTTCAGGCGGTGGAGCGGTGAGCGCATTCAACGACCGCCATTCGCCCGAATAGCGCGGTCCACGCCCGAAAACGCTAGGTTGAAACGTTCGTTGACGGTCTTGGATCCGGGTGACCCTGGAGGTGGACGATTAAATACCGGGTAGCGCTTGAAGAGTCCGAAGAGGGATTCTCCGTCCGGGTGCCGGGCCTTCCGGGCTGTGCGTCCCAGGGGCAATCGGAAGAGGAGGCGTTGGCGAACATCGCGGATGCCGTCCGGGAGTACATGGACGTGGCGGCCGAGAATGCCGTTGGCACGGTAATCCGCAAGACCGAGGTCGCCGTATAGGCCGTGCCCGGGACGCCCGGTGTCAACCACCTCCGGGCCGTCCGGGCGTTCGACGAGGCGGGTCTTCCGCGTCGCTCGCTAGGGCAAGCACATCGTCATGACCGATGGCGAGCGTATCCTTACGGTTCCGCGCAACAATCCGGCCTTCACGATGGGCCGCATCGTTCAAGATTCCGGCCTTACTGAACGGGAGTTCAGGGAACTGCTTTGAAGCTCCCAATCCTCCTCCGGAGAGGGTGAGTCAGTCTGCGGTCCGCCCGGCGAAGGTCACGCACGATCCGACCCTAACGTTACGTCAGGGTCGCGGATTGGTACGGCCCTCACGCCCACCCAAACCCCGCCGCCCCACCGGCAACCTCCACCCACCCCGCGACCCCCATCCCTCACCCCGGGAGACATCCAATGCGCCAGCCCTCTCCATTCTCGGAACGAATCGAACGCGCGGTGATCGCCGTCATTTGCGTGGACCTGGCGCTCCAGACCGCGGAGACCGCGGATGCCATGGCCGGTGCGGCGACATTCTTCTTTTGGGCGGGCGTGGGCGTCTGGTCGCTCTACACGGTCGAGTGGTGCGTTCGCATCCGGCGGGCGGAGGACTGGAGGAAGTACGCGTTCAGCTTCATGGGCCTCGTCGACTTCCTGGCCGTCCTGCCGCTGTGGGCGTTCACGGGATTCGATCTGAAGGCCCTCCGTGCCTTTCGCCTGTTTCGCCTCTTCGTCTCGACGGCGAAGCTTGCCACCCGCACCAACGCCGTGGGCAAGCTCGCGAGGGCGTTCCGGTTCGCCATGGATGAGGCCGGTGTACTGTTCGTGGGCACATGCATCGTCGTGTTCACGGCCGGGTTCGGCATGTACCACCTCGAGCGCGAGGTGCAGCCGGAGGTCTTCGGCTCGGTATACGATGGCCTGTGGTGGGCGGTCGTCACCCTGACGACGGTGGGGTACGGCGACATCCAGCCCGTAACGGCCGGGGGGAGGATCCTGGCCACGGTGGCGATGTTCGCCGGGATCGGGGTGATCGGGTCGGCGTGCGGGATCATGGCGGACGCGCTGCGCGAGGCCAGCGCCGGCGAGCAGGCGGCGTAGGCGGCGGAAGGCCCGGGTTCCCGCGCGCGGCATCGCGCCGGGATCGGCCTTCACGTGTCGGCGATGACCTCGTGCAGAGGCTGGTAGATCCCGAGCCTTCCTCCGCCCGGCAGGGTCACGGCCGTCAGTCTGCCCCACCCCTGTTCCTCGACCGGACCGCAATCGACGCCCGCGGCGGACAGGTATTCGACCAGCGCGTCGACATCCTCGCACATGAGATACAGCTCATGGACATCGTTCTTCTCGGAGGGATGCAGCGCCACTTCCGACGGAGGCAGGGCAAAGAGCAGCCAGCCGCCCCCGAGATCAATGTTCGGCAAGGCCAGCACGTCGCGGAAAAAGCTCCGGTCGGCAACTGGATCCGTACTGTGGATGATGGCATGCGCGCCGGTGATCGTGGTCGTTCCCATCGCCTCCTCGCTCCGCTGAAGTTCTTCCCGCCTGCCCGAGCTGCAGGCGCCGCAGCTGCTGCCCAAGGGTCGTACCTGATCCTGCCTCGCCAGGCGATGACGGCGACCCTCCGCTGCGGGGAATCGGTTGCTCCCTTAGCTTAGCTTGCGTCAAGACGTCGGCAATCGAACGCGCGGAAGGACAGCTGCAATAGGAATGCGTATGTCGAACGATGGTCCCGCCAACAGCCACTGGACACCGACCCGCCCGCACGGCGAATCGCGCCCGTGCCTCCCTCGTCCCGCCTCCCGCGCCGGCCTCTTCGCGTCTCTGGCGCTCGCCGTCACCGTCGCATGCGCCCCGCCGGCCAACGACGCCGCGAGCGCCGGGGAAGCCAGCAGCCAGTCCGCCGCCGCCACCCAGCCCGTCGAGGCCGACCACTTCGTCCCCTCGACCCCGGAGAACGTGACCTGGGGCTGGTTTCCCATCGACAAGGAACCGGTGCTGCGGGTGCGGTCCGGAGAAACCGTGCGCGTCAACACGCTGACCTCCGCGGGAGCGACCCAGGACGAAAACCCGGTCGACTTCCTCACGGGCCTCGGCATCCCGCGCGAGGAGATCCACCAGGACGTGCTGGACTTCTGGGCGTCACGCGACGGGCGGCCTCGAGATGTGGGGGGCGGCCACCTCATCACCGGCCCCATCCATGTCGAGGGTGCGGAGCCCGGTGATGTGCTGGAGATCGAGATTCTCTCCGTCGAGACGCGCGCCAACTGGGGCATCAACAGCACGGGCGCGCGCAGCGGCGTGTTCTCGACATCGTATCCCGGCTTCCGGGAGGGCGATCCGGCCCTGGACATCCCGCCGGAGAGCGGCCGCCACGTGATTCGCACGGGCGTGGTGGACGGCGTGGAGGTCGCCTTCCTCGCCGACGACATCCACGTGCCGCTCGAGCCGTTCATGGGCATCCTGGCCGTGGCGCCCGATCCCGCGATGGGACAGCCCGGGGTGACCGCGCCCGGCGTCCAGGGGTCGACGCCGCCCGGAGCCTTCGGGGGCAACCTGGACGTGAAACACCTGAAGACCGGCACGACCGTCTACCTGCCCGTCTTCCACCCCGGCGGCCTGTTTTACGTGGGCGATCCGCACGGCGCGCAGGGGGACGGGGAGGTGAGCGGGACGGCCATCGAGCAGTCGCTCACGGGCACCTTCCGCCTCTCGGTGCACCAGGACCGGTCCATCGAGGCGCCCATGGCCGAGAACGACGAGCACTACATCCTGATGGGCATCGACATCGACCTCGACCGGGCCACGCGCCACGCCACCCGGGCGGTCGTCGACTTCCTCGTCGAGGAGAAGGGGCTCACTCCGGCGAAGGCGCTCTCGCTGGCGAGCATCGCGGTGGACTTTCGCATCAACGAGGTGGTGGACATCACACAGGTCGTCTCGGGCTTCATCCCCAAGAGCGTTTTTCTGCGGTAGGGGCTCTTTCAGGTTCCGGAGGCCAAGTCCTTGCTCATTGCGGTGCGTTGGAGCCATCGGCGGGGAAGGGGCCCGCGTCGGTTGCTCCGGGGATTCTTGGCCATGGTATTTCTCGCGAGCTCGGACGCTTAACGCACAGGAAAGCCTGGCGCCCGGTTCGCGCCTCGCCACGAGCCCCGAGACGCGTGCTCGGAGCCCGAAACCTTCGGGCTGGCGAGACGTAGACCGAGCTTGGGCTCGAAGGGGATGACCGGCCTAGGGAGAGGCGGGCAACAGACACCGGCAACCAATATGAGGAGGATAGTCGTGATGACTATACCGGTTACATTTACAAGGTCGGTTTCATCACATACGGGACATCCGGCGTCCCGCAGCCTGCTCCTCGCCGGATTGCTCGCGGGCGCCCTCGCATCCGCTGACGCGCCTCTCGCGGCCCAGCAACTCCGCTACAACCTTCGTCCCTCCGTCACCTGGACCGAGTGGGACGAGTCGCTCGGTCTCGGCAAGGCGCGCTCCCTGGGCGGTACCGCGGGACTCGGGTTTGGAGAGTACGTGGACCTGACGGCCTTCTACCGGAAGAGCGACTCCCGCTCGACCCACCTGTCCAGCCTGCCGTTCACGGCCGGCATGCGGACGCCCCCGGCCGACCAGCAACTGGACATCGATTCCTGGGGAGCCGAGGTGTCCATCGGGCTCGCCAGGGGCTCGCTGGTGCCGGTGCTCATGGGCGGTGCGGGAATCCTGCGATTCCGGCCTGAGGCGGGCAGCGACATCCGCCGCGTCCAGCTCAGGTACGGAGCGGGACTGCGGACCCGGGTCCTGGATCTGTTCGAGGGCGAAGTGATGGTGGAGCGCAGCCGGTACTATCTCGATCCGCTGGAGCTGGCCGCACCTCCGTCCGTGGGTGATGTGGCGCTTCCCGAGGATCCGGGCGCGGGCGCCCTTCGCCGGAATCTGGCCCTGCGCGTGGGGCTGATGCTGCAGCTCGGCGAGCCCGACTACTCCTCGTGGTCGGATCGGTATCGCGCCGGCGACCGGCGATTCCGACCCCCGCCGTCCAGCGCCGCCGTGCTGTTCGAGCCCTTCGGCGGCGCACAGGCCTTCGATCCCGTCTTCGGTATCGACGATCAGGCCATCGCCGGCTTCCGCGCCGGCTTCCAGCTCGGGTCTTCCGTTGGGCTGCGCGGCTTCTACTGGCGCGGCGTCGACGACCGTCACGCATGGGAGGACGGGATCAGGGGGTACGGCGGGGAAGCGCAGTTCAGCCTTGGCGGCCTCGCGCTGTTCTCACCCCACCTGCTGGCAGGCGCCGGTAGGATGGAGTTCGGTCCGGACGTGACTCCGCACGCGGAGAGCGTCCCCGCCGATCGCACGACGCTGATCGTTGGAGGGGGCCTCGATCTCGGACTGGGCCGGCATCTGCGGCTGACGGCGGCCGCGCGCGACTACATCATGTCGAGGCCGGATCTCGATGCCGTCCCCGCGGACTTCGAAGACGTCAGGGATCCCGGCGACCTCGTCCACAACTGGCAGATGTCCGCCGGCCTGAAGATTCTCGTGGGAGGCGGCCGCGGCCCCCGCCGTCCCGACTTCGGCCGGGACGACCTGGCGGCGATAGAGGATCGCTTGGCGGAGCGGGTGGACGCGCACCTGGACGAGATGGAGCGGAGGATGGGGGAGACCGCTCGCGCCCAAGCCGCCGCCGCGGCCGAGGCCGAGCCACAGGATGCGCCTGTGACGGAGGTTGAGCCCGAGCTGCCGCCCCCGTTGCCCGAACCCGAGCCGGAGTCCGGCGAACCCGAAATCGAGCCCGCGCCCGAATTCGAATTCGACCCCGAATACGAGTTTGACCCTGAACCAGTCGATCCCGATACCGACCTCCGGGAGCAAGTCTTCGGTGACAGCCGCCTCGATCCCGCCCTCGGCTTTCCGGCCAACGAACTGCGCCCCTACACGGGCGTCCTGGGAGGACCCCACACCCAATGGATCTTCGGCGTTGCCGCGGACTGGGGCCCGAGCGATCACCTGAAGGCGTTCAACTTCGTTCCGGAAGCGTCCCTCTCCCTCGGGCAGGGGAAACCCAGTTGGCTGGTGGCCACCAACCTGCAGTACCGGCCGCCCTGGCTCTACCAGCGCGACAGTTGGTGGATCAGTCCCGTCACTTCGTTCGGTCTCGGGGTGCTGAACCAGGACGGTTCGGAGCTCGTGTTGAACGCCTCCTGGGGCGTGAACGTCCAGATCTCACACGTGCGCGGCGTCTCCGGCGAGCCCCTCAACCTCTACATCGCCCATCAGGGCATCGACCTGTTCAGGAAGGAACGCCTGATCCTGGGGATGAGCGTGGAGAGATAGCGTCAGCCGCTGATCCCATCCGGTCGGTCGACTCTCAGGAATCGTCCAGCGGACCGTCGAGCCATTCCGCCCAGGCTTCCGGGTCCGCGCCGAAGTCCTCGCCGCTCACGGCCTTGAGGAGGTCGATCGCGGGTTGGCGCGTTATCTCGTGCTGCGCGCCGACGTGCGCGAGCAGGAGGTCCGGCGCTTCGCGGATGAGCTCCTTCGCGAGTGTTGTCTCGCTAGCGGTAGCGCCCAACACGTCCAGCACGGTCCGGAACACGTACGGACTGGTGCCATCGAGAACCGCCAGCAAGTGTTCCCGCGCAGCGTCCCATCGGACGGGGCGGGCCTCGCCGGCTTGAATCCACGCTTCGAGCACGCCGTGGGCGGACCCCTTGACCCGATCGTCCGGATCGATCGCGGCAGACACCAGATCGTGCCAGGCCTCATCGTGGTCGCTGAAGTTGACGAGGACGCTGGCCGCAATGGCTCGCGACGACCAGGAGGCGTCACGGGTGAGGATTGCATGGGCGAGGAGGCGATCCTGTTCGCTGTCCACGGCCTCGATCATCGACCAGACAGGAGGAAGGCCGCTCGTGTCCAGGCCGAATACCTCGGTGCGCCGCCGCACGCTCTCCGGGTCGTCCCGCAGGTGGAACATCCCCGTCGCCAGTTGGAGAGTGCCGAGGTCCTCCTCGGCCACGGATTTCAGAGCCTGCCATGATCGGGGCAGGACAATGGTCTCGGTTCCCGGCGTACGGTATCGGACCCGGCCACGGTCTTCTATGCCGATGATGACCGTGTACCGCTCGAGGTCACCGGACAGGAAGTCTTCGGGGGAATCGGCGTCGACCCAGCCGACGACCGCGGCGTCGGCGAAGCCGAGTTCGTACTTCATCGTCACCGCGCAGGCGTGCAACGGCTGATCGGGGGCGGTCTGCTGAATCGCATCGAGCAACCCCTGCGGAGTCCAACGCTCCAGTCCGATGATCTCGACGGGTCCCTCCGGCCCTTCAAGGACTTGACCGACAGCGGGTGACGCCGTCACGGCAAGAAGAATCGCCACGCGAGGAATGGATCGCGGAATTGCCACGGTTGCACCACCTCTTGAAGTGCTGGTGAGTAGCCCTCCAACCCCCGCGTCCCCATGCGCTCGCCGTCCGCCTGACACCAGTTCGTTGCGGAAGCGCGCTGTCCTGCTCCCGCGGGCATACCACCCACCCGGCATGCGGGTTTCGTCAGCCGTGTCCGCGTGGTACTTGCCGGCACGGGACCCGCTCCCATGATGGAGGCACAATCGTAACCGCCGCGAGCTCGAAAGGTGAGGTGAGGACGCGAAGCGCCCGCAACCTCAACCTGGGGTTCGAATAAACACCGCCTTCGGCGCGAGCGGAGGGGGTGGGATTCGAACCCACGTGGGTAAAGACCCGCCGGTTTTCAAGACCGGTGCAATTAGCCGCTCTGCCACCCCTCCATCTCCGCAAGATAGAAACCCCCGCGACCCGCTTCAACGCCGGATGACGCCCGCGTGTCCCTGCGAAGTGAAGGGCGCACGCGAGGCGGGGCGTCTGCGTGGGCGAAGCAGCGTGGGGAACGGGTGGAGGAACAGTGCGGACGTTGTGGGAAAAGCAGACGCCTCGCCTCCTTGCCGCGCCCCCGCGCGAACCCTCGATTAACAGCGTTGTCTGAAGGGTCCCAACATGTGCGCAACATCTCCGAAACCCGGCGGGAGGGCCGAGTCATGAAATTCCTGTGCAGTGCGATGGTAGCGGTGTCCCTGATGTTGCCGGCGACCCCCGCCAGCGGGTTCGCGCAAGAAAACGACCCGACCTTGGAGGAGTGGGTGGTGCCGTGGGAGCAGAGCCGACCCCGTGATCCGTACGTGGCCCCCGACGGCCGCGTCTGGTTCGCCGGCCAGCGCTCCCACTACGCCGCCGTCCTCGACCCCGAGACCGGCGAGATGGAGAAGTTCGACCTGCCCGACGGCGCCGGCCCGCACACCGTGGTGGTGGCCGACGACGGCATGGTCTGGTACACCGGCAACCTGGTGGGCAACCTGGGCCGCCTCGACCCGGCGACCGGCGACATAGAGATCTTCCCCATGCCCGACGAGCGCGCCCGCGACCCGCACACCTTCGCCTTCGACGCCGCCGGCGACCTCTGGTTCACGGTCCAAGGCGGCAACTTCGTGGGCAAGTTCTGGAAGGAGAGCGGGGAGGTGCGGTTGGTCGAGATGCCGAACAATCCCGGCGCGCGCGGCGGCTCCACCCGGCCCTACGGCCTCAAGATGGACTCCCGCGACCGGCCTTGGGCGACGCTCTTCGGCACCAACATGCTGGTCATGGTCGACCCCGAGAGCTTCGAGCCCACCTACTACGAGCTTCCGGAGGGCGCGCGCCCCCGGCGGCTGGTGATCGACTCCAACGACATCGCGTGGTACGTGGACTACGCGCGCGGCTTCCTCGGCCGCGTCGACCCGGCCACCGGCGAGGTCACCGAGTGGGCCAACCCGAGCGGCGGCGATGCGCGCCCGTACGGCGTCGCCATCGACGCCGACGACCGGGTCTGGTTCGTGGAGACCGGCGTGCAACCCAACATGTTCGTGGGCTTCGACACGCGCACCGAGGAATACATCAGCTCGGTGGCGGTCGAGAGCGGCGGCGGGACCATCCGCCACATGTACTACGATCCCGACACCAACGTGGTCTGGTTCGGGGCGGACACGAACACCATCGGCCGGGCGGTGCTGCCGCCCTCGCGGCCGGTCAGCTTCTAGGCGTCCGCGGGCTGCGGGACGCCGGACGGATCGGCCGGGTCGGCAGGGGGACCGGCCCGGCCGGTCGCGTTTTACGTATTTTGCGTAAAATGCGTAATTTGCGTATTCCCAACCGGTGGCTCCTCGCCGGGGTGGTTGGGGGAGTGGCCATGTCGGGTGCCGGCGGGTCGGTTGCCTCCGTTGGCCACGCGAGCCCGGCGAGACCGACTCCGGCCGCAGCAGCCGCGGTTCGCGCCATCACTCCCCGCGCCGCTGCCCTCTGCGCCCCCATTCCCCACGCCGACGGCCCGCCCCTCGCGCGCACCGGCGGCTTCGGCGAGCTCACCTGCATCGAATGCCATCTCGGCCTCGAGTTGAACGCACTGGGCGGCGCGCTTCTGCTCGACGGCGTCCCCGCCTCCTTCACGCCGGGCGCGGTCTACGTGGTCACCGTGATCGTGGAGGGGGAGGGGATGGGAAGTGCCGGCTTCCAGGCCGCCGCGCGCTTCAGCGAGGGCGAGCGGACGGGCACGCCGGCAGGGCGCCTGGCCGCTCTGGACGGGCGCACGGTCGTCCAGAACGAGGGTGGAGTCGACTACATCAACCACACGGTCGAGGGGAGCGAACTCGGTCCCGGAGATGTCGCCAGCTGGAGCTTCGAGTGGGTGGCGCCCGAGGAACCGTCGGCCGTGGTCTTCCATGTGACCGGCAACTCAGCCAACGGCGACAACTCCCCGCTCGGCGACCTCATCTACACGACGGAAGTGGTGGTGCCTCCGGGCGGCTGACCAGGCGCTCCTCCGACGCTCCCGCCGGGCGCTCCGAAGTGTGACGTTCCCCGACGTCGCTCAGCGCGTGAGCGCCAGAAGTGAATTGTCCAGCTGGCGTTCGATGTCCACCAGCGGCGCGGTGTATTGCCCCGAAAAGCAGGCGTCGCAGAACGGGCCGAACTCCTCCACGGCCTTCGTCATCCCCTCCAGCGAAAGGTAGCCGAGCGAATCCAGCCCGAGCTCCTCGCGGATCTCCTCCACGGAGTGCCCCGAACCCATCAGCTCTTCCTTGCTGGGCATGTCGATGCCATAGAAGCAGGGGTTGCGCACCGGGGGGCTGGCGATGCGCAGATGCACCTCCGCCGCTCCCGCGCCCCGCACGAAGCGCACCAAGCTCCGGCTGGTGGTGCCGCGCACGATGGAGTCGTCCACGAGCACGATGCGGCGTCCCTCCAGCACCTCGCGCACCGGGTTGTACTTGATGCGGGCCCCGAAATCGCGATCCGCCTGTGAGGGGCGGATGAAGGTGCGGCCCACGTAGTGGTTGCGCAGGAGGCCGAGTTCGAAGGGCAGGCCGGTCTCCTCGGAATATCCCAGCGCCGCTGAATTCGCGCTGTCCGGGACGGCCACCACCGCGTCCGCTTCGGCGGGATGCTCTCGCGCGAGCTGGCGCCCGAAAGCCCGCCGGGAGCGGTCCACGCTGGCTCCCCAGATGCGCGAGTCGGGGCGGGCGAAGTAGACCAGCTCGAAGATGCACGGCGACGGACGGGGCGCCGCGCGCAGGCTGCGCAGCTTCTCGACCCTGCCTCCCCGAATGCGCAGCAGTTCGCCCGGCTCGAGGTCGCGCACGTACTCGGCATTGACGATGTCGAAGGCGCACGATTCCGACGCGAGCACGTGGCCGCTGTCCTTTCGTCCCAGCAGGAGAGGTCGGAACCCATGCGGATCGCGCACGGCGTAGAGGGCGTCTCCCACTGCGATCACCAGCGAGAAGGCGCCCTCCAGGTGGGCCAGGGCGTCGTCCACCTGCTGCGCCACGTCCCGGTGCCGCGAGCGCGCCATCAGATGCACGATGACCTCGGAGTCACTCGAGGTTTGGAACAGAGCGCCCTCGTGCACCAGCCGGTCCTTCATGTCCAGGGCGTTGGTGAGGTTGCCGTTGTGCGCGATGGCGAGCGGGCCGTTGGCGTAGCGGGCCACGATGGGCTGGGCGTTCTCCCGCAGGCTGCCGCCGGCCGTCGAGTAGCGCACGTGGCCGACCGAAGTGCCGCCCGGGAGGGCGCTCAGCTTCTCCGCGTCGAAGACATCGGACACGAGGCCGAGGCCCTTGGTCGCGTTCGCGCGCCCCGACCGGTCGATCGAATAGATGCCGGCGGATTCCTGCCCCCGGTGCTGGAGCGCGTAGAGCCCGAGATAGACGAGCTCCGCGGCGTTTTCGATGCCGCTGACCGCGAAGATGCCGCACTCCTCGCGCGGACGCCCGTTCAGCAGGGACCCGGGGATGTCCTGCGGGCGCAGAGAGCGCGACTCTGGGTGAAGCGGGCGGGACTGCGGCTCGGTCTTGCCGGCCAGTGGAAGCGTGTGCTGTTCGTCCTTCATGTGCCGCCTCCGGGCGCCCGCGGTTCGTCCGCGGGCTGACATCCCTTGCTACTGCGTGTCCATGCGCTCCGGCAGAGCCTCGAAGTACACCGCGCTCACCTCCCTGATGTCCGCCTCGATGCGCGCGTCCGCGCTCTCCACGACGAAACCGCCGCCGATCGCTCCTACCGTGCCGATCTCCCTCCAGGGCACGCCGTACCGGTCGGCCAGCCGCCGCACCCGGTCGAGACACGCGGGATCGCACGAAACCACCACGCGTCCCTGCGCCTCTCCGAATAATAGTGCGGTCGATGGCAGCGGGTCCGCCAGTCGCACGTGGATGCCGACCGGGTCCTCGCCCTCGCGCAGCGCGCTCTCCGCCAGCGCGCACGCCAGGCCGCCCTCCGAACAATCGTGCGCCGAGCGGAGCAGCCCCTCGCCGATCATGGCCAGCAGCGCCTGCTGGAGCACGCGTTCCGCCAGCAGGTCCACTCGCGGGGGCCTGCCGCCCACGATGTCGTGCATCGCGTAAAGGTACTCGGAGGCGCCCAGCTCGTCGGTGTTGCGGCCCAGCAGCACGATGACGTCGCCCTCGTCCTGGAAGGCGTGTCGCGTGACGCGCTCCAGGTCCTCGATGATGCCGACCATGCCGATGACGGGCGTGGGGTAGATGGGCGTGCCGCTGGTCTCGTTGTAGAGCGAGACGTTGCCGCCGGTGACCGGGGTCTCGAAGAGCGCGCAGGCCTCGACCATGCCCAGCACGGCCTCCCGCAGCTGGTAGTAGATGTGCGGCTTGAGCGGGTTGCCGAAGTTGAGGTTGTTGGTCACGGCCATCGGCAGGGCCCCGGTGCACGCGAGGTTGCGGGCGGCCTCGGCCACGGCGATGCGGGCGCCGGTGCCCGGCTCCAGGTAGGTGTAGCGACCGCTGCAGTCGGTCGTCACCGCAATCCCGCGCGGGGTACCGCGCACCCGCAGGACGCCCGCGTTCCCTCCGGGCTGGATCACGCTCGCCGTGCGCACGGTGGTGTCGTACTGGTCGTGGATCCAGCGGCGGGAGGCCAGGTTGGGGGAGGTCAGCAGGCGGAGGAAGTCGGCCGTGCGGTCGCCCTCGCCGCCCGCGTAGGGCGTCAGATCCATCTCCCTCAGCGCGCGCACCTCTTCGCCTTCGATGCCCTCGCGCTCGTAGGTCGGGCACCCCTCGGTGAGGGGAAGGGCGGGGATGTCGGCGACCGTCCGTCCGTCTTCCAGGATGCGGAAGCGTCCATCGGAGGTGACCCGGCCCACCTCCGCCGCCTCCAGCTCCCACTTGGCCAGGATCCGCCGGACTTCCTGCTCGCGGCCCTTGTGCACGACCACCATCATGCGCTCCTGGCTCTCGGAGAGCAGGATCTCGTACGGCGTCATCCCCGGCTCGCGCACCGGCACCAGCGCGGTGTCGATCGCGACCCCGCTGCCGGACCGGCCGGCCATCTCCGAGGCGCTGGAGGTGATGCCCGCGGCGCCCATGTCCTGGATGCCCACGATGTGGCCGCTCCCGATCAGTTCCAGGCTGGCCTCGAGCAGGAGTTTCTCGGTGAAGGGGTCGCCCACCTGCACCTGGGGCCGGCTGGCGTCGGAGTCCTCGCCAAGTTCCTCGCTGGCGAAGGTGGCCCCGTGGATGCCGTCGCGTCCGGTGCGCGCGCCGACCGCCATCAGCGTGTTGCCGTCCCCGCGGGCCTCGCCGCGGATCAACTGTTCGCGCTTCATGATGCCGAGGCACATCACGTTGATGATGGGATTGCCCTCGTAGCCGCGGTCGAAGTAGGCTTCGCCGCCGAGGTTGGGGATGCCCACGCAGTTGCCGTAGTCGCCGGCCCCGCGCACGACGCCGTCGAAGAGGTAGCGCACGCGGCTCGAGTCCAGGTCGCCGAAGTGCAGCGAGTCGAGCACCGCGACCGGGCGGGCGCCCATGGTGAAGACGTCGCGCAGGATTCCGCCGATGCCGGTGGCCGCGCCCTGGTACGGCTCGACGGCGGACGGATGATTGTGCGACTCGATCTTGAAGGCGAGCGCGTATCCGTCGCCGATGTCGATCACCCCCGCGTTCTCGCCCGGGCCCTGTATGACCCAGGGGGCCTCGGTGGGCAGGAGCCGGAGCAGGCGCTTGGAGTTCTTGTACCCGCAGTGCTCCGACCACATCGCCGAGAAGACCCCGAGTTCGGTGAAGGTCGGGGTGCGCCCGAGGTGGCCGACGATCCTTTCGTATTCCTCCGGCGAAAGACCGTGGTCGGCGACGAGTTCCGGGGTGATTTCCGGGTCTCCGGGACGCGGCTCCGGCGCCGCGGGTCCGCGGTCGTTTCCGCCGCTCGCGGGCGCGATCATGCCACTCTCTCTCTCGCGCAATGGGCGACCAGGGACTCGAACATGCCGAGTCCGTCGGTGGAGCCCAGGACGCCTTCCGCGGCCCGCTCGGGATGGGGCATGAGCCCGAGCACGTTCCCGGCGGCGTTTACGATCCCGGCGATGTCGTTGGCGGAGCCGTTGGGGTTGCCGCCCTCGCCGCGTGCTCCCTCGCGCGTGGTGTAGCGGAAAACGACGCGCCCGTCGGCCTCGAGGCGCTCGAGGGTGGCCGGGTCGGCGATATAGTTGCCCTCGGCGTGCGCGATCGGAATGCGCAGGACCTGGCCGCGGCGGTACGCGCGGGTGAAGGCCGTGTCCGTGGTCTCGACGCGCACGTGCGCGTCGAGGCTCCGGAACTTGAGCGAGTCGTTGCGTCTGAGGGCGCCCGGAAGCAGCCCGGCCTCGCACAGGATCTGGAAGCCGTTGCAGATGCCGAGCACGATTCCGCCGCGCCCGGCGTAGCGCTTCACCGCCTCCACGATGGGGCTGAAGCGCGCGATGGCGCCGGCGCGTAGGTAGTCGCCGTAGGAAAAGCCGCCGGGAAGCACCACCAGGTCGGGGTCGCCCAGCTCGCGTTCGCGGTGCCAGATGAAGCTGGTGTCGATCCCCATGACCTTGCGCAGCACCTGCAGGCAGTCGTAGTCGCAGTTGGACCCGGGGAAGGTCACCACCACCGCTCTCACGTCGCCGCCTCCGGCCCTACCGCATCGCGCGCGACTTCGATGGCGAAGTCCTCGGTCACGGGGTTCGCGAGCAGCTTCTCGCACATCCGGGTGGTCCGGGCGGCGGCTTCGTCCGGCGAGTCCGCTTCGAGCTCGATCACGAGCAGCTTGCCGGCGCGGACCTCCCCGACGCCGGCGAAGCCCAGGGAATCCAGGGCGTGCTGGATGGCCTTTCCCTGCGGGTCCAGCAGTCCGCGGCGGGGGGTCACGCGGATCTCGATGACGTACAGGCTCAAGTTATATCCTCCCTGCCGTTGTCGTCCCGGGGATCGATCCGCCGGCGTCGGACGCGCCGATTGCGCCCGCGGGCGCGGTAGCGGGGTCCGAGGCCGCCATAGTCGAGCGGCCGGGCCTCCTCGTCTTCAGGCTCATCGTCATCGTCATCCTCATCCTCATCCACCTCGAGGAGAGGATCGCGCTCGGGAAGCCGGTCCAGGAAACCGATCGCCACCGACTTCAGAAGACCCCAGACGGCGTATCCGAACAGAGCCGGAAAGAAGTAGTAGCGGGGGGCGGCGATCGCGGTGACGATGGCGGCCACGACGATGACGCTGTTGATGCGGGTTCCGGGGGTGCGCAGCCCCACGCGGGGCATGCGCGCGTAGGGGACGTGGCTCAGCATCAGCGCGGAGAGCAGCACCATGAGAATGCCCATGATCTGGGTCCACGGAAGGGTGCTCAGGTACGCCTCGAAGAATGCCGTCTGGGTGAAGGGGTAGGATGTCGCGAGCATCATCCCCGCGGCCGGCGACGGCAGCCCGTGGAACGAGCGTTTCGCCTCTCCACCCTGCTCCACGTTGAAGCGCGCCAGGCGGACCACGACCGCGGTCACGAACAGGTAGGAGAGCAGCCAGCTCCAGGAGCCGTCGGCCCAGTAGAGCTGGTACATGACCATCGCCGGAGCCACGCCGAAGCTGACCGCGTCGGCCAGCGAGTCGAGCTCGGCGCCGAAGCGCGAACCCGTGCGCGTGAAGCGCGCCATGCCGCCGTCGAAGGTGTCCAGGACCGCCGCGAACACGATGAACCAGGCGGCCCACTCGTACGCGCCCCGCGACGCCATCACCATGGCGAACACGCCGAAGAAGACGTTGCCCAGGGTGAAGGCGGAGGGGATGATGATGACGCCCCTCTCGAGCCGCCTGCGACGCGCGCGCTTGCGGATCATGAAATCCCCGGAGGGCGAAGGCACGGAGTGTGCGCCGTCCCGGAGGATGTCCGGCTTCGGGCCGCGTTCGCGATCACGGCATCATCCGAAGCTGGGGCCCCTGTATTCGGCCAGCGGGACGCCAACCAGCCGCTGGAAGATGTCCAGGTAGCGCGCGGTCGATTCCTCCACGATGCGGTCGGGGAGGTCGGGTGGGGGCGGCATCCTGTCCCAGGTCGTCTCGCGGGCGAGGTAGTCGCGCACGGGCTGCTTGTCGAGGGAAGGCTGTCCGCGGCCGGTCGCGTAGTGCTCGGCGGGCCAGAAGCGCGAGGAGTCGGGGGTCAGCACCTCGTCGATGAGGAGCAGCCGACCACCTGAGTCCATCCCGAACTCGAACTTGGTGTCCGCGAGAATGATTCCCCGCTGACGCGCGGTCTCCGATCCGGCGCCGTAGATGCCGAGCGAGAGGTCGCGCAGGGTCTCCGCCATGGGCCTGTCCAGCAGCTCCACCACTTGGTGGTAGGTGATGTTTTCGTCGTGCCCCTCATGCGCCTTGGTCGAGGGGGAGAAGATGGGCGGGTCCATGCGGTCGCTCTCGATCATGCCCGGGGCGAGGGGCTCGCCTGCGAGGGTGCCGCTCCGGCGGTACTCCCGCCACGCCGACCCGGTGATGTAGCCGCGAACGATGCACTCGACCAGGATCGGCCGGGTGCGGCGCACCAGCATCGCGCGGCGCGCCCAGCTGTCGACGCTGTGCGCCAGCTCGGGGACCCGGTCGATGATCTCGTCCCGCCGCACGGCGAGCAGGTGGTGGTCGACGCCCCTCTCGGCGCCGGGCACCGGCGAGCGGGCCGAGAAGCGCGCCAGCCACCACGCGGTCAGCTGGGTGAGCACTTCGCCCTTGTGGGGCACGGGCTGGGGCAGGACCACGTCGAAGGCGCTCACGCGGTCGCTCGCCACCATGAACAGGGTGTCGGGGCCCGCCTCGTAGACGTCCCGCACCTTGCCGCGGTGCAGGAGAGGGAGGGGGACGGCGGAATCCACGATGGTCGTCACGTTCTCTTCGAGCTCCATGGCTGGCGTGAGGTCAGACACGAATGTCGGGGTCGTCCAGGCGGGCGCGGGCTTCGGGGCCGAGGCGGTCGACGACCGGCTGCGCGAACCCGTTGAGGAAGCACTCCACCTGTTCGGGGGCGCGCCCGATGAATCTCTCCGCCCGCAGGAGGTCGGCCAGTTCGGGCGCACTCAGGCCGAAGGCGTCGTCGTCGGCGATGCGGGAGATCAGGTCGGGGTCTCCGCCCTCCTCGCGCGCCTTTCGGGTGGCCGCGTGGGCGTGCCGGCGAATGCGCTCGTGCAGCATCTGGCGGTCGCCTCCGTCCCGGGTCGCGCGCATGAGGATGGTCTCGGTGGCCATGAAGGGGAGCTGCGCGTCGAGCGAGCGGCGGACCACCGCTTCGTTGACCACCAGCCCGGAGGAGACGTTTTCGACCAGAACCAGTACGCCGTCGAGGGTGAGGAAGGCGTCCGGGATGCTGACGCGCCGGTTCGCGGAGTCGTCCAGGCTCCGCTCCAGCCACTGGGTGGCGGCCGTGAACGCGCCGTCCTGATACAAGGTGATCACGTGGCGGGAAAGGGCGCAAACCCGCTCCGCGCGCATCGGGTTGCGCTTGTAGGGCATGGCCGAGGAGCCGATCTGGGTGTCCTCGAAGGGCTCCTCGACTTCGCCTAGATGCGAGAGCAGACGCAGATCGTGCCCCATCTTGGACGTGGAGGCGGCGGTGCCCGCGAGCGTCGCCAGGAGCGCGGCGTCGACCTTGCGCGGGTAGGTCTGACCGCTCACCGGGTAGCGGTGCTCGAAGCTCATGCGCCGGGCCACCGCATCGTCGAGGGCGTCCACCTTCGCGGAGTCGCCGTCGAAGAGGTCGAGGAAGGAGGCCTGGCTGCCGGTGGTGCCGCGCACGCCCCTGAAACGGAGGGAGCCGAGGCGAAACTCGATCTCCTCGATGTCGAGGAGCAGGTCCTGGATCCAGAGCGTCGCCCGCTTGCCGACCGTGGTGGGTTGGGCGGGCTGGAAGTGGGTGTAGGCCAGGGTGGGGAGCCACCGGTGGCGGCGCGCGAAACACGCGAGTGCCTCGACGCAGCGCACCAGCCGGTCGCGGATCAGGGCGAGAGCCTCGCGGTGTAGGATCAGGTCGGCGTTGTCGCCCACGAAGGCGCTTGTGGCGCCGAGGTGGATGATGCCCCGCGCCGCGGGCGCCACCTCGCCGAAGAGGTGGACGTGCGCCATTACATCGTGGCGGAACCGGCGCTCCAGCTCCGCGGCCCGATCCAGATCCAGGTCATCGACCGCGGCGCGCATCTGGCGCAGCGCCTCGCCGGAGATGTCCAGCCCCAGCTCGCGCTGCGATTCGGCCAGCGCGATCCAGAGCCGGCGCCAGGTGGTGAACTTGCGCGCCTGCGAGAATATGTGCTGCATCTCGCGCGAGGCGTAGCGTCCCGAGAGCGGGTGCACGTAGCCGCCGGGGGCGGACTTCCCCGTGCTGGATGCCCCGGCCGCGGCCGCGCGGCCCGGGTCGCTAGAGGTCACGTCCCAGTTTCTCCCAGTCGGCCAGGAAGGCGGCCAGCCCGAGGTCGGTCAGCGGATGGCGGATCAGCTTGTGCAGCACGCCCGGCGGCAGGGTGGCGACGTCGGCCCCCATCTCGAGCGATTCCACCACGTGGCGCGGGTGCCTGAGCGACGCGGCCAGGATCTCGGTCCGCATGCCGTAGTTGTCGTAGATGACGCGGATCTGGCGGATGAGCTCCATGCCGTCGTGGGAGATGTCGTCCAGCCGTCCGATGAACGGAGAGATGTACGAGGCTCCCGCCTTGGCGGCGAGCAGCGCCTGCGGAGCCGAGAAACACAGGGTCACGTTTACCGGAATGTCGCGCGAGCTGAGTTCGCGGCACGCGACCAGGCCGTCCTCGGTCAGGGGCACCTTGACCGCGATGTTGGGGTGGACGGCGGCCAGCCGGGTGCCCTCGTTGACCATGGTCCCGGCGTCGACTCCGACGACCTCGGCGCTGACCGGGCCGTCTATGGCTTCGCAGATCTCCAGGAAGATCTCCATGGGATCGCGCTCGCCGGCCACCTTGGCCAGCAGGGAGGGGTTGGTGGTGACGCCATCGATGAGACCGGCGGCGGCGGCGCGCCGGATCTCACCCAGGTCGGCGGTGTCGAGGAAGATCTTCATGAGTGGTTGGCGCTCCCTGCGAGTGGGCGGTCGGTGTCGGAATCTAATGCGGCGGGGTCGGCGAACGGGACGCTTCGGGTGGATTCGGGAGGAGCGTCGGCCGCCGTCGCGGTGTTGCCTGAATCCGTCGCAGAGCCGTCGGGGATTGCCGTATCGTGCGCGATTGCGTGCGCGGGATAGCTCACTCGGCGCAGGAAGAGGCCGGGGGCGGGAGCGGGCGGCGACGTGATCAGGCCGTCCTCGTTGCCGTCGAGCATCGCGCGCATGTCGTCGAGCGGCCGCCGCCCGCGGGCGATGTCGACCATGGTGCCCACCAGGTAGCGGACCATGTGGTGCAGGAACCGGTTGGCGAGGATCGTGAACTCCATGCCCAGTGCCCATGGGGTCCAGCGCGCCTCCTTGACAATACAGCGATGTCCCCGCTGTTCCTGGCCGGCGCGGGCGAAGGCGGCGAAGGACTTTTCGCCCGGCAGAAGCGCGGCCGCCGCGTGCAGGGCTTCGACATCCAGGCCCACCGAGATCGAGGCGGTGTCCCCGGTCAGGTGCGCGAGAGGCCAGCACCACGGCCGCTGGAATGGCGAGCGGGACCCAGCGGCCAGTCCCAGCCGGTATCCGTATTCGCGCGCGGTCGCGTCGTGGCGCGGATGGAAGGCGGGCGGCGCGGCGTGGGCCTCCGCAACCCAGATGTCCCTCGGGAGCCTGGCGTTGAGCGCGCGCAGGAGGGTGGCGGCGCTCCAGCGCGGCGGCAGGGCGACGGCGACCACCTGGCCGGTGGCATGTACCCCCCGGTCGGTTCTTCCGGCCGCCGTCACCGCGCGGTGCGCGCCGGTAAGCCGCTCGAGGGTGGTCTGCAGCTCACCCTGCACCGTGCGCGCTTCCGGCTGCATCTGCCAGCCGAAGAAACGGGTCCCGTCGTAGTGCAGCGTGAGTCGGAAGCGGCGTTGTCCCCGGGCCATGACGCCGGGAAACTAGGATTCCGGCAACGACAACTCAATAGAGCCCGTCCTCCTCCACGGCCGGCAGCACGTCGTCCAGCTCCAGTTTTCCCAGAAGCACGTTCGCGGCGGCCTGAATGTGGATTTCCGCCGAGGGAAGCAACGGGAAACCCGGCACGTGTTCCTCCCGCACCAGCAACTCGATTTCCGTGCAACCCAGGATACACGCCTCGGCGCCCCGCGCTTCAAGGTCCCGAATCACTTCCACCATCTTCGCTCGCGACTCGTCGCGAAACACGTTGTACGACAGTTCCTGGCAGATGATGTCGTAGATCTCGTCCTGTGTCCGTTCATCTTCCGGCACCAGGGTCGTGATGCCGTGGAGCAACAGACGTGACTTCAGGTAATCGTCCGCCATCGTGGGCTTCGTGCCGATCAGGCCCACTCTCGAAAACCCGCGCCCCCTCAACTCGGCGGCACAGCAGTCGGCGATATGCAGGATTCCGAGATCCGGAAACTCATTGACGATGGCCGGAACGGCGATGTGACCGGTATTCGAGGCGATCACGAGCGTGTCGCAGCCTGCCGCCACCAGAGAGCGGACACCGATGAGGAGATGGTCCGCGACCCTGGCCGACGCATGGGTGAGGTGGTGGACGTACTCGTCGCAATCGACGGAAGCCATGACCAGGGGTGGGTTGGGGGACATGACGTGGCGCCGGGGGGTGTCGGCGATCACCTTCTCGTTGATGCCCCTGTAGTAGTCCAGACCCGACACGTACGAGATGCCCGTCAGAATGCCGAGTCCTGGTGTTCCGGTGGCCATTTTCGGTCGTTGAGGGGGCGGTCGGGCTCAAGTCGGATGCGCGGTCGATGCGGCTGCCATCGGATCCCGTCGCCTCCGACCTCCGCCATGATGGACGGTTCCGGCACGGGAAGCAAAGGCTGCGGCGCGTCTCCATTTCGGGAAATGACCCCCCGGCGGAATCCCGCGTCCCCGCGCGTTGACCGCGTACCGCCCTGCTGGTACCATCGCCGGAGCGTTCCCACCATTCCCGCGTCGCAGCATTGGAACCCGCCATGTCGCCCGAACCGAAACTTGAACTGGCCCCCCTGATCGCCCGCGTGTCCGAGGGCGCGGACCTGACCGCGGCCGAGGCGGAGGGCGCCTTCGCGACCATCATGTCCGGGGAGGCGACGCCCGTGACGATGGCCGCCTTTCTGATCGCGCTTCGCACCAAAGGGGTGGTTCCATCGGAGATCGCCGGTGGCGTGCGGGCACTGCGCCGGGCGATGCGCCCGGTGGCCTCGGAGCGAACTCACGAACTGGTGGATACCTGCGGCACCGGCGGCGGCGGCGTGCGCACCTTCAACGTGTCCACCGCGGCCGCACTGACCGCGGCGGCAGTCGGCGTGCGGGTCGCCAAGCACGGCAACCGCTCGTTCACATCGCAGAGCGGGAGCGCCGACGTCCTGGAAGCTCTCGGGGTCCGCATCGAACTGACACCGGACGAAATGGGTGGGGTTCTGGCGGAAACCGGGATCGTCTTCATGTTCGCGCCCCTTCTGCACCCCGCCATGCGCCATGTCGGTCCGGTGCGGGCCGAGCTGGCCGTCCCCACGATCATGAATCTGCTCGGACCGCTCACCAATCCGGCCGGGGTGACTCGCCAGCTGGTCGGTGTTTCCGACCCCTCCTGGCTGGAACTGATCGCGCCCGCGCTGCGTGAACTCGGCCACCGGCGCGCCCTGGTGGTGCATGGCGAGCCCGGGATGGACGAGCTGAGCCCGGCGGGGACCACCACGGTGTCCGATCTCCGCGGCGGCGAGATCTCGACCTACGCCGTGACCCCGGCCGACCTGGGACTGGAGCGGGGGAGCCCGGAGGCGCTCGCCGGTGGAAGCCCGCATGAGAACGCCACGGTGATCGTGGATGTGCTCGAGGGCCGCCGCCGGGATTCGGCGCGTTCGTTCGTCCTCGCCAACGCTGGCGCCGCCGTCTACGTCGCGGGTCTGACCGATTCTCTTCCGGAGGGGGTTGCCATGGCGGCCGATGCCATCGACGGCGGGCTCGCGATCCGCAAGCTTGCGGAACTCCGCGAAGCCTCTCGCGCCGGTGGCGCATAGGAAGAGTCGCGGGTCTCCACATCCTCCGCGCCGATCTGTTCGCGTCGCCCACCCCCTGTTCGCGTCGTCCATCCCGCTCAGGGACGATGCGTCATCGCGATCCTCAGGCCGGCCGCGTCGCGCTCCGGCGGGGCCGGGGACGGAATCGTTCGGGGGTGCGCGTCATTCGCGCGGCGCGAAAGAACGGCACGCCTTCCGGCCCCGGCTCCTCTCCCACAAGCACCACTTCCGTGAAATCACCCTTCAGTCTGCCCAGCGCAAACGGAATCCTCATCTCTGCCTCCCTCCGGCCGCGGCCGGTCAGATGACCGAGCTTCGGTCCGACTCGCGCGAGTCGGACCCTCCCGATCGGTTGTCCCTTGATTGAACCTCAGTACTTGCGGATCACGCCGACCACGACCCCTTGGATCTGAACGTCGGCCGCGTCCACGATGATCGGCTCCATCGCATCGTTGGCGGGCTGCAGCCGGATCCGGGAACCCCGCTCGCGATAGAACTTCTTGACGGTGGCCGAATCCCCCCCCACCAGAGCGACCACGGTCTCGCCTTCATGCGCCGCCTGGCGGGCGCTCACCACGATGTAGTCGCCGTCGCGAATCTGCTCGTCGATCATCGAATCGCCCTCGACCCGCAGGACGTAGCTCTCGGCGCCGCTCGGCACCATGTCGCGGGGCACGGACAGGGTCTCGGTGTCTTGAATGGCCTCGATGGGTAGCCCCGCGGCGACCGCTCCGAGCAGCGGCAGCGCGGAGACGCCGACGCCCGTATCCCGGTGCACCATCTCGATGGAGCGACTTTGATTGTAGGCCTTCCGGATGTAGCCCTTGCGCTCCAGATTGCTCAGGTGTTCGTGGACCGTCGCCAGGGAGGCGTATCCGAAGGCATGCGCGATTTCCTCGAAATTGGGCGCATATCCCCACTCGTCCAGGTAGCCTTCGATGAAGTCCAGTATCTGTTTCTGTCGCTTGGTCAGGGGCATCGAATGCACGCTCCGCGAAAGTGATGACCGAACAGGACCCGAATAACATACCCGAAAATTTACCGAAGCGCAAGATGCATCCCGAAAGACCCGGAACGGGGTCCGCCCTCGGCGGCCGGTGTCAGTGGCCGCGCGCATGAACATCCTCGACCGCATCGTCCGCACCAAGCGTGACGAAGTCCGGGCTCTCAAGTCTGCGCGGGCCGAGCTGGCGCGGGCTGCCCGTTCCGCGCCTCCGGCTCGCGACCTCCGCTCCGCGCTGAGAGGATCGTCCGGGGAAGTGGCGATCGTCGCGGAGGTCAAGCGGCGTTCTCCGGGGGCGGGATCCATTCGCGAGGATCTGGATCCGTCGGATCTGGCGGCGGAATACGCGGGCTCGGGCGCATCGGCCATCAGCGTGCTGACGGATCGCACGTACTTCGGAGGCGGCCTGGCCGATCTGCGCCGGGTGCGCGCGAGGGTGCGGCTGCCCGTTCTGCGCAAGGATTTTCTGGTCGACCCGGTTCAGCTCGCCGAGTCGCGCGCGGCGGGCGCGGACACGGTGCTGCTCATTGCGCGCATCCTGGAGGACCCGCTTCTGGGCGAGCTCCTGAGCGGCGCGCGTGAGCTCGGGATGGCCGCACTGGTGGAGGTCCACGACGCCGCGGAGCTGGAGCGCGCGCTCGCAGCCGGCGCCGACGTGGTGGGCATCAACAACCGCGACCTGGGCACCTTCCGCTCGAGCGTGGCCGTCACGCTGGAACTGGTTCGCCGCATTCCACCGGGCGTCGTGGTGATTTCGGAGAGCGGGCTGGCCACCCGGGAGGACCTGGCCACCGTGGGCGCCGCGGGCGCGGACGCCGTCCTGATGGGTGAGGCGCTCCTGCGGAGTCCGCGCCCCGGCGACGCGGTGGCAGCCCTGACCGGCGTCCCGCGCGGACCGCGCGCCCCCACCGCCAACCCACCCGCGACCG
>JAAXGM010000039.1 GCA_012267435.1 Gemmatimonadota bacterium
CGATTCTGGAGCTTCGGGCTCAAGTCCGAGAATCTCTTGCCTTCCAACTCCCGTTGATCGGACAGCCGCAGCACGAGCTCGTCCTTGAGAAACCTGCTGAACGTGGACAGTCGCTGGAGCCCGTCCACCACCACCACTCTACCGTCTTCGTTTTCGGCGAGATAGAATACCGGAAGCGGGATCCGCATTATCACCGACTCGATCAACTTGCTCTGCCGGGCTTCTCCCCAGACGATATCGCGCTGGAAGTCGGGAATCATGACATAGAAGCCCTTGTTGATTCGCCGAACCACTTCGTACACCGTTCGGGTCTCCTGCCTGATCAGTAGATCGTCGATCGGATAGTCACCCCACGACCCGCTCTCCTCCAGACCCTCGATCTCCTTCTCGTTAGTCGGATCCGGAGGCGTTCTTACGTTCGAATCACTCCCGCCACTGCCCGGTTGCGCCTTCGGGCGATGAGCATCCGCCGTCAGCGACAGGAAATCATCCAACACCACCGTGTCGCGGTCGTCGAATTGGGGTTCGGTCCGCAGTCCACTCTCCTTAAGGGCCTCTCTGATCTTCTGGTCCACGATCTCCCCTCGTCGCTGGTGACCAAACCACCCCAACAAGGTCCGCGCCTTTCTGCGGACGGGCTGGCCGGTGCGCTCGACTTCCTCCGCGACCTGTCTCAATTGCTCGGGCACTCGCATGGGCTCTACCTTCGCCGGAAGCCAACCTTCCTCGCGGGCGATTCACCAGCCGCGGGTTCCGGCTTCTTTCGACCCAGACTGGCATGGAGAATCTAACCGGGGTTCGGCTTCTCCTCCACCGGGAGGGTACCCGCCGAGCCGCGACAGCGTGACATGGGATCGGTTGGCGAGGGGCGTTACGGTTCGGAGCAATCAGTGCCGTAGGGACCATCTGTTTCCGAGCGCCGCAGCTTTCATCTTCATGGTCGCCCGCATCACGCTGGCGAAGCATGCCGCCGAGCGTGACACATCGGTGGCCGAGGCGCGGACTGGACTTCCCCCCGGGGGTGCGGAATACTACTTGTGGCGGCATCGCCCGTATCCGTGCGCGGATAGCGGCGTGGAGCCGCGGTCATCAAGGATACCATGACCACCGACCGGACGTTGCGAGCCGGCCTTCGAACCCCGGACGACCGCAGCTCGCGAGCCGCCATCCCCAATTGCCGCGTTCCCGAACGACACCGCCCGAGATCGTGACCGCAGGCGAACAAGGCATCGCGCCCTCGTCCGAAGCCACGGCACCGGACGGAATCGCGCCTTCGGAGGGCGCACTCGACCACGCGCTCGCCATCGTGGAGTTCCTGCGCGCCAACTGTCCCTGGGACCGGGCTCAGACCGCCGAGTCGCTCGTCCCCCACCTCATCGAGGAAAGCCGGGAAGTGGTGGATGCGATTCGCTCCGGGGACGCCGGAGAACTGGAGGGGGAACTCGGCGATCTGCTTCTCAACGTGGCCTTTCAGATCGTGCTGGCCGAGGAGGCGGGCGCCTTCGACCGGGATTCGGTGGTGGATCGGCTGGAGACGAAGATGAAGCGGCGCCATCCACACCTCTTCGGCGAGGGCGAGCGGGAGGACTGGGAGGCGCTCAAGGCAAGGGAACTGTCGGGCGACGAGAGCGTGCTTTCCGGGCTTCCGGCCGGGCTGGAACCCCTGCTGCGCGCGCATCGCATTCAGGAGAAGCTGAGCGGCGTCGGCTTCGACTGGGACGATGCCGAGGGAGCTCGCCTCAAGGTGGCCGAGGAGCTCGAGGAGATACGGGCGGCGCTCGAGCGGGGAGATCCCCGGGAAGTAATGGATGAGGCCGGCGATCTCCTCTTCACGGCGGTCAACCTCGCGCGACTCGCCGGCGTGCATGCGACCAACGCGCTGGCGCGCACCAACCGCAAGGTGGAGGCCCGCTTCCGGCGCGTGGAGGAACTCGCCCGCGACGGCGGCAGGCGGGTGGCGGAGATGTCGCTGGAGGAACTGGACGCGCTCTGGGACGCGGTGAAGGCGGAGGCGCGGGACGCGGAAGCGAAACCGGCGGACGGACGCGGGAAGGCGAAACCTGCGGTCAGGGCGTCAGGCGATTCATCAGCCGCGGGAAGGGGATGAGCTCGCGGATGTGCGAACGCCCCGTCATCCACGCCGTGAAGCGCTCGACCCCTAGACCGAACCCCGAGTGCGGGAAGGTGCCGTAGCGGCGCAGGTCCAGGTACCAGCCGTAGGCATCCGCGGGCAGCTTTTCGGTGTCGATGCGCGCCGCCAGCCTGTCGAGGTCGTCCTCGCGCTGGCTGCCGCCGATGATCTCGCCGTAGCCCTCCGGGGCGATGAGATCGTTGCACAGCACCGTCCGCGGGTCGTCCGGGTTCTCCTTCATGTAGAAGGCCTTCGCGCCCTTGGGATAGTTGTAGACGAGGACCGGGCGGTCGAAGTGCTCCGCGATACGGGTTTCGTCGGCGCCGCCCAGGTCCGATCCCCATTGGGTACTGCTGCCGGCCGCGCGCACGATCTCCACGGCCTCCGTGTAGCTGACCCGCGGGAAGGGCGCCTGGATGCGCTCGAGGGCCGAGAGGTCGCGGCCGAGCACCTCCAGCTCGCCGGCGCACCGCTCCAGCATCCGCCCGACCAGGTAGACCACCAGCTCCTCCTGGAGGCGCATGTTGTCCTCGGAGTCGGCGAAGGCGACCTCGGGCTCGAGCATCCAGAACTCCGTCAGATGGCGCCGGGTCTTGGACTTTTCGGCGCGGAAGGTGGGGCCGAAGCAGTACACCTTGCGGAAGGCGGGGCACGCCGCCTCCACGTACAGCTGCCCGGTCTGCGCAAGGAAGGCGCGGTCGCCGAAGTACTCGGTCTCGAACAGGGTGCCCGCGGATTCGCCGATCGCGCCGGTGAGGATGGGGGTGTCGATGCGGACGAAGTCGCGCTCGTGGAGGAAGTCGTGGATGCCCTTCTCCACCTCCGAGCGGATGCGCAGGCCGGCGCGCTGGGCCGAGGAGCGCAGCCAGAGGTGCCGGTAGTCGAGGAGGAACTCGACGCCGTGCTCCTTGGGCTGGATGGGGAAGTCCACGGACGCGCCCAGCAGCCGGACGTCCTCCACCAGAAGCTCGTAGCCGCCCGGGGAACGCTCGTCCTCTTGGACCGACCCCGTCACGGCCACGCACGACTCGTGGGTGAGGGCGCAGCCGAGATCCCAGGCATCGCGGGAGAGCTGCTTGCGCAGCAGGACGCCCTGCACCAGGCCGGTGCCGTCGCGCATCACGACGAAGGCGACCCGACCGTGGACGCGCACGTGCTCCACCCAGCCGCGTATCGTGACGCTCCGGCCGACGCTGGCGCCGAGTTCGCGTACGATGGTTTCGGGGGAAGCCATTGATTGCGGTCTCCTGAAGTGGAATCTGCTCGAGACTGACGGTCCCCGGGCGCGGGTCGCCGGTAGCCCGCGGACTGCTAGTCTGTCACGGGCGGGGCGTCAAGTCCAACCTCGTGCCGGCGCTAACCCACCGAGCGGAGCTGCAGGCGGTCGCCGAACCGACCGGTGAGCAGCTGACGCCGCATCGCGTTCTCCGGGGCGAGCAGGTCGGGGTCGCGGTCGATGGTCGCGCGGGCGCGTTCGCGGGCGGCGCGCATGAGGTCCTGGTCGAGGGTGAGGTCGGCGAAACGCAGGACGGGCCGCCCATGCTGCCTAGAGCCGAAGAAGTCCCCTTCCCCGCGCATGGCCAGATCGGCCCGCGCGATCGCAAACCCGTCGTGCGTGCTCCGGAAGACCCTCAGCCGTTCGCCGGCGGCGTCCTCCGCGTCGGCGATGGCGACGCAGTAGCTGCGGTCGGCCCCGCGCCCGACCCGGCCGCGGAGCTGGTGCAGCTGGGAGAGGCCGAAGCGCTCGGCGTTCTCGATGAGCATCACCGTGGCGTTGGACACGTCGATGCCCACCTCCACGACCGAGGTGGCCACCAGCACGTCCAGGTCGCCGGCCAGGAAGGCGCGCATCACGGCATCCCTCTCCTCGCCGGGGAGCTGGCCGTGCAGGAGGCCGACCCGGAAATCCGGAAACTCCTCCGCGCGCAGGCGTTCCCATTCTTCGGTGGCCGAACGCAACCGTAGCTTGTCGGACTCACCCACCAGGGGGTAGACGACGTAGACTTGGCGCCCGCGCGCCAACTCGTCCCGGACCAGCCGGTACGCCTCGGCGCGGCGGGACGGCCGCAGCCAGCGCGTTTCCACCGGCTTGCGTCCAGGGGGAAGCTCGTCCAGCACGCTTAGGTCGAGGTCGCCGTAGAGAGCGAGCGCCAGAGAGCGCGGGATCGGAGTCGCCGACATGATCAGGGTGTCGGGGGTAGGGTCGCGCTGGCTCAGGACCATCCGCTGACGCACCCCGAAACGGTGTTGTTCGTCCACCACCACCAGCCCCAGGCGGGCAAACTCCACCGTCTCCTGGATGAGCGCGTGGGTGCCGGTCACCACGAGGCCGCTGCCGTCGGCCAGGGCGGCGAGCACGCGGGCGCGCTCGCGGGCGTCGGTGCGCCCGGTGAGCAGCAGGGTCTCGACCCCGAGCGGGCCGAGCAGGCGCTGCAGGCTGCGGGCGTGCTGCTCCGCGAGCAGCTCGGTGGGGGCCATGAGGACGGCTTGGCGCCCGCCCTCCATCGCGAGCATCATGGCGAAGACGGCGACGATGGTCTTCCCCGCCCCCACATCGCCCTGGAGCATGCGGTTCATGCGGCGGTCCGCGGTCATGTCCGCGTAGATCTCGCGCAGCACCCGAGCCTGGGCATCGGTCAGGCGAAACCCGAGCGACTCGTGCAGGGGACGGATCAACCGGTTGGTGCGGCCGAACCGGATGCCGTTGACGGCGGTGGTGCTCCGGTGGCGAGCGTGGGCGTGCATGAGCTGCAGGAAGTGGAGTTCGTCCCAGGCGAGACGTCTTCGGCCCCGCTCGGCGTCCTCCAGGCTTTTCGGGGCATGCAGGCTGGAGAGCGCCTCGGCCAGGCCCGGCACGCCGATCTCGCGGCGCTCTCCGGGGGAAAGGTACTCCTCCTCCTCCACCTGCCGCAGGAGCGTGGTCAGGTTGCGCTCCAGCAGCTGGCGCAGCACCCACTGGGGCACGGCCTCGGACGCAGGATAGACGACGAAGATGGCGCCGCGGGTCCCGGCATCGTCGCCTTCCGAGGCGCCGCCGCGGGCACGGCCTGATTCGAGGATGGCGAACTCGCGGGGCTGGATCTGGCGGCCGTGAAAGAAGCGCACGGTTCCGGCGGCGAGCAGGAGGTCGCCCTTGCGGATCCTGCGGTCGAGCCAGGGCTGTCCCGGCCAGGCGCAGGTGATGTGGCCGGTCTCGTCCTCGATCACGGCCTGGAAGATGCGCAGGCCCTTGCGCGTGGGGATGACCCCGGAGCTGCGCACGCGCCCGACGACGACCGCGGAGTCCCCCACCTCGAGCCCGGCCACCGGCTGAACGGTGGAGGCGTCCTCGTAGCGCCGGGGCACGTGGTAGAGCAGGTCGCGCGCCTTGCGGATGTCCATTCCGGCAAGGTGCTCCGCGCGGCGGGGACCGACGCCCTTGAGATACTGGACCGGGAAGTCGAGCCTCGAGAAGCTCATGCCGGGGATCCGAAGACGCCCTCCAGAAACGCGTTCGCGTCGAAGGGCTCGAGATCTCCGGGGCCTTCGCCCACCCCGACCAGCTTGACCGGCAGCCCGAACTCCTGCCGGAGGGCCACGACGATGCCGCCGCGCGCGCTGGAATCCATCTTGGCGAGGAGAATCCCGCTCGGATTCACCGCGTCCCGGAAGGCCCGTACCTGGGCGAGCGCGTTCTGGCCCACGGTGGCGTCGAGCACGATCAGGGTCTCGTGCGGAGCCCCCGAAAGCCTGCGGGCGATGACCCGCCGCACCTTGGCGAGTTCCTCCATCAACCCGGTTCGGGTGTGGAGGCGTCCGGCGGTGTCGACGATCGCGACATCCACGCCGCGCGCGCGGGCCGCGTCGATGGCGTCGAAGGCGACCGCGGCCGGGTCTCCGCCGGGCTGTCCGGCCACGAAATCGGCGCCCGTGCGGTCCGCCCAGATGCGCAGCTGCGAGACCGCGCCCGCCCGGTAGGTGTCCGCGGCGGCGAGCAGAACCTTTTTCCCCCGGGCAGCCAGGACATGGGCCAGCTTTCCGGCGGAGGTGGTCTTCCCGACCCCGTTGACCCCCACCATGAGGTGGACGGCGATCCCTTGCGCGGGTTCGTGGAGGGCGAAGGCGGTTTCCGTTGCCGAAGCCGCCGGAGCCCCTTCGGCCGATGCCCCGGGAACCAGGATCTTCGCCACTTCCTCGCGCAGGGCGATGCGCAGAGCCTCCGGGCCGCGGATCCGTCCGCGCCGTTCGCGTGCTCCGACGCGGTCCACGAGACGCAGCGCGGCCTCCACCCCGAAGTCGGCGGCCAGCAGGCGGTCCTCGAGGTCCTCGAGCGTCTCGGCGTCAAGGCCGCGCGCGGACGGCCGGAGATCCGGGAGGGCGAAGCCCACGACCCGCCGCCAGAGCGACCCGCGCGTACCGCTTCCCTTGCGGGTCAGTCGGCCCAACGGCGTCACAAACGCTACCGGAGGCCCCGGCGGCGGCGGCCGATCCACTCGCCGCACAGCACCGCCAGGACGAGGATGAAGGGTGCCGGGTGGGTGCGCAGTGGACGGCCGGCGGCGGCGCGCGCGCCGCCTTCGGCCGCGCTCCCGCTTACGGCGTCGACGACGGGCGGCAACCGTAGTTCGCCGGTGTAGCGCTCGACGTCGAAACGTCCGCTCGTCTCTTCGCCGCCGGCCCCCGGAGAAAGCACGAAGTCGTAGGCGCCCGGGTCCAGGGGCGCGGTGGTGAAGGTCTCGGTGGAATCCACCGCCACCGTGGACTCGAAGACCGCTTCACCAGCGCGGACGAGGCGAAGGCCGAGCTCCTGGCCGGCCATTCCGGGCGCCTGCCAGCGCACGGAGCTCCCGCGTGCGATCACCGGCTCGGCGGGGCCGGGCGGACCGGCCGTTGCAAGCCGCTCGCCGGCGAAAAGCCAGTTCGCCACTCCGGCCCACAGGGACCGGTAGGCGCGGCGCGGCGTCCCATCGCGGGCGGCCCAGCGCCAGTAGCCCTCGGCCAGACCGACGCCCACGCGCCTGCCTTCCCCGGCGATCAGGACGAGGACGGCCTCTCCGGTGCCGCGTCCGCCGAGGTGCGCTTGCAGCGCTGCCGCCCCCGAGGGAGCCGTTGCGGGGTGGAGGGCGGTGAGGGGCGGAAGGGCCCCCAGGTCGAGGCCGATGAACTGTCCCGCCAGCGGCGAGGCGGGGAGCTCGGCGGCCACGTACCATTCCCCCTCGACCTGGCCCGCCACCGCCACCCCGCCCAGCGACGCACCCGCCCGGTCGGCCGGGAAGATGAGCAGACGGGGGGCGCCGCGGGCGGCGTCGCGCACCCACGCCGGAGCGGCCGCGCCGACGCCGTGCAGCACCACGATGTCGGCGCCGCCGAGCATCGCGCGCAGTTCGCCCTCGGTGACTTCGTCCGCGACCTCGTCGCCGCGGCCGAGCGGCAGATACCGCGATCCGGTGACGCGCAGGTAGCCGCGCGCCGGCAGCCCGGTCACGTCCTCCAGCACCGGCAGCAGGTGACGGGGCTCCCAGTCCGGGCGCAGGGAGAGGAGGACCAACCCGGCCCGCGGGGGCGCCACGCGCACATGGCGCACGCGCCGGTCGTCGTCGGCAAAGCCGTCCTCTTCCAGAACGACGGTGGCCGCGTAGCGCACCAGCCCCTCGGCCGCGGGGGCGGGGAGGTCCACCGGCGTGCGCGCGACCTGGCCGGGCGGGGGAATCTCCACCGGCACCGAGGCGACCAGGCGGTCCTCCTCCCGCACCTCGATGCGGGCGGCGGGGGCGGGGGCGGCCTCGCCGAAAACGGTGACCTCGACGACGAAGGGGGTCCCTCGCTCGGCACGCGCGGGTGCGGCGAAGTCGGCGATCCCCGCATTCGCCACCGCCGCACCCACCACATGAAGACGGGCCCGCAGCCCGGGCACCACCGGAAGGCTGCCGAAATCGGCATCGGTCAGGCGCCCGTCGCTCACCACCGTGACCGCGCGCGCGCCCGACTCGGCCGCCGCTCGCAGAGCCGGGAGGAGGCGGGAGGAGGTGGCCGTGGGTGCGCTCCCCTCCAGCTGGTCGGCGGCGCTCGCCGCCACGGCGCTCCCGAAGACCAGGATCCGGCCTCCAGCGCCCGCGAGGCGCCGCGCTTCCCGAACCGCGCCCGACCATGCCGTCTCCCCGCCGGGAGGACCGGCCGCCATGCTCAGGGAGCCGTCCAGCAGCACGAGGGCGCCCTGGCCGATGCCGTCACCCCCGCCGGCAGGCAGGCGAGGATTCCAGATGAGCAGCAGCACGAGGCAGATCGCCAGCGCCCTTGCAAGGGCCAGCCAGCGCCGGCCAGCCACCGGCAGTTCCCGGCGATGGTAGACCCAGAGGGAGAAGGCGCACGCGGCCGCCAGCAGGAGGGGCGGGGCAATCCAGGAAAACAGGCTCACTCTTCCGACCCGGCACAGGCGCCGGACGGGGTCACTGTTCGTCCTGGGGCTCTGCCCCGCCCTCGGCTCCTTCGGCGACCACGGCGGCGCCCGGCGAGACCCGCGGCACGAATGCCGGACTGGCGAGAAGCGCGCGCCCTTCGGCAAGCTGCTCCTCCCACAGGGGCCACATCGCGTCCGGAATGGGATCGCCCGGAGGGGTGCGGATGTCCAACGGATCCTCGACCCGGCCGTTCCGGCGCAGCTCGTAGTGCAGATGCGGTCCGGTCGCCAGCCCCGTCATGCCCACGTACCCGATCGTCTGGCCCTGTCTCACCCGCGCTCCCGCCGCCACGCCGGCGCCGAAGCCGCTCAGGTGCGCGTAGCGCGTCACGAAGCCGTTGCTGTGCCGGATCTCCACTAGGTTGCCGTAGCCGCCGCTCCAGCCTCGGTGGGTGACGACCCCGCCGGCGGTCGCCATGACCGGAACGCCGACGTCGGCGGCGTAGTCAACGCCGTTGTGGGCGCGCCAAGTCCGCAGCACGGGGTGGAAGCGGGCGCTCCGCACGCGCGAAGAGATGCGGCGGTACTCCAGCGGCTTGAGAAGAAACTGCCGCTGCACCGACCTGCCCTCGGGATCGTAGTAGGCCCCCTCGCCATCCCCGGAGGCATCGAACCAGAATGCCCGAAAAGGCGTTTCCCGGTTGACGAACTCCGCGGCCACGATGCGTCCGTTGCCTCTCATGGATCCGTCGGGGCGGACGGCGCGCTCCAGGACGACGCGGTAGGAATCACCCGGCTGAACCTGCCGGTGGAAGTCCACCTCCCACTGGAATATCCTGTCGAGACCGTCCAGGAGCTTGGCCCGGTCGCCGGACGGCATGAACTGAAGCGACGGGCTTCCCATCACGGCCATCCAGAGACTCAAGCGGATGCTTCCCTCGAAGAAGACCGTGTCGGTCACGACCGGGGTTCGCATCATGCGCGAGGTCCAGCCCTCCGCAGCCCGGTCCAGGTACACGACCGAATCCGGGCTGAGCCCCACTTCCACTGCCGTCAACACACCGTCGCGGCGGTCTCTCCAGTAGGTTACCGGGGTGCCCGCAACGAGCCGGCGAGGATTGGCCCGCTCCCCGAAGGCCGACAGCAGGTCGACCCGTTCATCGGTCGAGAGGGAGGCGGCGAGGAAGAGCGAGCCCAGCGTCTGGCCGCGCCGCAGGCTGACCTGCTCGGCCACTTCCGGGGGCGCGGCCGCGACGGACGGCAAGGTACCGGCGTCGTAGGACCTCCCGGAGGCGAGCCATGCGGTCGCCCCCAACCCCAGGATGCCCGAGACGATGGCCGCCGCCACGGCGACCCTGCGATCCCCCGCCACGCGCATCATCCCGCTCCTGCCTCCACCACGCCCGGCGCCATGCCCGTCCGGCGCCTGCCTGGATCTGTCCCGATCCCCTCCTTCCACAACCTCACCGGGCAAGCGTCACGAAGGTCGGCAGGTCGAGGACATCGACCGGGCCGCGAACGATGACGCGTTGCCGCTGCCGGGGCTGAACCGGCCGGGGGGTACCGGGAGTCTTGTTCATGATCACCGAGCTTCTGCCTGTGACTGCCGCGGCCCGCGGTGGGGCCACCTTCGTCGTGCGCGGGGACGGGAGTGGCGGCGACCTCCCGTCCAATACGGATCGAGAACCGTTGCCCGTCACTTCCGACCGCACGACACGGGGTGTTTCGGATCCGTTGCCGAACCCCGTGGCTATGACCGTGACCCTCACGCTCTCCTTCAGCTTGGGATCGTGGACCGCGCCGAAGATGATCTCGGCCTCGTCGCCAGCCTCCTCCTGAATGATACTAGAGATCCTGGTCACGTCGTCAATGGCGAGGTCCATTCCGCCCGTGATGTTGATCAGGACTCCGTGGGCGCCCTTGAGGGACACGTCGCCCAGAAGCGGAGAGGAGATGGCCTTGCGGGCGGCTTCCTCGGCCCTGTGTTCCCCGTCCCCGAAGCCGGAACCCATGAGGGCTCCGCCGCCGCAGGCCATCACCGTGCGCACATCGGCGAAGTCGACGTTGACTTCGCCCGCGACCCGGATGAGATCGCTGATGCCCTGGGTGGCGTGCAGGAGAATCTCGTCGGCCTTCTTCAGGGCGTCCTGGAAGCTGGTTCCCTTGCCGACCACGGTCATGATGCGGTCGTTGGGAACGACGATCACCGTGTCCACCACCTTGCGCAGCTCCTCGAGGCCCTGTTCGGCCTGCCGGAGGCGCTTCCTGCCCTCGAACGAGAAGGGCCGGGTGACGATGCCGATGGTGAGCGCGCCCATCTCCTTGGCGAAGCGGCCGATGATCGGGGCGGCTCCCGTCCCCGTCCCGCCGCCCATGCCGGCGGTGATGAAGACCAGGTCGGCCCCTTGAATCGCCTTGGCCACCTCGTCGGCGTTCTCGTGGATGGCCTGGCGCCCGATCTCGGGGCGGGCGCCCGCACCCAGGCCGCGCGTCAGCTTCCTCCCGATCTGGATGCAGATCGACGCCCTGGACTGACGCAGCGCCTGGGCATCCGTGTTCGCCGCGATGAGCTCCACGCCCTGGAGGTTCTCGTCGACCATCCGGTTGACCGCGTTGCCGCCGGCGCCACCGCAACCAACCACCTTCATGCAGGCGCTGGGAGTCTCGCTTTCGTCGAAGACGAACGTCGGCCCCGTCTTCTTCTGGTCGTAGTCGATGATCGTCATTGTTTCCTTCCTTGCTTGGATGGATGTCTCCCCATTCCCGTGCTTGCGCCGGGCGCGGGACTCAGGCGCCCGCCGCCCGGTAACCGCTGTGCGCTCAGAAGAACTCCTTGAGCCAGGCTCCAACCCTTCCGACCACTCCCGGGGTGTGGGCGAGCGCCCCCTGTCCCGTCTTGGCAAAGCGGTCGGCTCCGTATTGCGTCACGCCGACGACCGTGGAGAGGCGAGAGCGGTTCATCGAGTCGGCCAACCCGCTTACGCCCGCGCCGGGGGCGCCGACGCGAACCGGCGTGCCCAGCATCCTCTGCACCAGCTCGCCGATCCCGTCGAGGGCGGCGACGCCGCCGGTCAGAACGACTCCCGTCCCCAGCGGAGCGATCAACTCCCGCGCATTCAGTTCCCGCTGATACCAGGCGACGATCGCCGTCAGCCGGTTCTCAAGCGCGTCCGCGACCGTGGCCCGGCCGATGCGCCGAGGCCTCGATGGCGTGGGCCCGGGGATTTCGATCATGTCCCTGGACCCCACGAGCTCGGCCAAGGCGCAACCGTGGTTCTCCAGCACCCGGCGCGCCTCTTCGTGCTGTATGTGAAGATGCTGGACCAGATCCCAGGTCAACGCGACGCCCCCGGTCGGCAGCATGTCCGTGTAGTACGGCCTGCCGTCGACGAAAATCGCCATCTGGCTCGTGGCCCCGCCCAGATCCAGGACCGCGACCCCGATCTCCCTCTCGTCCTCCCGCAGCACGGCGCGGGCGGCGGCCAAGGGCTCCAGGATGAGCTTTTCCACCCGGTGGCCCGCCCGGGAGACGGCGCTGCGGATGTTGTTCGCGATCGCCGAGGCTCCCGTGACCAGGTAGACCTCCGACTCCAGGCGCGTGCCCGGCATGCCGACCGGGTGCAGGATCCCGGAGTTGTTGTCGACCGTGTAGTTCTGCGGCACCGTGTGCAGCAGCTCGCGGTCGTGGGGCAGTGCAACGGCGCGCGCCACCACATGCAGGCGCGCCATGTCGTCGGCCGACACCTCGCTCGAGGAGATGGCGACGACGCCGTGCGACGGAAAGGTCTGAACCTGGTCGCCGCTGATGCCGACATAGATGTTGGAGACGGTGCAGCCCGCCATGAGCTCGGCCTCGCGCACCGCCTTGGCGACGCGCTCGGTCATCTCCTCGACATCCTGCACGACGTCCCGGTGCACGCCGTTGGTGTGCACCTGCCCGAGACCCAGGACCTGGATCCAGTGCGCCGGATACTGGCCTCTCACCTCCGCGATGACGGCGGTGGTGCGCGTCGCGCCGATATCCAGCCCCGCAATCAGATGAGACGCCATCTTCATCGCCTCCCGGTGGCAGGCCCACCCGGAGACGCGTGCCTCACGACCACCTGATCGCGGAAGCGGAGGTCGGCCACGGTCACCGTCCGTTCCGGGGCTCGCGGGACGGCGTCGGCCAGAGCCGCAAGCCCTTCGCGCAGACGGCGCACGCTCAGCGGAGGTTCGAAATGCAGTACGGCCTCGGTCTCCGAGAAACGGGCCGTCACGGTGCCCTGCGGGGTCCAGGCGATTTCGGAGACGGAACGCGCGAAGTCGGGATGGAGCTCGCCCAGGCGATGCACATCCGCGGCCATGGCCTGGATCTGCTGGTGTTCGGTGACCGTCAGCGTGCCGCCCCGGGGCTCCAGGGGACGAAGGATGGGCAGGTCGAGTCGGTGCAGGGCGGGGTCGATGGGAAGGTACTCCCCGGCGGGATCGACGGGATTCAGCGCCGGGGTCGCCACCAGGGCCACCGGCTGGCGCTCCCGGATGACGATCTCCGCGGTGTCGCCGGGCAGAGACCTGACTGTGGCCTCTTCGATCAGCCGGTGCGTGCGCAGGCGTCCCTCCAGAGACCGCGCCCCCCCCCGCTCGTCCTCGTAGACCGGAATCCACCGGCGGATTTCCTCGGAGTCGAGATAACGGGTGCCCCGCACTTCCACGGCGGAGACGTGGAATCTCGCAAAGTGCGCGAGAATGTCCGGGCGATCACCCAAGGCTGCCAGCGTGGCGGCCGCGACCATGAGGGGAACCGTCAACGCGAGCAGCCTACGCATCGTGTCCTCCCAGGCGGCGAAGGAGCGCGGGACCGGTGGACTCGATCGATCCGGCCCCAAGGGTCAGGCATACGTCCCCGGCGCGAAGAGTGTCGGCCAGGACGGCGGGAAGCGTGGTCAGTTCCGGGTGGTAGCGCGCGTCCCGCGCCCCCGCCGCGGTCACCGCCTCGCACACCAGTTCGCCGGTGATGCCGGGGATGGGCGCCTCGCGCGCCGGATACACGTCGGCGACCCAGATCCGGTCCGCCGCGGCAAGGGCCGTACCGAGCTGGCCGGCGAAGTCCCGCGTACGCGAAAACAGGTGAGGCTGGAAGACCGCCACCAGGCGGGCTCCGGGGAAGCTGTCGCGCGCGGCCGCGAGCGCCGCCGCGATCTCGGTGGGATGGTGTGCGTAGTCGTCCACCACGGTCACCCCGCGCTCGCGGCCGAGCCGTTCGAAGCGGCGGCGCACCCCGCGGAACCCCGCCAGCGACCGGCGGATGTCGCTCCACTCGACGCCCATCCGGCGCGCGGCCGCTGCCGCGCCCAGGGCGTTGAGCAGGTTGTGCGCGCCGGGAAGACGGATCGACAGCTCGCCCCGGTCCCGTCCATCCTCGAAGATGCGCGCCCGGGCTCCGGCGGAACCGGTGCGCACCCGCGTCGCCCGCAGCTGGGCGCCCGCACCGAAGCCATAGGTGCAGGTGCGGGCGCCGAGGCCGGCAAGCAGCCGGGAGGCTCCCGGGTCGTCGGCGCAGACACACACCGTGCCGTCCGCGGGCACCGCCCCAACGAAGGTGCGGAACGCTTCGCGCAGACGTGCCAGGTCGCCGTACGTGTCGAGGTGATCGGCCTCCAGGTTGGTGACCAGGGCCGTGCGGGGCGCGATGTGGTGGAAGGAGCGGTCGTACTCGTCGGCTTCGACCACGTACAGGTCGCCGCGTCCGTGGCGCAGGTTGCCCTCCCACCCCGCGACCCTTCCCCCGACCAGCCCGGTGGGGTCCCGGCCGGCCGCCGCCAGGATCTCGGTGGCGAGGGCGGTGGTGGTGGTCTTGCCGTGGGTCCCGGCCACCGCCACGACCGTGCCCGGATTGACCCACTGGCCGAGCGCCTCCGCCCGCTTGACCACCGGGATGCCCCGTGCGCGCGCCGCGCGCACCTCCGGATTGGACGGGCTGATGGCGGAGGAGACCACGACCGCGGAGACGCCGTCCAGGTGATCGGCGGAGTGGCCGGCGGCGACGGGAATGCCCAGCGCCTCGAGCGACCGCGCGCTCAGGTCGCGCCGCAGGTCGCAGCCGGTCACCCGGTGGCCGGAGCGGTGGAAGAGCTCGGCCAGCGCGCACATGCCCGCGCCGCCGATGCCCATGAAGTGCACGGCGCCCTCACGCGCCCGATCGCGCAGGCCCCGGGCGCTCACGCCGCCTCCCCCGAAACGGTCAGCGACCGCGGCCCGCGCGGGAGCAGCTCGGCGAGGGCGGCGGCGATGTTGGCGGCGGCGTCCGGCCGGGCGCGCTCGCGGGCCGCCCGGGCCATGGACTTCACGCGGTGGTCGTCGCCCGCGAGGTCGGTCATGGCGGCCCAGAGGGCGCGCGGGTCCGTTTCGGCCTCGGGGAGGTGCAGCGCCACGCCCGCTTCGGCGAGCGCGCGGGCGTTGCGGGTCTGGTGATCCTCGGCTGCGGTGGGAAGCGGAAGCAGGATCGCGGGCAACCCGTGGACGAGGAACTCCGAGGTGGCCATCGCCCCCGCCCGGCTCACCGCCAGGTCCGCCGCGGCGAGCGCGCCCGGCATGTCGTCGATGTACGGCGCCAGCCGCACCCAGTCGGGGGAGCCGGCCCGGGCGAGTTCCCGCGACATCCGAGAGAAGTGCGCCGGGCCGCTGGCCCAGAGAAGCTGAAAGTCCTCCGGGCGCTCCGGCGCGCCGAGCACGGCTTCCAGGATCCGCCGGTTCAGCACGGCCGAGCCCTGGCTGCCTCCCACCACCAGGGCGACCCGCCCCTTCGCCGCCAGCCCGAAGCGACGGCGCGCCTCACCGCGCCCGATCTCCTCCGGGGGGCGCACCGGATTCCCGCTCACCACCGCCCGGTCGCGCGCACGGCGCGGAATCGCCCGCCGCGCCTCGGGCCAGGCGAGATGGATCTGGGCCGCGTGACGGCTGAGCAGCCGCGTGGTGACGCCCGGCAGACTGTTCTGCTCCTGGAGCGCCAGCGGAATGCCCATGCAGGCGGCCACCAGCCCCGACGGCGCGCACGCGTATCCGCCGGTGACCACCACCAGCTCTGGCCGCAACCGCCGGAAGATGTCGAAGACTTCGAGGACGCTCCCGAGGAGCGACTGCATCACCAGGGCGTTGTTCCAGATCTGCCGGCGGTCCAGCCCCTTCACCTCCACCAGCGCGTAATCGAGGCCGCACTCCGGGAGCACGCGCGCCTCCACGCCGCGGCGCGAACCGACGAAGAACGGACGGATATCGGGCCTCAGCGCGGCGAGCGCGCGGGCGAGCGCGAGCGCGGGGTAGAAATGCCCCCCGGTGCCGCCGCCGGAGAAGACGACCACGCTCGGCTCTCGCCTAATCATGACTCGGTCTCGGATTGTGGGGGACGCCACGGGCCACGGACAGCAGGATGCCGATCGCGGCCAGGGTGACCACCAGGTTGGAGCGCCCGTCCGAAATCAGAGGCAGCGGGAGCCCGGTCGCGGGCAGCAAGCTGAGATTGACGCCCATGTGGAGGAACGCATGCAGGGCGATGAGGCTGGTGCAGCCGACCGCCAGCAGTTCCCCCAGCAGATCGGCCGCGCGGCGGCCGATGCGGAAGCCGATCACGATCAGGGCGACGTAGGCGCAGACCAGAAGAGCCACGCCGATCAGTCCCCATTCCTCTCCGATCAGGGCGAAGATGAAGTCGTTGTGCGCCTCGGGAAGGAATCCGAACTTCTGCTGCCCCTCCCCGAACCCCACCCCGCCGATCCCTCCCGAACCGATCGCGATCAGCGACTGATTCACCTGATAGCTCGCCCCGGAGGTGTGCGCTTCCGGATCCAGGAACGCGACGAGGCGCCTGAGACGGAAGTCTGCGGCGAACTGGTACAGGATTGCCGGCGTGGCGAGCAGCCCCAGGAAGACGAAATGGCTCACGCGCGCGCCCGCCGCGAACACGATGATGCAGCCGAGCATCGCGATCAGGGCCGCCGTGGAGAAGTCCGGCTCGAGCAGGACGGGCACCACCATGGCGGCCCAGACCAGGAGGAAGGGGCCGAGTCCGCGCGTGAGGCTCCGGAATAGATCCTGCTTCTTCACCGCCAGGGCGGCCGTCCACACCAGGATCGCCAGCTTGGCCGCCTCCGACGGCTGAAAGCCCGCCGGGCCCACCTGCAGCCAGCGGCGCGCCCCGTTCCGCTCCGGGGCGAAGGACTCGGTGCCCGGGAGGACGATGAAGACCAGCAGCAGCCAGGCCGCCAGCATCATGGGCCACGCCAGCGATTGCCACCTGTTGTAGGGAATCCGTGAGAAGACGAGCAGGAACACCAGCCCCACGCCCGCGCCGACGGCTTGGCGAACGACGAAGTAGTAGTCGGGAAGCCCCTGCCGCTGCGCCAGAAAGGAGCTTGCGCTGTAGAGGGTCACCAGCCCGAACGAGAGCAGGAGCAGCGTCAGCGTCATGACGGCCGCGCCTTCCCACCCGCCGCTGAAACGCGCGACCGCGAGCGGCCGGGCGTCCTGCGCGCCGGGGGCGGGAAGGGCGGGGGCGGCCGTGGCGGGCATTCATGCCTCCCCTCGCGCGAGCGCCGCGAACCGGCGGCCCCTCGCTTCGTAGTCGGAAAACTGGTCGAAGCTCGCGCAGGCGGGAGAGAGGAGCAGGATGTCGCCGCGCCGGGCCCATCGCGCGGCCGTCCGCACCGCCGCGTCGAAGTCCGTGTCCACGCGAACCAGGGACGCGGTCCCCGCCAGCGCCTCCTCGAGGCGGAAGCGGGCATCGCCGTACACGATCGCGCGGCGGACCCGGCCGCGGATGGCGGCCGCGAGCGGTGCGAGATCCTCTCCCTTGTCCTGGCCGCCGGTCAGCAGCACGATCGGCCGGTCGAAGCTGCGGACGGCGCCCGACGCGGCGGCCACGTTGGTCGCCTTCGAGTCGTTCACCCAGAGGACGCCGTCGCGCTCGACCACCCGCTCCAGCCGATGGGGCAGCGGCTGGAAGTCCCGCGCCGCCCGGACGATCGCCTCCGTCCCGGCGCCCGCCAGACGGACCGCCAGCCCGGCCGCCATGGTGTTTGCGAGCCCCGCCCGACCGGCCAGGGCCACCTCGGCGACCGGCATCACCCGCTCCTCTCCGCCGTTCGACGCGAACGTCAGCCAGCCGTCTCGCGCGTACGCGGCCAGCTCGCCATCCGGGCCGCCGGGCCGCTTCCCGGCGGACTCGTCCACGTCGAAGAGGTAGCGCGCACCCGGCACGTCATCGTCCAGGGGCAGAGCCGCCGGCACATCGCTCCCGAGCACCCAGCGGCTGTGCGCGCGCGCGTTGGCGAAAAGCCGGGCCTTGTCGGCGTAGTACGCGGCCCGGCTCGGATAGCGGTCGAGATGGTCGGGCGCCAGGTTGGTGACCACGCCGATGTGCGGGCGGAAACGGGAGATGGCGCCCAGCTGATACGAGCTCATCTCGACCACCAGCCATTCGGGCGCCGGATCGCGCAGCGCCAGCTCCGACGCGGGTGGACCCAAGCCGCCGCCGATGTTGCCCCCCAGGCCGACCGACACTCCCGCCGCCTCAAGCATGCGGGCCGCCAGCGCCGAGGTGGTGGTCTTGCCGTTGGTGCCGGTCACGGCGATGAGCGAGCTGCGGAAGAAGCGGAACGCGAACTCGGGCTCGGAAATCCAGCGCTTCCCCGCCGCCCCGAGGGAGGACAGCACCGGCGCTCCGGGCGGGATGCCCGGGCTGGCCACGACCAGCTGGGACGCCGCGATGCGCACCCGATCGTGGCCGCCGAGCCGAACGGGCGCGCCCATGGCCTCCAGTTCCCTTGCGTACGCGCGCAGCGAGGGCGTGTCGGCGTCGTCCGAGACATGCACCTCCCCGCCGTGCCGGAGCGCAAGCCGGGCGGCGGCCCGGCCGCTCGCTCCGAGGCCGACGATCGCGATGCGCTGCCCGCTCAGTGCCGCCATGAGATCCCGCCGTGCCGGAATGCGTAAAATGCGTAAAATACGTAATCTGCTTGGAATCCATGGCAATCTATCGGATCTTGAGGGTGCTCAGGGCGACCATCGCGCAGAGCACGCCGACGATCCAGAAGCGCGTTACGACCTTGCTTTCCGGCCATCCGAGCTTCTCGAAGTGGTGGTGAATGGGGGCCATGAGAAAGATCCTACGCCCCTCGCCGCAACGCCGTGCCGTGAACTTGAAGTACCCCACCTGCGCGATGACCGAGAGCGCCTCGGCGACGAACACGCCCCCCACGATCACCAGCAGGAACTCGGACTTGAGGAGAATGGCCATGACGCCGATGGCTCCTCCCAGCGACAGGGAACCGGTGTCTCCCATGATCACCTGCGCGGGATGCGCGTTGAACCAGAGGAATCCGATCGCCGCTCCGGCCAGGGCGCCCGCGAACACCGTCAGCTCCCCCACCCCGGGCAGGTAGAGAACGCCTAGGTAGGCGGAGGTGTCCACACGCCCGATCAGGTAGGCGAAGATGCCGAAGGTGGCGGCCGCGATCCCCGACAGCCCCGCGGCTAGGCCGTCGAGCCCGTCCGTCAGGTTGACCGCGTTCGAGGTGCCGGAAACCACCGTGGCCACGAACAGCACGTAGACCGGCGGGAGGAAGTCCGCCACCACCTCGGCGAGGAACGGGACGCCCGTCCAAGTCGCCGGGACGGGCCACACCGGGTAGAGCAGAAGGAACACCCCCAGGGCCAGCCCCAGAACCCATTGCCCGATCATCTTGTAGCGCCCCGCGAGCCCCGCGCTCGTCTTCTTGACCACCTTCAGATAGTCGTCGAGGAACCCGATGGCGCCGGTCCAGAGGAAGGTCGCGAGGACGACCAGGATCGCGACGTTGGTGAGCTCGGCCCAGAGCAGCGTTGAGACGGTCGCGGCGGTGATGATCAGCGTCCCGCCCATGGTCGGCGTGCCGGCCTTCTTCAGATGCGTCTCCGGACCGGTTTCGCGCACGACCTGTCCAAAGCGCAGCCGGGTCAGCCAGCGGATCACGCCCGGTCCCAGCAGGAAGGTGAGCACCAGTGCCGTCACCACCGCCCCGGCGGTGCGGAAGGTGATGTACGTGAACAGATTGAACACGATGTGCGCGTCGGTGAACCGGGGCAGGAGATGATACAGCATTGTTCACCTCGTCCCGTTCCGAACCGCCGGCCCGAAGTCGGCTTCGATGAGCGGGACCAGACGCTCCAGCGCAACGCCGCGGGATCCCTTGAGCAGGATCAGCTCGTTGCCCTCCAGGTATCCGCGGAGCCGCGCGTATCCCTCCGCCGCGTCCGCGCTGGCGAGAAGCGCCGGTTCTCCGCCCCGCCGTCCCGCCATGCGCAGGCGTTCGGCGGCCGCGGCGAATTCGCCCAGCGCCAGCACCACGTCCACCGCCCGGGACAGGGCTTCGCCCAGGAGTTCGTCGTGGAGCGCCGCGCTCCGGTCGCCCAGCTCGAGCATGCTCCCCAGCACCGCCACCCTGCGGCCCGCGGAGGGAATCAGCCCGAGCAGGTCGAGGGCGGCGCGGACGCTTTGCGGGTTCGCGTTGTAGCAGTCGAGCAGAAGGATGAGATCTCCCGCCTGCAGCCGCTCGCCCCGCATGCCCCGCGGTCTGTACCGCTCGAGCCCGCGCACCGCCGGCCCATGGGGGGTCTGCAGGAGGTCGGAGATGGCGAGCGCGATGAGGGCGTCGTAGACCGCGTGCCGTCCCGGCACCTGGAGGTGGACGCGCTGGTTGCGCCAGTCGAAGAAGTGGCGCCCTTGGGAATCCGGATGCGTATTCTGGGGCCTCAGGTTGGCGTCGGCGGCGTCGGACCAGCCGGCGACCCGCACGTTGGGATGAAGCTCGCGAGCCCGTGCGGGGAGAGCCGGCGGCTGGTCGCCCACCACCACTCCGCCGCGTCCGTTCAACCCCGCGACCAGTGCCAGCTTCTCCCGAAACACCCCCTCCAGCGAGCCCAGTTTTTCCAGATGCGCGTCCGAGACGGTGGTAACCGCCGCGATGTCCGGCTCCGCGACCCGGGTCAGGGCCGCGATTTCGCCCGGCTCGTTGGTGCCCATCTCGAGCACCAGCACCTCGGCCGCGTCCGGGGCGTCCAGAATCGTCAGGGGCAGCCCGATCCGGTTGTTGAGGTTGCCGGGATTGGCGTGCACCCGGTAGCTGCGCTGCAGGGCTCCCCGGAGGAATTCCTTGGTCGTCGTCTTGCCCGAGGATCCGGTGATGGCCACGACCTGGGCCGTGTGGCGGCGGCGGCGATAGCGGGCCAGTTGTCCGAGCGCGGCCAGGGTGTCGGGCACGCGGTACACCGGCACGGAAGCATCGAGGGTGACCGCGCGCGAGACGACCACTCCCGCCGCCCCCGAGGCAACCGCATCGGACACGAAGTCGTGTCCATCGAAGTTCTCGCCCGCGATGGCCACGAAGAGTTCGCCTCCGGCCAGGGTGCGCGTGTCGGTGGAGACGCCGGCGAAGGTGGTTCCGGCAAACGCGGGGGTGTCCCGCGGGGAAAGCGCCGCCCGCACGCGCTGGTGCGTCCAGCCAAACGCGGTCATGCCCCCGTCGCTCCGCCGGCGAGGTGGGCGAGCACGATCTTGCGCTCGTCGAAGGGCAGCGTCTCGCCGCCGATGACCTGGCGGGTCTCGTGCCCCTTGCCCGCGAGGACCACCAGATCTCCGGGCGCGGCCAGGTCGAGCGCCCGTCCGATCGCGGCGCGGCGGTCGGAAACCCGTTCGTGCCCGGCCCCACCCATCCCCGCGACGATCTGGTCGATGATCGCCTCGGGATCCTCGGTGCGCGGGTTGTCCGAGGTGACGATGGCCACGTCGGCCCGCTCCGCCACCGCGATGCCCATCAGGGGACGCTTGGCGGCATCGCGATCCCCCCCGGCCCCGAAGAGAACGATCAGCCGGCCGTTGGTGAGGCGCCGCAGGGTGTCGAGGAGGCGGACCAGCGCGTCCGGGGTGTGCGCGTAGTCGATGACGACCGGGCACGGGCGGCTGGCGACGAGTTCCATGCGTCCCGGGACCGCGGGCGCGCTCCCGAGTCCGTCCACGACCTCGTCCACGGGGCGGCCGGCCGCCAGCGCGATGCCCGCCGCGGCCAAGGCGTTCTCCACGTTGAAACGCCCCAGCAAGGGCATCGACACCGGCACGGAGCTCCCCTCATGGGACAGTTCGAAGCGGGTCCCCGCGGGCCCAAGTTCGAGAGAGGTGGCGGTCAACGCGGCATCCGAGTCCACGCCGTAGGAGAGACGGCGTCGCGATCCGCTGTCCAGTCGAACCCAGGCGGGCTCGTCCGCGTTCACCACCACGGTGCCCTCCGGAACCACCAGCCCGACCGCGCGCGCCTTGGCGGCCCGGTAGCCATCCATGTCGTGGTGGTAGTCGAGGTGGTCGCGAGACAGGTTGGTGTACGCGACGGCGTCGAGTTGAACTCCGTCGAGGCGATGCTGGTCGAGCGCGTGGGACGACGCCTCCAGCCCCACGTGGCGAACGCCCGAGTCCGCGAGCGACCGCATCCACGCCGAGAGCCGCACCGGTCCCGGCGTAGTCAGACCCGCCGTGCGCGGGCGCACTTCCCCGTCGGCGTCCACGAGCCCCAGCGTGCCGATCGCGGCGGACGGCCCGCCGACCCTCAGCAGGTGGCGCGCCAGCAGCGTGGTCGTGGTCTTGCCGTTGGTGCCGGTGACCGCGTAGACGAAGACCTCCCGGCATGGATTGCCGAAGAAGTCGTCGGCCGCGAGCGCGCCCGCCAAGCGGCCGTCGCGCACCACCACCTGCGGAACGGGCAGGTCGGACAGGGGCGTCTCCACCAGCGCCGCCACCGCCCCCCGCCTCACCGCCTCACCGACGAAGTCGTGACCGTCGTGCTCGGCGCCCCGCCACGCGACGAACAGGTCCCCCTCGTCGACCTTCCGTGAGTCGTGGCTCACCCCGCGCACCCCGACTTCCCCCGGGACATCCGCCCCGGGAGCGAGCGCGCCGGCGGCCGCCAGCCGCTCGACCACGCGCGCGAGCGAGAGGCTACGGGCTCTGTCCACGTTCGACTCTCCCGACGTCGATCGAGACGGTGTCGCCCTGCGCGAGCAATGTGCCCGCGGCGGGCCAAGTGCCGAACACGGGCCCGGAAGCCTCCCAGATCACGCGCAGTCCGGCGGTGTGCAGCCGGCGAACCGCGGAGCGAGCCGAGAGACCACGGACGTCCGGCACCACCACCTCCCTCCCCTCCCCGCTCGCCCAGGACGCGGGCTCGGAGCGCGGGTCTTCCGCGCCCGCGAAGCGAATCACGGGATTCCGCGGAGCGGGGCGGCGCGCCGCGTGGGCGAGCACCCGCCGGTCCACGGGCGGCTGCTGGGCGGCCAGGATGCCCTCCATGGTGGCGCGGATGACCGGGGCGGCCGCCGCTCCGCCGTAGTAGACGCCCTCGGGGCCGTTCAGCTTCACATACGCCAGCAATTGCGGATCCTCGGCCGGGAAGAAGCCGACGAAGGTGGCGAAATACTCACCCTCGGCGTAGCCGCCGTCCGCGCGGTACGCGCGGCTGGTGCCGCTCTTGCCCGCCACCGCGAAGGAGGTCAGGCGCGCGCGCGTTCCGGTGCCCGACTCGGTCACCTCGACCAGCACCCGGCTGATGTCGCGGGCCACCCGACCGTCGATCACCTGCCGGATCAGGCGCGGTTCGGGACGCTCGATCAGCGATCCGTCGGCGGCCCGCACTTCGCGGATGATCCTGGGCGCCATCAGGCGTCCGCCGTTGGCCAGCGCGCCATACGCCATCGCGAGCTGCAGCGGGCTCACGGAGATTTCATATCCGATGGCCAGGGAGGCGGGCGACTGCCCGGACCAGCTCTCCGGCTTGCGCAGGACGCCCGAGGTCTCGCCGGGGATCGGCAGGCCGGTGGGCATGCCGAACCCGAAGTCGCGCAGCATCTCGTACTGTTGGCGACGGGACAGGCGGTCGGCCATCTTGGCGACGCCCACGTTGGACGACACCCGCAGCGCGTCCGCCAGCGTAAGCGTGCTGGCCTTGGGGCGCACGTCGTTCAGGGTGCGCCCGGCCACACGCCAGGTGCCGTTGCCGATGTCGACGAGATCCTTGAGCGTTCCCGCTTCGTGGGACAGAATCGCCGCGACCGTGAAGGGTTTGAGCGTCGAGCCGGGCTCGTTGGCGGTATTGATGGCCGCGAGACCGGCCGCGTCGCCGTCCCGGATCGAGACCGCCGCGAGGATCTCGCCGGTGGCCGGATCCGTCAACAGGATGTCCCCGCCCCCGGACCCCGTCGTTTCGATGGCCTCCTGGAGCTCCTCGCGGGCGATTTCCTGCAGATCCACGTCGATGGTGAGCGAAACGCTTCCGCCCGGCACGGGCGGCCTTACCGGCACCGCGCGTCCCGGGAGCTCGACGCCGTGCGCGTCCCGAAGCGTCATCTCCTCACCCGGACGTCCGGTAAGGACCCGGTCGTAGGACTCCTCCACGCCCCCCGCGCCGCTTCCGTCCAGGATGGTGCCCAGTACGCCCGCCACCAAGTCTCCGTGCGGCCGAAAGCGCTCGTAGTCGCGCACCAGGTGTACGCCCCGGATGTCCTCCAGTCCGGCGCGCACGGTGGTTGGATAGCGACCCGGAATGACGACCCAGGCGTCATCGGAGCTCGTGCGCCGCCGCGCCTCCGAAGGCGACAGGCCTAGGACGGCCTGGAGCGCGGAGCTCGCCTCGGCCGCGAAGCCGTTCCCGTCGCGCCTCAGCTCGCGCGGCGCCAGGCCCACTTCCACCACCTCCCGGCTCTGGGCCAGCAGGACGCCGTCCCGGTCCAGGATGGAACCGCGGGTCGACGGAACCGGGCGTGACATCCGGTGCTGTTCGGCCGACCGCTGCCGCCATTCGGCGTTCTCCACCTGCAGCATGGCGGCCCGCCCGACGACGGTTCCGGCCGATGCCAGCCAGGCGATGAGGATCAGCCGGCGGGGCCATTGCGATCTTTGCGGAGGCCTCATGGGTTCACTCCCGACAGGTAGACGATTTCGTGGGCGGCCGGATTGTGCATGCCCAGACGCTCACGCGCCTCAGGGACCACGCGGCCCCGGCTCTCCAAGTACTGGATCTCCCCGAGCAGGTCCTTTCGGACCGCCGACACCGCCTCGATCTCCTGACCCAGATCGTGCAGCTCCTCCAGCGCCTCCAAGGCCCGCATCTGGCGCCATGTGACCACGCTGAGAGAGACCAGCAGGGCGGCCAGCGCGACCGCCACCCGCTTCGAGTCGCCCATCCTTCTCACGATGCCTTCCTCCACGCGCGCAGGCGCGCGCTCCGGGCGCGGGGATTCGCCGCGGTCTCCTTGGGGGCGGGCCGCACGGGACGGCGCACGAGCGTCTCTCCCGCGGCCCGGCCGGCGCAGACGCATGCCGGGAGCGCGGGGGGACAGGTGCAGTCGCGGCTCCAATCCCGGAACCGGTTCTTGACTTCGCGATCCTCCAGCGAGTGATAGGAGATCACCGCCATCCTTCCGCCCGCGGCCAAGGTGCCGCGCAGGGTGTCGAGCCCCTCCCGCAGCGCTCCCAGCTCGTCGTTCACCTCCATGCGCAGCGCCTGGAAGACACGGGCCTTGTCGCGAGGCGCCGGCGACCGTCCCATCGTGGCGTGGAGGGTTCCCACCAGGTCGTCGCTGACGGCAAACGGCCGCGTCCTCCGCCGGCGCACGATCCGGCGCGCCAGCCCGTGCGCCCCGCGGTGTTCGCCCAGCTCCCGAAAGACCCGCGCCAGCCGTCCTTCGTCGTAGGTGTTGAGCACGTCGGCCGCGCTCGGGGTGGGCGCATCGCTTCCGTCCATGCGCATGTCCAGCGGCACCCCGCGGCGGAATGCGAACCCCCGCCGGTCGCGATCCAGCTGGCGCGAGCTCACGCCCAGGTCGAGCAGCACCCCGCTCACGGAACCCTCCTCGAGTGCAGGGGCGCGCGCGGCGTTGCGGAAGTCGGAGAGAAGGAAGCGTACGCGGTCACCGAACGCCGCGAGGGTCCGTTCGGCCTGTGCGAGCGCGCCGGGATCGCGGTCCACCGCGACCAGGCGGAGCCCGGGAGCCCGCTCCAGGATCGCGCGCGCGTGCCCTCCGCCTCCCACCGTGCCGTCGACGAACAGCCCGCCACGCTCGGGCTCGAGAAGCGCGAGCACCTCCCGCACCAGCACCGGCGTGTGATAGTCCCGGTCGCCGGCGTCATCGTCCGCTCGCCTCCGCACGCGCCGCTCATCCGAAAATCTTGTGCATGAACGCGGAGACGTCCGGCGGATCGTCCGCCAAGTGCGCGTGGAAGAGTCCGGGGTTCCAGATCTCGATCCGGTCCAGCGAACCCACGACCAGCACCTCGCCTTCCAGGGAAGCCGTCTTCTGCATCCATTCGGGAATTCGAAACCGACCGAGCTTGTCGGGCGTGACCGGGACCGCGGACGAGGTTATGCGGAGAACGTACAGGTCCGCGCTGCCATCCGAGCGCCGGAAGTCCTTGAGGCGGTCCTCGATCTTCCCCCACGCCGTCCCGGGAAACAGCGTCAACGCGGGAACCTGATACTGGAGCAGCACGAGAGGTCCGTCCCCTGCGGCACGCCGCAACGGAATCGGTAGGCTCAGACGACCCTTGTCGTCGAGACGTTTCTCGTAGCGCCCCAGAAAACCGTTCACGGTGGTAAAATTTGGGGAAAAAAGGATAGTAGTGGAGATTGGTGGGAAAGATATCCACGGCAATGGGGAACGCGCAAGGGTTGGGGGAGGATGAAACCGGACGGCGGCAAACGCGGGCCGCGGAGCGTGCCTCGCCGCCCGCAAGGAGCGACCCGTCTCGCGCGCAGGGAGACGCCGTCCTGAATTCAGGGCAAGAAAAAGCGCCGCGGACGAATCCGCGGCGCTTTCGGCTACGAGCGGGGCGTGGTGGCGCTACTCGCCTCCCCCGCGCCTGATGATGGCCTCCTGGATCTCGATATAGGTCTGGGTCGCGCTGAGGATCTGAGCGAGGTTGATCGATTCGACGGTCGCGGCGTAGGCCCGGCCGAGCTCGAATAGCGGGAGGGCCCCCTGGAAGATCGGGAGGGATTGGCGCGCGGAATCGATGGTGTTGGGCTCCTGGATCGCGAGGCCGTGGTTGTAGAGCGACCACCCGTGCCAGAAGTCCAACTGCGAACTCATGGTCTCCGAGACTTCGAACTCGTTCTTGGTCCTCTCCAGAAGCGAAATGGCGTAGGTCCAGTTGGTCGCCTGAACACCGTCGTTGTACGCCTTGCCGAACACCAGGCCGGCCATAATGTCGGCGGACTGTTCGCCGCGCTCCACGGCCTCCTTCAGGAACCCGATGGCCTCGTCGACCTCATCGGCCTCGAGGAGCCAGCTTCCCTGGCGGGCCGAGAGATTCGGGAAATCGGGATCGACGCCCTTCGCGCTCTCGATCGCTGCAATCGCTTCCTGGGTACGACCGTTGCGCTGCAGGGCTTCGGCCAGCTGCGACCAGAGCGAAGCTTCCTGGGGATGCACCTGCACCGCGCGCTGCGCGAAGTTGATGGCGGCCGGATCGTCGAGCTGCAGGTAGGCCCTGATGACGTTGACCAACTGGACGGGGGCAGTCTCCGCACCACGGGTGTCCAAAACGTGCGTATATGCTTCGATGGCCCTCCGGTACAATCGCTCGACTTCCGGCGTCAGCTCGCTCTGGCCCTCCATGGCCTGTCCGGCCGCGGTGAACGCGAACCCTCCAAGCTGCTCCCAGAGGTCGTCGTTGGTATCGTCCATCGCGACGCCTTCCTCGATCAGGACCATCGCGCCCTCAGCGTTTCCGGCGGTCGCGAGATCATACGCAACCCGCATGCGCACGGCGGCGCTTCCCGGGTTGAGTTCGAGGTAGGCGGTGTAGTGTCTCAGGGATTCCTCGTTCATGTCGAATTCGGCCGAGAGCATCCCGGCGAACTGGAGCGCGTTCTCGTTGAACGGGTTGAGGTCGAGAACCCGCAGCATTTCGTCGAGGCCCTCCCGACGATCACCCAGCTCCATCACCGCCCGGGCCCGGGCGTAGCGCGAACCTTCCGAATTGGGGTTGCCCTCAATCGCCCGGTCGCAGTTCTGGAGAGCGTTGGCCCACTGCTGACTGCCGAAGTACTCCTGGCAGATGGCCGCATAGCGCAACTGCTCCACGTACCCGTCGAAAACGCCGAAGATGTGTTGCGCCGCGAGTTCGTCGCCGTCGTCATCCGGAACGGTGAAGTCGTCCACCGTGAAGGTCTCACCCGACGCGACGCTCACGAACTGGATGGCGGTCAGAGTCCAGTCGTCCTGTCCCTCCGTGTAGTTCGCGCACATGACCAGCTCGGCGTTGATCTGGGTCGCGAGCTGGCGCGCCCGAATGCAGTTCAGGTCGTCGCGGTCGATGTCGAACTGACGCATGGCGTCGCGGATTTCGTTGCGCTCGACCGGCTCGTGGGTGGGCAGCTGGTTGATGAGGTCGCGAAGCTCTTCGGCCACGTCCTCTCCGAAGCCCCGGCCGGTGTCCTCCCCCGGGAAGAGGTCGGGGATCATGACCCTGAAGCGTCCCTGCACCTCCTGTTGCGCCGACGCAGGCGCCGGCAGAAACAGGAACGCCGCAAGCAACGCGACTCCCAGCCGGGGGAATGCCAACCTGAAGAACATCGCTCCTAACTCCGCCAAGGTTACCGGGAAAGCTATGCAAACTATAGCCACGCGCGGGATACGGTCAACCGACCCCGAAACACAATGGGGGCGTTGACGCGCAACGCGTCAAGAGCGAACCGAATTGGCCATCGGAGCGGCGGCGGCGCGGCGTCCGGTTTTTCCTGTAACCCGGGCGAGCGCGTCAGGATCCCCGGCGCGCGGGAAGCGGACCTTCATGAGCGCGGATGCGTTCCGCGAGTTCGGGTGAAATCCGCTGGCTCGCCCCGGCGGCATAGTCGTACATCACCTGCGTGGTGCTGCCCGTAACCAGCCGCCGGCCCTCGCCCGATCGCACTTCGTATTCCATGACGAAGTGCTTCTTGCCGAGAACGGATATTCGCGCGCCCACGGTGAGGCGGTCGGGGTAGAGCACCCGCGCGTGATAGCGGATGCTGGCCTCGGCCAGGATGTAGTCCACCTCTTCGGGCGAGCGGCGCCCCGCAACCTTCCGCCAGTAGGCGGCGCGCGCCTCCTCGAAGTAGGAGAGCGCCCTGGAGTGATGGGCGTGGCCGCCCACGTCGATGTCCTGGAACCGGACCCGCACCGGGTGCTGGAAGCGAAACACCCGGCGTCAGCGGCTCCGAAGGACCGAGCACGCGAACATCCCCGGCCCGGCGACCTTCCGGTCCGGGGACGTCGGCTCGATGTCAGCGACCGAGAACGCGGATGGACCCCGAACCCGTGTCGACCACGATGCTGCCCCGGCCGTCACCGATGGTGCCGCGCAGGTGGGAGCGCCGCCGCGTGCTCTCATCGATCGGAACCTCCACGTCGATCCTGCCACTGCCCGTGTCCACCTCCATCCGGGCGCCTAGGTCGCCCGGGACGCGCAGGGTCACGCCGCCCGACCCGGTGTCCACCTCCAGCCGCTCGACGTCGGCGACCAGGTCCACTTCCACGCTGCCGCTGCCGGTGTCCACCATGATGTCCGGCGCCTCCACGGCCAGCAAGGTAATGCGACCCGACCCGGTGTCCACCTCCACCGATTCCGAACGAATGTCCGCGCCGTGCACGCTTCCCGAGCCAGTGTCGACGAGTACGCGCTCGCCGGCCACGCCATCCAGCGTGACCGCTCCCGACCCGGTATCGACTTCCAGATCCCCGTTCGCGGCCGCCACCCGCACCGATCCCGACCCGGTGTCGATGCTCAGGCTTCCGGTGGTGCCCGCGGACTCGACCGAACCCGACTGGGTATCGAGTTCCAGATCTCCCTCGACATCGCGCACATCCGTCGCGCCCGCGCCCAGGTGGAGCGAGAAGCGCTGGCCGGTGGGCACCGCGATGGTCAGGTCGGCCCAGGCCTCGAGCCCGCCGCCCGAACTGCGAATGTCCACCCGCTCGCCGCGCGAGAATCCGCCGCGGCCGAAGGTGCCGTCGTTCCGGACCCGGACCTGGGTTCGAGAGTTGCCGCCCATGTCGCGGTAGACGACGCGGTCGGAGGGATAGCGGACACGCAGGGTCTGCGCGCCCCGAATCTCGCCGGACTCGACGGTCAGGGTCTCCGCGTCCGCGCCCCGCGGATGCACGGTCACGACCACGTCGCTGCCGGTTGCCGGGACGACGCTCACCGCCCCCGCCAGGTTGTACACCGCGACATGGTTGCCTGCGATGCGGTACTCCTGCGGCGACGCCTGGACCGCGGTTCCGTCCATCGCCGACAGGGCGACGGCAACCGCGGCCACCGCCCCTCCGGCCCAAACGAGCTTCATGTTCCTGGTGTGTCCGGCCGTTTCCGTCATCGATGTCCTCCGTGGGTCCGGGCGCCGTCGGGCCGCGAGACCTCCGGCGCGTGCATGGGGCGTCCGTCGGCGTGGATGGCACCCATATACGGGACGAGCGGGAACGAAGTGTCGCGGCGGAGATCCGGCGGGGCGGCGGGACGAGCCGGCGAAACGCGCGTTGCGACTCAGTCGTCCGCGAGCGTCAGCGACCCCGACTGCGGAGGGGTCCAGGCGAACACGCGCCGCATGAGCTTCTCCGCGTGGGGCGGGATCCCGTCGAAGCGCGTGTCCACGCCCGCGTCGCGCGCCTGCTGGATGATGCGCTCGATGAGGAGGGCGCCGGTAAAGTCCAGACGGCCCACCCCGTTCAGGTGGAAGACGATTTCGCGCAGGTCCCCCACCTCGACAAAGGCGCGGGCGACCGCTTTCTCCAGCATGGGGGCCGATCCGAACCACAGCACGCCCCGGGGCGCCAAGTGCAGCGCGCCGTCCGCGGTCCACAGGGACAGCCTCATCTTGCGCTCGCGCCAGAGGTGCACCGCCAACGAGAGCACCACACCCACCAGCACCGCCTCCTCGACCCGCGGGACCAGGAGCAGAGTGAGGACGAAGGTCGCCCACCCCACCATCGCCTGAAGGCGCGAGAACCTCCAGATCCGCACCAGATCCCCGACGCGAACCAGCGTCGCCACCGCGGTGATGACGATGGCGGCCAGCACCGCCCGGGGAAGCGGCGCCAGCACCGAGACGAAGGGCAGGAAGGCCAGTACCGCGACCCCGCTCACCGCCCCGCTCCAGCGCGTTCGCGCGCCCGCGGACCGGTTGAGGCTGGAGCGGCTGAAGGACCCCTCCACGGGAAACCCGCCGGAGAGTCCCGAGATGACGTTGGCGACCCCCTGGCTCACGAATTCCCGGTTCGGGTCCCACGGCGTCCGGTCCTGGGCCGCGAACGTCTGGCTGATGGAGGTGGTCTCCGCGAAACCCACGACGGCGATGACCAGCCCGGGGGTGAGCAGGGAGGGCAGCTGTAGCCAGGGCAGTCCCTGCGCGCCGGGGATGCCCCGGTTCGGGATCTCTCCCAGCACGGCCCCCTGGTACTGGGCGGCCGTCGAGATGATCAGCGCCAGCGCGGTCGCGAAGAGCACGCCCGGCAGGCTGGGGTTGATCCGGCGCGCGCCCATGATGATCACCACGGCCATCGCCGCGAAGCCGATGCTCGACGGCTGCCACAGGCCGGGCTGGATCACCGCCCGGAGCGCCTGGCCCACCACCCCCTCCCCCGTCCCGACCACGCCGAGGGCGGTCGGCACCTGGGAGAGGACGATGAGGATCGCCGCCGCCGAGGTGAATCCCTGGATGACCGGCTGGGACATCAGGTAGGCGACGCCGCCCGCGCGCAGCAACCCGATAAGGAGACGGGCCGCCCCCACCACCAGGGCCAGCAGCGCGGCGAGCCCCACGTACTCGGCGCTTCCGCGCTCGGCCATGGGGATGAGGGCGCCGAAGGTGAGCAGCGCGCTCAGCGCGACCGGACCGGTATGCAGGTACGGAGAGGAGGCGAAGAGCGCGGCGCCGATGGGCGGAAGGGCCGCGGCGTAGAGCCCGTAGTGGGCGGGGAGCCCGGCCAGCTCCGCGTACGCCATGGACTGGGGGATCAGGATGAGCGCGACGCTGGTCCCCGCGATCAGGTCGCGCCGCAGCACCTGGGCGCGCGTCCCCCCGGTCTCGCGCCTCGTCTGCGTCCGAGGCTTCACCGGCGGCGGGTGGCTCACCCGGATCTCGCCTTCGCGGGGCGGGCGGGCGCGGACGTGCCGGACGTGGGCGCGGATGCGGGCCCGCCGCCGTCCGCGGCTTCACGCGACAGCTCGACCAGGAGACGGTGGGCGGCGTCCGCCCGGGACATCCAGAAGCGCGAGACGATTTCCGCTTCCGCGCGGTAGCCCCGGTGCGCGGCCCGCCAGCGGACGGCTTCCCCGGCCAGCCATCCCAACGCGGCCTCGGGACTCGAGGACAGGAGGGCTTTCAGGACGAAGCGGCGCTCCCCCGCGCGTCGGCCGAGCCCCAAGTCGTCGGCGCAGCGCGCCAGGTCCGCGCGCGTGAGGAGCATGCCGGTGCGCACGGGGGCGGTCAGCTGGCTCAGGAAGGCCTCTCCTCCGCCGACGCGCGGATCCGCCAGAAGAGGCGCCTCGCGCAGGTGCAGGGGCAGCCGGTCCGGCGCTCCCAGCGCAGCGGCCTCGGAGAGAAGCGCGGCCCGCAGAAGCTCGGCCCATCTCCGGTAGAAGGGGTGGCCGATTTCGCATACCGCCTGCAGATAGGGTGGCAGCCAGCAAAGCAGATGCTCCCACAGGAGAGCCTTGCGGCTTTCGCGGCGCAGCACCCGACCCGGTCCGGCCGGCTCCCGGGCCTCGGCGTCCGAGAGCTCCGCGTACAGGCCCAGCAGCGCGGTCAGGTGATCCGGTTCGCCGGGAACCTCCCAGCCCAGCGCGCGCCAGAAGCCCGCCGCCCGGTCGGCGGCCTCACCACCCAACATCCCGTCCGCGCCGACGTGGAAGGACGCGAACGGATACAGCTGGAAGAGGAAGAGCTCCGTGTGGTCGGCCGGCCGCGGGAGCTCCGGCAGGTCGAGGGCGCGGGCGATGGGTGCGTGCGCGGGGTGCGGAGGCTCGGCCAGCGTCGCCAGCGCGCGGATGACCTCCACGAGGCGCTAACCTCCCGCAGGATCGTCCGCGGGCAGCTGGTACGCCTCGCGCGTGGGGCGCACCGGCCTGAGCAGCCAGTAGGGGCGGCGGGTGCCGTCGGGAGAGACCCCGCCGGCCGGGCGCGTGTAGCCGAGCCACTTGCGGAACACCTGGCCGGAGCGATCGGCGTGCACGGAGATGTCGCCGTAGGCGTCCCCTTGGCGGGCCGCGCTCACGCGCACCGCCTGGTGCCAGCAGTGCGACCCGGAAATCGGGTCGGGATGCACGGGGAAGGTCAGGTTCTGGTGCACGCCCACGTCCGTCCACCAGATGCGGCTGGTGTCGGCATCCGCCGATTCGTAGGGTCCCCCCCCCTTGCGCCGCCTGAGCGACCAGCCGTCCTTGCCGCGTTCCAGGTCCACGGTGGCCATGGCCTGGTTCTGGCCGTGGTCGGCGACCTTCCAGCGGCCCATGTGGTGGCTGCACGCGACCACCCCGGGGCGAATCCCCTCGGTGACCCAGGCGCGCACCACGAAATGACCGATCTCGGTCTCGACCCGCGCCAAGTCGCCGGTGCGGACGCCGATGCCGCGCGCGTCGCGCGGGTGGATCCAGAGCGGGTTGGTGTGCGCGATCTCGTCGAGCCACTTGGCGTTGGCGCTGCGGGTGTGGATCTGGATCGGAACCCGGAAAGTGGAGATGAGCACCATCTGGCCGGCGTCCAGGTTCTCGCGGTGGATGTGGCTGCGCGTGTATCCGGGGACGGCGAGTTCCGGCCACCCCCATTCCGCGAGGGTGCCCGACCAGAACTCCAGCCGTCCCGAGGGCGTGGGGAAGCCCCGGACGATGCGGCCATCCACCTCGACCCCGGCCCGCCTGCGCCCGTCCGCGTCGCCGTCGAGCACGGGGAGCGGGACCACGTTGGGGGAGTCGGGTTTGGGGGCGCGGGTGAAGGCGCGCCCGTCCGCGTCGACCCGGACATCCTCGAGCTCGGCGTCGGGAACCGGCTCCTCGTGCAGCGCACCCGTCCTGGAGGCCACCTCGAAGGCCCCGTACCGGCGCATGTACTCGAGGGGCGTGACGCCCTCGCGGGCGGCGGCGGCGGGCAGTCCCGGAACCGAGTTCTCGAACATCCATCCGTAGTATTCGTCGATGCCGAGCTTCGTCCCGGGGCGCGCGCGCGATTCAAAGAACGAGCGAATGCCGAGGTCACCGTCGGGATCGATGCGCCAAGTGAGATCGATCCAGAACTCGTTCTCCTCCCACACCTCGCCCGGATTGGCCTCGCGGGTATCGGAGACGCTCTCGCCCAGGCGCTCGCGCGCCGCGCGCAGCACGGGCTGGCGGAAGCCCACCCACTGACCCGCGTACTGCTCGTAGGAGTGTACGTCGTGGCGTTCGGAGCCGAGCCCCATGGGCAGCACGTAGTCGGCGAAATGGGCGGTCTCGTTCCAGGTCGGCGTAAGGGCGACGTGCAGCCCGACCCGCTCGGGATCGGTGAGCATCTCGATCCACGAGAAGCCGTCCGGGTTGGTCCAGACCGGATTGTACACGCGCGTGAAGTAGACATCGAGGAAGTCGCCGCTCCTCTTCAGGAGATGCGGCAGGAGGAAGGACATCTCCATCAGCGCGAGCGGATACTCGGCGGGCCAGGTGAGCTCGTTCCAGTGCTCGGGATGGCGCGGGAGATGGATGGGACGCGGCACGAACTTGTTCCAGGAGTTGGGATGGGTGCCCCCCTCGGTCGCCACCGCTCCCAGCAGCGCATTGAGCAGGAAGAGGGTGCGGGCCACCTGCCAGCCGCCCAGATTGCCCGCGGCGGCGCTGCGCCAGTTGTGCGTCGAGAGCCGGGTGCCGGCCCCGGCCACGAGGCGGGCCACGGCTTCGATCGTGCCCGCGTCGACGCCTGACTCGCGCTCCGCGTACTCGAAGGTGTACTCCGCGTACATCTCCTCGAGCTTCTCCTCGAAGCGCTCGAAGTCGCGCGGAAGATCGGGGTGCGCCTCGGCCATGAACTCCCGCCAGTTCCACCAGCGGCGCACGAAGTCGCGGTTGTGTAGCCGGTTCGCGACCAGCCAGCGGGCGATGGACAGGAAGATGGCCGCCTCCGACCCCGGATAGGGGGACAGCCAGTGGTCGGCGTGGGTGGCGGTGTTGGAGAGGCGGGTGTCGAGGACGACGAGCTTCGCCCCGCCCGCCTTGGCGTCGATGATGCGCTGGGCGTGGGGGTTGAAGTAGTGCCCGGTCTCCAGGTGACTCGACACGAGGAGGATGACGCGCGCGTGGGCGTGGTCCGGGCTCGGGCGGTCCATCCCCATCCAGAGGTGGTAGCCGGCCCTCGCGCCCGACGAGCAGATGTTGGTGTGCGAGTTGTGGCCGTCCACGCCCCAGGCCGCCAGCATGCGCTCGGTGAAGCCGTCCTCTCCGGGGCGGCCCACATGGTACATGATCTCCTTCTGCCGCCCCTCCTCGAGCGCCCGGCGAATGCGCCCGGCGATGTCGTCCAGGGCCTCGTCCCAGTCGACGCGGGTCCACTGCCCGGAGCCGCGCTCGCCGGCGCGCTTCAGGGGGTGGAGGATGCGGTCGGGGTCGGTGACCTGGTTTGCGGTCGCCGGCCCCTTGGCGCAGTTGCGGCCCCTCGACCCAGGATGCTCGGGATTGCCCTCGAACTTGCGCACCTCGAGCGTGTCGCGGTCCACGTAGGCCAGCAGCCCGCACGCGGACTCGCAGTTGAAGCAGGTGGTGGGCACCAGCATGTAGCGCTTCTCGACACGCCGGGGCCACGCGCGCGAGTCCAGTTCCACCCAGTCGTCCCAGCGCTCCTTCGGCGGAAACGAGGCCAGGTGCACCCGGCTGGGCCCCGGGTAGAAGCTCTCGCCCCGGCCCTCCGCCTCCCTGCGGGCGGCGGACACCCGCTCGTTGAGGCGCTTCAGATCCACGCGGCCGTCGCTCTTCATGGCGCGATCCCGTGGCCGCCGCGCCTCATCGCCCGATCCTCACGACAGCGGGACCGACTGCCCGGCCTGCACGTAGGCGTGCTCGTAGGCCAGCAGTCCCAGAAGCCCGGCGAGGAGGCCTGGAAGCCCGACCCAGGGGGCGGCGAGCCCGACGGCGCTGAGGAGAATGCCCGTCCGGAACCACGCGGCGAAGCGCCCCCGGGTCAGCTCACGGACGGCCAGGTGCGCGTGGGCGGTACCGTGCGTGATGGTGATCTCGCCCAGGACAAGAAGCAGATGGGCGGCGGTGAGGGCCGCGAAGCCGCCCGCCAGTAGCGGACGCACCCCGGGGGCCGCCAGCGGATGGACGGCGGCCGCCCCCGCGAGCAGCGCCTGAACCAGGAAGTGGGGCGGCAGCAGGGGATTCTGCCACAGGTCGCGGGCCCTCGCCTGGGCGAACAGGTAGGCCGTGTACACGGCCGTCATCGCGGCCAGCGGGACACCGGCCAGCGCGAGCGCGCGGGCGACATCGGAGGCCCCCGCCCAGGCCGCTCCCAGATGAGCCGCCAGAACCGCCCCGAAGCCCGCGAGCACGAATCCTCCGCGCACCAGCCAACTTCGCCACTGCGGACGCAGGAGGATGTAGTGGAAGCGTCCGGGATGCTCCAGATCCCAGATCAGAAGGCCCGTGGTCACCACCAGAAAGGCCAGCGCCAACAGCGGCGCGCCGAACAGCCAGAGCGGGTCCGTCCACGAGAGCGCCCCGAAGAGGATGAGCAGCAGCGGCGCCAGGTACGCTCCGGCCGCGATCGACTTCGTCCAGGTGTAGAGGCTGACGCGGGCGTCCCAGGGAGCGCTGTGGGGCACGTCGTAGCTCAGGATCGCGCCCGCGGAGGAGTTTCCCCAACCCGGGTGTCCGGAAGTCACCTGGTCGGCGCCGCTCCCCTGCTCGCTCCACATGAAGAGTCCCCCTTCCGGCCGCGCCGCCGCCAGGGGGTCCAGGGTCGCCTGGCGCGCTCCCTTGTAGAAGAGCTTCGGGCGGGTCTCCTTCTCCGGGCGCCGGACCGTGAGGGCGTCCTCGTGCACCATCTCGGTCACCTTCGCCAGCGGGTCGTTGAGGTCTCCGACCAGGATCGCTTCCGTGGGACACACCACCACGCACGCCGGCTCGAGACCCAGGTCCAGACGGTGCGCGCAGAAGTTGCACTTCTCCGCGGAATGGTCCTCCGGGTTGATGAAGATGGCGTCGTAGGGGCAGGCGGCGATGCACGCCTTGCAGCCGATGCAGGCGGCCTTGTCGAAGTCCACGATCCCGTCCGACCGGCGGAACATCGCCGAGGTGGGGCAGGCGGTCACGCACGGCGCGTCCTCGCACTGGTTGCACCGGGTTACCTGGAACGCGCGGCGGGTGCGCGGGAAGTGGCCCGCATCGACGTACTTGACGTACGTGCGGGTGACCCCCAGCGGGACTTCGTTTTCGGATTTGCAGGCGGTGGTGCAGGCGTGACAGCCGATGCACCGGGAATGGTCGATGACCTTGGCCCAGCGGGAGGCCCCGCTCGCGGTCGGCTCGGTGGCGCGCGAATCGCCCGCGGACTCGACCGGCGAGGGGGCGGAGGGATTCATGCTTCGGTCGACGATCTATCCCCCTGCGATGCGGTCCCGCAACGGCTTGCCGGGCTTGAAATACGCGTACCTCTTCGCCGCGATGGAGATCTTTTCGCCGGTCGCCGGGTTTCTGCCGGTGCGCGCGGCGCGCGACTTGACGCCGAAGCTGCCGAATCCGGGGACCGTCACCTTGCCTCCCGCGTCGAGTTCGCCGGCGATGATGCCCGATCCGGCGCTTGTGTCGAAGATGCAGTTGAGCACGTCCGCCGCCTTGGCCTGGGGGAGGTTGGCCCGCTGCGCGAGAGCGGCCGCCATTTCCTTCTTGTTCATTACATCTCCTGCGTTGTGGGTGCACCCGACACCGCCGGATGCCCTATCCGACGGAACGACAGGGACAGGATACATGGAACGGAGCGATTGCGGAACCTTGAGGAAGCAAACCTCCGTGACGCGATGTCGGCGCGCAAGCGGCGCGGAGAAGAGGGCGCGGGTTGGGTTGACCCCATCTGGATCCCAGGTTTCCCTTTGACGTACGGGGACCCGCTCGAGGCGGGCAATCCGCATACCGAGACGAAAAAGAGCGAGGTAGCGATGAAGGACAGTTTCGCGATTCAGGAACTTGGCGTCGCGCTGGCCAAGCTCGAACGTCGTGTTGTCACCGGGTTCGATCAACTGAACGGACGGATCTCCGCATTGGAATCGAAGCTCGCCACGCGGATCGACGACGTGGAGGCACACGCGGACAAACGGAGCGTCGAGTTCGTGAGCAGGGTCGACACGGTGTCGGCCAAGTTCAAGCAGGTTCGATACTCGCTCGACGGGCTGGAGGAGCGCCTTAGCCAAAGGGTCGAGGGATTGGACACCGAAGTCCGGAAACAACTCGGCGTTCTACAAGCCGCGGTCGACGCGATCGGCGCGCACTTCGCCGGTTCGAAGTAGCCAAGGCTTCCTCTCCCGCCCCCTCCATGCCTGGTGTTGGGCGCGTCGGTCCCGAATGGTGCAAATCCCAAGACATGATAACGGACAGGATACCAGGATGGAACGACCGAGGAAGCTCAACGCGAGTTTCGTCAAAACCGTCCGGCGGCCGGGCCGATACGGGGACGGACGGGGAGGCTACGGACTGTCGCTGCTGGTCAAGCCCACATCGACCGGACGGACGAGCAGGACGTGGGCGCAGCGCCTGTACATCAACGGCAGGGCCGTGAACCTGGGTCTGGGGGCGTATCCGTTGGTGACGTTGAGGGAGGCGAGGGCCAAGGCGCTTGAGAATCGGCGAACGCTGGCGCGGGGAATGGACCCCAGGAGCGGCGGCATACCGACGTTCGCGCGAGCCGCCGAGAAAGTGATTGCGATCCACAGGGCGAACTGGAAACCGGGTGGCGACACCGAACAGCAGTGGAGGAGCAGCCTGCGCGACTACGTCTACCCGAAAATCGGGCACAAGACGGTGAACAAGATCACGACGACGGACGTGATGGCCGTCCTGCTGCCGATCTGGAACGAGAAGCGGGTGACGGCGACGCGGGTGCGCAACAGGATTTCGGCGGTGATGAGGTGGGCCGTCGCGAAGGAGTACCGGGAGGGGAATCCGGCCGGCGACACCATCGCGGCCGCGCTGCCCAGGAACGGGGTTCGAAGGGTCCACCATCGCGCACTGCCTCACGCCCGGGTTGCGCGGGCGCTGGCCAGAGTGCGCGCGAGCACGTCGCGACCCGTGACGAAACTGGCCTTCGAGTTTCTCGTTCTGACCGCGTCCAGGTCAGGCGAGGTTCGGAGTGCGAAGTGGGCCGACATCGATGCCGGCGACGCCACATGGACCGTGCCCGGCAAACGCATGAAGATGGGACGCGAGCATCGGGTTCCGTTGTCTTCACGTGCTCTCGAAGTGCTCGTCCAGGCGCGCCGTCAATGCAACGGATCCGATCTGGCCTTCCCCTCCCCGTCTGGCCGCAAGCTGACCGGCAACACACTCTCCCTGCTCTGTCGACGCCTTGAAATCGCAGCCGTTCCGCACGGCTTCCGTTCCTCGTTCCGCGATTGGTGCGCCGAGCGCGGCGTACCCCGCGAGGTCGCCGAATCCGCGCTCGCGCATGCGGTCAAGGGCGTCGAGGGCGCATACCTGCGGTCCGACCTCTTCGAGCGGCGGCGAAACGTAATGGAAGCATGGGCGGACTACGTGCGGTGACGAGGGAGGGGTGTCGTGCGCATAACCATAGTGATAACAGCACCGGTTGTGTACTTGTATCATATTGTGATCTTGTGAGTTACGAATAGTCGGAGCCGGTGAGTATATCCGCTCCTCGGCGGTGGTCGGCAACGTGGTCGCGGCCGACGCGATGATGAGCGGGGGCGACAGCCAGCCCGAGACGCTGGTCGGCGTGACGGTCACGCTCGACGGCGAGCACGCCATGGGCGAGACCATGGAGACCGCGGAGGACGGCGGCTTCGCGTTCACGGGGCTGCGGGCCGGCACCTACACGGTGACGATCTCCGACTTCCCGGAGGACGTTTCCTTCGAGACGTTGAGCGTCGAGGTCGAGGTCGAGGTGGGCGAGGTCGGCAGCGCCGACTTCACGGGCCACTTCATCCGCACCTCGGCGGTCGAGGGCCGGGTGGTGATCGAGGGCGAGGGGCTCGCCGGGGTGACGGTGACCCTGGCCGGCGGACCGGCCGACGAGAGCCACACGACGATGACCGACGCCGGCGGCATGTACCGGTTCGAGGAGCTGCGCCCCGGCGACTACACGGTCTCGATTTCGGACTTCGACACCCGCGACTACGAGTTCGCGGCCACGTCGCAGGACGTGAGCGTGGACCTGGACGAGACCGGAACGGTGTCGTTCACGGGCGTGCTGCTCCGCACCTCCGGCATCGCCGGCCGGGTGAGCGTGGAGGGCATGGGCCTCGGCGGCGTCGAGGTCACGCTGGCGGGCGGCGACGAGAGCCGCGCGGCGGCGACCGACGCGGGCGGCCAGTACTCCTTCGCGGGCCTGGCGGCGGGCGACTACACGGTCTCGATCGCGGTCGAGGGCGACGCGTACGTGTTCGAGTCGACGAGCGCGGACGTGACGGTCGGCGACGACGAGTCGGCGATCGTGAACTTCGAGGGCGCGCATGCGCGCACCGCGAGCGTGTCGGGGATGGCGTTC
>JAAXGM010000040.1 GCA_012267435.1 Gemmatimonadota bacterium
GGCGGGAAGGTCTTCGAGAACGGCAACGAGCGCCACATGCGCAGGGACGACCACATTACCCGCCGACTGGCCGCGACGCCGGCCGACTGGCACGGGACCGAGTGGGAGCGGTTCGTCAACGAAGTGGCCGGGGATGCCGCCGGGTTCCTTCGGCGGCTGTGCGGCTACGCCTTGCTCGGTGATCCGACTGAACAGCTGTGCGCCATCCTGACCGGGCCGGGGCTCAACGGGAAGTCCCTGTTTCTGGATACCGTGCTGGCCGCCGTCGGCGACTACGGAACCGCCAGCGACGCATCACACTTCGTTGGCCGGGGCGACGAACACAAGGCATGGCTTGCCGCGCTCGCCGGTGCGCGGATCGTCACCGTATCGGAGACCCCCGAGGCCACCGCGTGGAAGTCCGAAACGCTCAAGGCCGTCACCGGGGGCGATACTCTGTCGGCCCGGTTCATGAGGCAGAACCCGTTCACGTTCCGGGCATCGTTCGTGCTCCTGTTCGCGCTGAACCGGATGCCCGCGCTGCGGTCGGTCGGCCCGGCCATCCGTCGGCGGCTCCGCATCGTGCGCTTCGACTTCGCCCCCTCGGAACCCGACCTTGACTTGCCAAAGCGGTTGCGGACGAATCTGCGGCCCGTGGTCGGGTGGCTTCTGGACGGCTGCCGGGAGTACCTGGCCGACGGGCTCCGGACTCCCGCCAGCGTGGCGAACGCAACCAAGGCGTACCTCGACGAACAAGACTCGGTGACCCGCTTCCTAGACTCCTGCCAGCGAGGGGCTCCAACCGCCATCACCTGCACCCGCAAGGCGCTCCGGGAAGCCTACGAATCGTTCTGCGAGGAGGACGGGTTGAAGGCCGTCGCGGTGCAGACATTCACCCGTGCGGTGAGTGGGGCAGATGGAGTCCACGAAACGAAGAATCGGGGTGAACGCAAGTGGCTCGGGATCAAGCCGTGATCGGCGCTGTTCGCGCGCGCGCGCCTTGGGGGCAGATGGGGCAGATGATTTGGTTATGCTTTCCATGCGTATGCGCGCGCGCGCTGGGCGCAGTAAAGGTTTTGTCTGCCCCATCTGCCCCACACCCCTCGTGGGACCTACCGGTGGGACCTGCAAAAGAGGCTCCCGCAAACACCCCGTCAACCGGGAGAAAAACACCATGAGTGAGCGAGGCGAAGGCTGGCCAGCGTTGGCGGTTCGGCGAAGCGGGCGGCAGGTGATTGTCGTTGCCGACTTCGGCGAGGGGATCGCGGACGACATGGTGAACGCGCTACCCGATGGCGAATGGGCGGACGCCGGTTCGCCCGTGGAGGTGATCGTCGCGAGCAAGCTGTTGGGACGAATCGCGGACGCCGCGCCCGAACCGCTTGCGACGGTCGCGGACGGATGCCGCTACATGCTGCTAGAAGCGGTCGAGGACTTGCCACCCAACCCGAGATTGAATTGACCCGTCTGGTCGCTTTCGAGGAGCTGGCACGGTTGCCGCCTCCCCATGGGACCCGCTGCGGCGAGCAAGAGGGGTGCGCCCGTAGGGGTAGGTTCGCTGCCACACACCCCACGAGGATGACCCCGTGAATCCGCTCCCGTGGCAGGCTCGGTTTCTTCGGGGGCTCGCCCGTCCGAACGTCCGGACGGCGGCGCTGGCGGTGGCGAGGTCGAACGGAAAAAGCTGGCTGGCCGGTCGGCTGGCCGCCGACTACCTGCTAGGTGGCGGTGCGGAGCATTCGGAGTGCGTGATCGTGGCGTCCAGCTACACGCAGGCCAAGATCATCTTTCGGTACGCCGTCCGGATGGTGCGCGACGCCGGACACGACCCTGACGAGCGCAAGGCGTGGCACTACCGCGACGGCGCAAACGTCGCGCTGCTCCGCAACCGGGAAGATGGCCGCGCAATCCGGGCCATCGGTTCCGACCCCCGCCGCGCTCACGGTCGCGTCTTCGGCTGCTTTCTGTGGGACGAACCCGCACAGTTTCCGCCGGGGCAGGCCGAGGCCATGTTGGCCGCCGTGCGGACGGGGGCGGGCAAGGTGCGCAGAACGAAGATCGTGGCGCTCGGTACGAGACCCGCCGGGGCCGGCCATTGGTTCGCGGAATGGCTGGCCGGGGGCGCGGATTACGTCCAGTGTCACGCCGCGAGGCCGGACGATCCGCCGTATCAGCTTCGGACGATCCGGAGGGCGAATCCGTCCTACGACTACCTCCCCGCGTTGAGAGAGGACCTGCTATCCCAGCGGATCGAGGCGAGGGCCGATCCGGTGGCGCGGGCGCGGTACGAGGCGTTGGCGTTGAATCGTGGGACTCCGGATACGGCGGTGCGGGTGCTGATTGATGCGGAGGTGTGGGAACGGATCGAGGGCGACGCGCTCCCTACGGGGCCGTGTGTGTGGGGTGTGGACCTTGCGCTGGGCGAGAGTATGGCGGCTGTGGCTTGCTACTGGCCGGACACGGGCCGGTTGGAGGCGCTGGCCGCTTTCTCGGGAGACCGGAGCCTGACCGAGCGGGCGCGGCGCGACGGCGCGGGCCGTGCGTATGCGCGGGCGGCTGAGGACGGCAGGCTGATCCAGCTTGGACACCGGACGGTTCCGATTGACTTGCTGCTCCGCGAGGCGCTACGCCGGTTCGGTGTGCCCGCCGCGCTCGCGGGCGACCGCCAGCGGGCGAGGGAGCTACTGGACGCAATGGACGCCGTGGGGCTGGGCGGTGTTGCGTGGGTGAAGCGAGGCGCGGGGTTCCTGAGCGCCGGTGAGGACATTCGCGACTTCCGGAGGGCGTGTCTGGAGGATCGGGTTACGCCGGTTCCGAGCGTGTTGCTCCGACACTGCCTGAGCGTGGCGCGGCTGGCGGGGCCGGACGACGCCGGAAACTGGAAGCTGGCCCGCAAGGCTGAGTCCGGCCGCCGGTCCCGGTCGCGTGACGACGCCATCGCCGCCGCGATTCTGGCGGTTGCGGAGGGCTCCCGGCGGCGGGCCACCTTGGGCCGTCCATCGTGGCGGTCGCTGGGGGTGATCGGATGAGGAACACGGCTCAAGCGAAGCGGCTCCGGAGGGCGGCGCTTGAACGCGACGGCTGGCGGTGCAGGGACTGCGGGCAACTGGCGGTCTTGGAGGTCCACCACGTCCGGCCCGTGCGGGAGCGGCCCGACCTGGCCTACTCGCTCGACAACGTCAGAACGTTGTGCAGACCTTGTCATTTGAGGTTTCACCGGCGACCGGAGACCCCCGAGGAACGGCGCTGGCGTGAGTTCGCGGCGGGGCCGGTGTAGGGTGACCCCCTTGCGGCTATCCGTGCGTTTCGCTATCGTCCCGACTATGCCTAGATCAACTCGAATGGTGCGGGTCCCAAAGACGGCGCACGAAACTGCGCGGGCCATTGCGGACGGATTGCCGGACGCGACCGCTTGCGATGTTCACGGGGCAGCCGTGGATTTGATGGCGTTGGTGATGCGCGAGATTTACGCCCTGCGGGGTTCGGAGGGTGGGATCGACCTTCGCGCTGATGTCCTGCTCCGCGACCTGATGGACAGCGTGACCAAGAGTTCGCAACTTTCCAAGATCATCGACGAGGAGGCGAACCGCCGTGCGAGGTTGGCGGTTCCACACTTCGTCCAGCGGGCGCTGCAGGAGCTCGGTGTCGCCGCCGACGTGATAGACGGTGTTCTGCACGTGGGCAACGAGCCGGGGAAGATGTTGCAGGCGTAGAAGTTTTTGACAGACAGCCGACCCGCTCCGGGGGAGCGGTGAACGGTGTTCGTCTTCCGGTGCCGGGGGTGCCGGGAGGGGTTGCTCCGGGGGAGCTTCGCTGGGCGATATGCGCGTCTCGCGGGGCTCCCTTTTTTCGTAACACAAGGGAAAAAAATGACGGACAGACAGAAGTTGGAAAAGGCCGCCGCCGCTGCTCGCAAGGAGCTTCGGAGCTTGGCGCTGAATGACGAGGCGACCGCCGAACAGATTGCCGAGGCGACCGCCAATCTGGACAATCTGGAGGCGCGGGCCGCCGTGCTCCCGGCAGAGGAAGACCCCACGCCCGGTCCGCTGAAAGCCGAGGACGGCGAAGGCCGCGAGATTCGGAAGCTCGAAAAGCGGGCCAATCTCGGGGCCGCACTACGCGACCTGGTGACGGGCGGACGCCTGACCGGCGCGGAGTTGGAGTTTGCCCAGGCGCTCAAGGTGGGCGCGGGCGAGCTTCTGCCCGTGCGGATGCTTGACGATCCGACGCCCCGCGAGGTCCGGGCGGTGACGACCGTACCCGCGAGCGGGAGCGGCGAGCACACCACGACCGCCGCCATTTTGCCGGAGATTTTCGAGACTCCGGTGTCGCGGTTCATCGGGGCCATGAGGCCGTCCGTTCCCGTCGGAACCCGTGCCTTCCCGATCATCGGAACCGGGGCGACGGCGGAAGCGCCCGCCAAGGGTACGGCGGTGACGGAAAGCAGCATGGCGATTACCGCCGCGACCGCGACCGGCAAGCGGAAGACCGCCGCCGTGCGGGTGGCGGTGGAAGACATCTACACCTTGCCCGGACTTGCCGACGGGATAAAGCGGAACGCACGGGCCAACGTGGCGGACCTGCTTGAATCCGAGTTGGTGGACGCGCTGTTCAGCACGTCCGCCGACGCCGCGCCGACGGCTGCAAGCACGACCGTCAGCTACTCGGCTTGGCGCAAGCTTTTGGCGGACGCCGTGGAGGGCAAGTTGGCCGGGACCGTCCGCGACGTGCGGGCGCTGGTCAACGTCGAGTCGCTGGCGAAGCTCGAAACGGTTGACGCGAGCACCTCCTACGCGTTGTCGGCGGCGGACTTCGCCCGTGAAAAAGCGGGCGGGATTCGGGCGAGCGTTCACGCGCCGGACACGTCCTCCAATGATGCCGAGGTCTCGTTGATTCTCGGGCGACACGCCGGTTCAATCGTGCAACCGGTGTGGTCCGGTGCGACCGTCACGATTGAGGACAAGTACTCCGATGCCGCCAAGGGCGAAATCGTCTTCACGCTCTTGGTGATCGCCGACACGGTGATCGCCCGCTCGGCTGCGTTCAAGCGTGAATCGATCCAGTTGGCCTAGTCGGTGATCCTGAATGAGACTCATGCGCCCCACGGTGGAGTCTCCCCACGTCGCGAGGCGTGGGGGCGGGCCTTCCTTTCCCGCGATGGGGGCTCCCCGTGGGGGCGTGACGATGGAACGCCGTCCGGTAGAGGTCCGGTACGAGGAGGGCCGCGCACTGCTCACGCTGGTGAGGCTGGGCCGCGAGGGCCAAGGCCCCAACGGCTTGCGTGAGGTCTTCACGGCCCAGCCGAATCCGGTTCCGCCGACGATTCCCGTCAACCTCCAGCACGACGGCGCGGTGATCCTCGATCACGCTGCCGTCGTCGCCGTGCGCGGCGACGTGCTGGAGGCGACGGCCCGAATCCCCGAAGGCGTCCGCGATCTGGTGAGGCTCGGACGGCTGGAGGGCGCGTCAGTGGAAATGCGGGTGCGCCGCGACGAGGTGACCCCCAGCTACGGGGCCAGCGTCCGGCGGATTCTGGATTGGGAGCTGCTGGGCGCGTCCATCGTCCATCGTGGCGCAGCTGGCGGCTCCGGAGTCGAGTTGCGGCGGGCGCTCGGTGCCTCGTTGTCGGGATTCGTGGGCTACAACATCGCGATGGACTGTTCGTGTCCCGGTGGCGGCTGCGACGAGATCCTTTTCGAGACCGGCGCGTTCGCGGACTTGTCCGAGGCGCTGGCGACGGTGGGGAAGATGCACCAAGTAGTGGGCCGGGCCGTGTTGTCGCCGACGGCTGGCGGACTCGCGATCGCTGTTGAGCTGATCGACGTTGCGGGGGCGCAAACGCTGGTGGAGCTGATCGACTCCGACGTGGACGTGTACGCCCGTCCGCTGCTCAATCTCGAGGAGTCCGACACGTCCGAGGAACGGGCGCGGGGCGGTACGCTTCGCGTGAAGCGGGCGGCGTTCGACGCCGTGTTGATAAAGGCTGTGGCGGGCGGCGTGTCGGGGCTCGCTCCCGTGAAGCTGGCACGCTCGGGCCGGGCGCTGTCACAGCGCCGCCGACTCCTGATCGCGGGGGCAGCGTGACCCCCGCCGCGACGATTCTCGCCCGCGACGAATCTGCTGACGCCACGGCGGCCAGCGTGACGCTGTGGAAGTCCATCGTCGGCGATCCGGACGCCGATCCCGTGATCCCCGAGCGGGTTCCCGCCGACTACGCCGGGGCCGCGCTCGCCATGGTCGCCCGCTACGTCGGCGAATCGACCGACGTTGACGACCACGCGCTGCGGGAGGGGGTGATCCGCTTGGGTGGGTTTTTGACCCATGCTGTCCCCGGTGTCCGCCAGTCCGGCGACATGGAGTTCGTCCCGGCCGACAACGCGATGATCCGTTCCGGGGCAGGACCGATCCTGTCGCCGTGGCGCGTTCGACGGGGGACGGTATGCGAGTGATGCCGGGTACGACACGCTGTCGCACGAAACCGCCGTATTCGCCCTCTAACGCACTTCGGGCCGCTACCCACCCTAGACCCCTAGGGTTTCGGCCCGTTCGCGGCTCCGTGGGAGGGATGTAGCCATGCGGTGGCCGTGGCAGAAACGCGAAACCCGCTCGCTGGGCAACGACTACTCCGCGTGGCTGCTCGACACGGCCAGCGGGGCGGTGTCACCGGGCAAGGCAGCCGAGACCGCCGCCGCGCTGAGTTGCGCCCAGATATGGGCTTCCGCGCTCGCTGCCTCCGCCGTCGAGGGCGACCGAGCCGTCACGCCGGACCTGCTCGCCCGCATCGGCTGGCGGCTGATCGCCCGCGGCCAGTTCGTCGCCCGGATCGTGCAGCACGACGACGACGTTCACCTGATCGAGCCCAGCGGCTTCGACGTGCGGGGCAGTCCCGACCCTCGTACATGGCGCTGGGACCTTGAGGAGTCCGGCCCGGACGGCCAGCACGTCTTCAAGAACATCACCGCCGACAGACTGATCCGGATACCGTGGGCCGTGAGCCCCGCCGCTCCGTGGTCCGGATACGGCCCGCTGTCGGGCAGCACGGCGAAGGCGCTCGGCAACATCGAGACCCGACTCAGCGAGGAGGCCGGGAGCCTGTCCGCGCTGGTGCTGCCGACGCCCGCCGCGACCGCGAAAGCCGACGGCCAGACCGTCGATCCCGCCGCCAAGCTGGGGGCCGATCTTGTGAGCGCCAAGGGGAAGCCGATCCTAGTCGAGACCATGGCCGCCGGACACGGTGACGGACGCATGGCCGCGCCGCACGGCGACTACGTTCAGCGGCGCATCGGGTGGCATCCGCCGGACACGATCGACGCCATCCGCCAGCACGTGGAGCAATCCGTCTACGCAGCTTGCGGGATTCCGCCGTCGCTGGGTACGAGCGAGGTCGCCAGCGGGCAGGGGATGCGGGAGGCGTTCCGCAGATTCGTTCACGGCTCCGTCGCGCCGATGCTGCTGCGGGTGCAGCACGAATTGCGGGTCAAGCTCAACTCTCCGGACCTGACGCTTTCCGCCGATCCGCTGCGGGGTGAGGACTACGCCGGACGCGCCCGCGCCGTCGCACAGTTCGTCGCGTCCGGGATCGCCGTTGACGAAGCGTTGAGGCTCGCGGGGTTCGACGAATGAGCGACCTGCGCTTGGGAGTTCCACCCCCTCGACAGACTGACCGGGACGCGCCGACAGATTCCCGCCCGCAAACCGGGGGGGGCCAGCGCCGCCGGTTCAGAACAAGCCGAAATGGAAATGGTAGGCCATCACGAGCGCCACGATGACAAAGAAGATTGACCGGCGGTTGATCGCCCACGCTTCACGCTTTCCAAGCTGTTTCGCGGCCACGATCAAAAAGCGCATCTGATGAAGCCTCCCACCGAGTATATCAAGCCAATGACGGCCCACCCGGTGATAGTCCCGAGACCCCCGATGGAGACCATGATTCCGATAACCTCGAAGGTGCAGGAATTGTCCGGGACGTACTCGAAGTCGTCCCAGCAGTAGGCATCTCCGTGTCCGCTCGGGCAATCGTCAGACGGGAGATCGCCGCACCAATAGAGTTCCCCGAAAGCATCTTCGCACCAGTCTTCATCGTTGAAATCTAGATCGGGGTCGATTTCGACTGCCGGTGGCGGCCCGGATGTGCTCGTTACGTTCGCGAAGATCCCGGCGGCTTCCGGCGGAATCACAATCGTGAGCGCACCTTGGGGCGCAACGGTCGGGGCGGGCTCGCGAGCCTCCGCCACGGGGGGCGCGCCTCCGGGTGGGATTGTGGCCGCCGGAATGAACCCAAGGCTGAAAACAGCCAAGGTGATCGTCGCGAGAAACTTTCTGGTCTTCATGGGTGGGGCTCCTTTGCTCCCTAGCGGGGAATCTGTTTGGCGGCCCGGTTTTTCGCCACCCCCCGCGCATGGAGCCGGGCCGTTCTTCACGCGCCACGGCAGAAAGGTAGTACCGCAGGGTTCCCACCTATTCGCCCGTTTGGCGGACTATTGTATTCGGCAGGTGACCCGACATGGGGCCTTCCTGCCAGTGGCCAGCGTGAAGATGCCGGGCATGGTATGGTGCGAAGGGGGTTCGTCGAAGGAGGGGGACGCCAGCCGAGCGCCGCGAATGGGACTGGCTCGATGACCGGCTCACCATCGCGATCCGGACCTGCAAGCTGCTCGGGGTGCGCCCCGACCCATCAATCGTCCTGATGGCGGCCCACCTCGACCTGCACACCCAGCGGGCGTACCTGCTCCTGAGAATCGAAGATTTGCTAGATTCAGAAGACATATCCGCCAACGAGAGAAGCCCAGCCCACGAGGGGCCGGGCTCTCAAGGACGCTTGTTAGCGCAAGCGGCGGCGGACTCACCGGAAAGGCGCTTTTCCGATGGTACACCAATCTACCCCGACCGGCCATAAGGCTCAAGACGGGCCGGACAGTCTACACGGTTTTTCCTTGAGGGGCAAGGCATCCCCGGAAGGGGGTGGCCGATGAGCGCCCAACCCAAGACCCACCTGCACGGCGGGAACGGGACCCCAACTTGCGGGGCGAAGTCCGGCAACGTGTCCATGTCGCCCCGCGACGTGACTTGCGAGCGGTGCAAGGCGGAGATCAAGCGCCGCATGGCGAACCGGGCCAAGGAACGCAAGGCACGGGAGCAACACCCCGCCGGGCCAAGGCTCGTTGCCGCCGACACGCCAGCCCAACCGGACGCCCCCGACCCCGCGAAGCTGACCGAGGACGACGCCGCCGGACTCCTGATTGATCGCAACCCCGATCTTACTTGGGACGGCGCGGTAGGCTGGCACCAATGGAAGGACGGTCGCGGTTGGCGGCGGATCGGAGCCGAGGCGATTATTCGCCGCGCTCGGAAGATCGTCACCGAAACCGCGCCCCTTCGCCGCGCTTCACGGATGCAGGGTGTCGAGCGCATCGCCCGTGCGCTCGCGGACGTGCGCGAGGGTCTGGCTGCCGATACGCCGTCGCCGTGGGACCGGACTACCGGGGTGATCGGACTTCCC
>JAAXGM010000221.1 GCA_012267435.1 Gemmatimonadota bacterium
CCTGCGCATCTTCTGGAGCGTCGCACTGCCGCTCGCGAAACCCGCCGTGGCAACGCTCGCGCTTTTCGCGTTCGTCGATGCTTGGAAGAACCTGCTGTGGCCGCTCCTGGTCACCAGGTCCATGGAAATGCGGGTGGTCGAGGTGGGGATCGCCGCCTTCCATTCGACGTACGAGATCAACTGGCCCTTCCAGATGGCGGCCGGAGTCGCCGCAGTCCTGCCCATCGCGCTCCTGTTCCTGTTCACCCAGCGGTACTTCGTGCGGGGGATCCAGTTGGAGGGGATTCGGTAGCGTGCGCGTCGGGGCCCTGGAAGCGCGCCGATGGGCCGGTCTCGTGTTCGCATCCGGACCCGACGAGGGCATCGGCCTCCGCCTCGTCTTCACCACGCCGGACGGCCGGCGTCGCGAGTTGGAGGACTGGTACTGGATGGTCTCCCGCGTGGGTCCCCACGCGCCGGACGGCAGCTACGCGCGCATGGAGTTCGATCTCGCGGCCAAGCCGTCGCCCGCCTCCCGCCCCCGGGAGAGTACGCTGATTCTGGAGTGGTCGCGCCGGGAGGAGGCCGTGGCGCTGCGGGCAGTGGCGCGCGCACCGGGCCGGCTGAAGCTGGTGGGCGACGATCCCTGGGGTTGGAAGGCTCGGTGGGAGGAGGCGCCCGGCGGGTGGTGCGCGGCGCCCGGAAGCGTGGAGATCGCCGCCGCCTTCGAGCTGCCCGCGGGAGAACGCGTGGCCACGGTGGTCGCTTGGGAGCGGAGAGACGCGGCGGCCGAGTCCGCGGGACCGGGTCATGCACGTCTGGGAGCGAGGAGCGCGGCCTTAGCCCGCGCCCGCAGCCTTCTCCCCGGCTTGGACCGCTGGATCGACGACGCGCGCGCCGACTGGGATCGCCGGCGGCCGCGTTCGTCGGGCACCGCCGAAGGACTGGTTGAAGCCGTCGCGAACAACCTCGTGTGGACCGTCCATCTGCAACCGGAAACCGGACGCCTGTATGCGCCAGCTGGCCGTCGCTGGATCTTTCCGAAGCCAAAGGATGGCGCCCCGGGGAAACGCGCGCCGCAGGACGTTGGGCCGGCTCCCGACGACTGGACGATCTTCGGGTGGGATTCCTTCTTCAACGCCCTCGCGCTCGCGACGGTCTCGGGGCCCCTGGCCTGGGACGCTCTCCTGGCCGGACTCGAATCGCGCTACCCGAACGGCAACGTGCCCAACTGGAGGAGCCGGCGCGGTGGCACGCCCGACCGCTCCCAGCCGCCAGTCGGATCGTTCGCGGCACTGAAGCTCCACCACGTTTGCCCCGATGAGGACGCGCTGACCGCAGCGTGGCCCGGGCTGCGCGCATGGAGCGACTGGTGGGTGGCCGACAAGGGTGGACGTCCGCGCCGGGAGGGCCTCACGCCCGGATTGCTCGCGTGGGGCTCGGATGCGACGCTGGTTCCGCGGCGCGAGCAACTCCCGGAGTGGGAAGTGGGCGCGAGCGGCCACCAGCGCGCGGCGTGGGAATCGGGCCAGGACGACCTGCCGCTGTGGGAGGAGGCGGAATGGGATCCGGAGCGGGAAGTCCTCGCCATGTCCGCCGTCGATCTGTGCAGCTACCGCGCCTTCGACCTGGAGTGCCTGTCGCGGATTGCGTGCATCCTGGGCGACCGGGCGGTCGCAGATGAGCTGGAGGCCGAGCGCCACCGCCTCGTCGCGACGATGAAC
>JAAXGM010000222.1 GCA_012267435.1 Gemmatimonadota bacterium
GCGGAGAAGCAGCCCTCCACCGAGGCGAGGTCGTTGAATTCGGCGATGGAGGTATGTTGGGCGGTTGCCGCCGGCACGCCCGGGCTGGAGGGCACGCCCAAGGTGGCCGCCCCCGACCCCGCCGCGACGAGGAATGCGTCCGCATGCCCGTGGTAGCCGCCCCTGAACTTGACGATACGGCTGCGGCCGGTGACCGCGCGCGCCAGCCGGATCGCGCTCATGGTGGCCTCGGTGCCGGAATTGACGAAGCGCACCACCTCGATGCCGGGCACGAGCTCGGCGATGAGCTCGGCGATCTCGACCTCGTCGGGCGAGGGCGCCCCGAAGGAAGTGCCTCGGGTGAGGGCGCGCGCGGCAGCCTCGCGCACCGCGGGGTGGTCGTGTCCCAGGATCGCCACGCCCCACGACCCCATGAAGTCGAGGTAGCGGGTCCCGTCCGCGTCCTCGAGGTACGCGCCCCGGGCGGAACGGATGAAGCGGGGCACCCCCCCGACCGACTTGAACGCGCGCACCGGGCTGTTGACCCCGCCCGGCAGCACCCGGCGCGCGCGCCCGAAAAGCTCCTCGCTGCGGGAGGTCACGGGTCTGCTCCCGGGTAGGGGGCGGCGATGGCGCCGCGTGTGTTCGAAGCGCGCCCCAAATCCGCATCCGGGCACCCGGCCGCGCGCAATTGGACCGCCGCCCGCGACGAGGCATGTCCCGAATCGGCATCCCGGCGCCCTGAGCCGGACTTCCCGAGCAATTCCACCAGCGCGGCCACCATCCCCTCCAGCGTGGCGGTGGCCGCCACCCGCGCCTCGCCGATTCCCCGGAGGACGAGTGCCGCGCCGGTCGTGGGCCCGATGCACACCACCGCGACCCCGGCCAGGGCGCGGGCGAACTCACCGGCTTCCGCGGAACAGGCCCGCCCACCCGGCGCGGGATCCCCGTCGCCCGTCCTGGCGCGCGCCACCTCCACGGTCGCCGCGTCCCCGGTTCCCGCGTTGCCGGTCGCCGGTCCGCCAGTGGTTCCGTCACCGGTGGCCGGGTGGCCCCCCACCCCGTCCAGCGCGGCGGCGACCGCCTCCACCGCCGACGGGCTGGCGAAGGTGACCGCGTCCACCCCGGCGGCCAGGTCGGCGCGCACCCGCCCGGCCGGGGGAGGGGTCACCACCGTGCGGTAGGCCTCCACCCGGGTGACGCGGGCCCCGAGGGCGGTGAATTCCTCCTCCACGGTGGGGGCGGCCCCGGAGGCGGCCGGGAAGAGCACGCGCGCGCCCGCGAGCGGGCAGGTCGCGGCCACCCGGGCGGCCAAGCCGCGCGCGCCCGGCCCGCGCCCCTCCACCGCGACCGTCCAACCCGCGTCGGTGGCGGCGCGGGCGGTGGCGGGACCCACCACGGCGACCCGAGGGATGGGGACGGGGCCGCCCGCAGCCGGCGCCGGACCGATCGATTCGGCTGCCGGACCGCCGCCCCGAGCCGCATCGCCGGCGGACGTGGACGCCCGCGCCGCCCGACCCTCCCCCATCGCCGCCACCGCGCGCGCGCTCGTGAACACCAGCCAGTCGAACCGCCGGTCGAGCCGCGCGCGCGCCGCCTCCAGCGGCCCGGGTTCGCGCGGCGGGGGATACTCGGCGGTCGGCCACGCCAGCACGCGCGCGCCCGCGGCCTCCAGCAATGCCCGCAGCCGGTCGTCCCCCGACGCGCCGCGCGTCGTCACCACCCGCACACCGGCGAGCGGCGCCGCGCCCGGAACCGGATCTCCCATGCGCCCCATCGCCCTTTCCCCATGCGTCGAGTCGCCTACCCGAGCGTGTCCAGCCACTCTTCGGGGCTCACGAGGATCCCCGTGTGCAGCGGCGCGTCGCTCGCCGTGTAGCGCCTGCCCTCGGTGCCGCGCAGCTCGTGCACGAGCCGGGAAAACAGCCGCAGGTCGTCCATCTCGTAGACGACCACGAATTCCTGATCCTGGAGTCCGAACGAATACAGGAGCAGCTGCTTGATGCGCCGGAACCGCTTCCCGATCCGGATGTGCTCGTTCATCATTCCCTGGCGCGTCTCACGCCCGAAGAGATACCAGTCCGCCGTCTTGGTGAACGGGTAGACGACCAGGTACCGCCTGCGCTCCCCGGCGAAGGAATCGACCTCCTGGGCCGAGCGCGCCTTGCTGTACTCGGAGGGGCGCGTGTAACCCCAGAGCGTGTTCACCGGCTCGACGATGTCCCGGTGCCGGCCCTCCGCCACGGCACGGCGCATGAAATAGCGCGCGCCCGCCTCATCCTCCTCCGCGCGCACCGAACTCCACACCAGCACATCGGCTCCGGCTTCGAGGCCCTGCAATAGATAGGGATGGGCCAGGTCCGCAGCCCCCCGCACATCCTCGAACCAGGCACGGGCTCGTGCGCGTCGGGTCGCCCCGTCCATCTCCCAGAAGCGCGCCGTGAAACGATGGTTGGCGAAGTGCCCGAGCACCGTCGGACGCCTCGCGATGGTCCCCTCGCTGTCGCTCACTGCTCTTCCTCGCCGATGCCGATGCCGGATCCCTCGCCGATGCCGATGCCGGATGACCTCACGCTGATGAACTGATATCTCATGACAAATATAAACTGACATCTACTGTTAAGT
>JAAXGM010000223.1 GCA_012267435.1 Gemmatimonadota bacterium
CCGCAAGGCGCAGTGGCCGTGGGCGGAGACGAAGGACTACGCCGACTGGGTGAAGCCGATCACCTACCAGCATCAGTCGGGCGGCATCTACATCAACGAGATGAAGCAGCTGCACGCGTCCCTTTTGCGCGATCTGGCGCCCGGGGAGCTGACGCCGATCATGTACCGGATTCTGGGACTCGACGAGGCGCCGTGGGACGAGTTGCTCGGCGCGGGCATGTCGCCCGCGAGCTATGTTGGCGGGCAGTGCCGGGCCACGATCGAGGCGCTGGACGGAGAGCTTCCGGTGTTGATGGGCGTCGGCGTGGACGCGCCCCGCTCCGGCCCGGATCAGGCGGTCTGCACCCCGGAGATCGTCTACGAGAGCGTGCACGCGGCGTACGAGGCGGGAGCCGCCGGCGTCATCTATTCGCCCAACTACGCGAGCATGAAGCTCACCAACCTCGATGGAGGTGCCAGGGCGCTCGCGGAGCTGGGGATCTGAGGAGGAGAAACGCATGCCCGAAGCACCAGCCTGGAAGTTCCAGCCGGTCCTGCGGGATTTGGCCCCGAAGGAGCCCGCGTCGGTGACGCTGCGGGGCCGGGTGATCACGGGGGTGGGGCGCGAGGTGATCGAAAACGGTCACGTGACCCTGGAAGGGGGCGTGATCACGTCCGTCGGTGAGGGCGGCGGGTCTGGGGGGGATGGTGGCGCAGGGGCGGGTGGCCGGGCTGCGAGCGACGGCCCTGTGGTGGTGGAAACCGGCGGGACCATCCTGGCCGGACTGATCAACAGCCACGCCCACCTCGCTTGGGACGGCATCCACGACCTGGCCGCCCAGTCGCTCGGCGACGCGCCCGAGATCAGCGCCTACAAGGCGGCCGCCAACATGCTCGCCTGCCTGCGGGCGGGAATCACCCTGGTGCGCGACCTGGGGATGAACCGGAGCGGCTCCTTCGCCAAGCAGGCGGTGGAGCAGGGGGTGTTCGCGGGCCCTCGCCTGTTGATCGTCGCCGAGGCGATCGTCCAGACCGGCGGCCACACCTACTGGTGCTGCCGGGAGGCCACCGGCGCCGACGAGATGCGACGCGCCGTCCGCGACCAGGTCAAGGACGGGGCCGACCTGATCAAGATCATGATGTGCCACGACAACCTGGAGTTCACCGACGAGGAACTCCGCGCCCTGATCGACGAGACGCACGCGCACAAGAAACCGATTACCGCCCACGCCACCTTCGACGCCTGCATCGAGCGCGCGGTCGACTTCGGCATCGACACGGTCGAGCACGGCGGCGGCATGTCCGACCGGACCATCGGCAAGCTGGTCGAGCGCGGGGTTCCCATAATCACCACCTTCTCGCCCGTCCTGCTCCAGTCGAAGCCCGAGATCGCGCGCAAGTACAACATTCCGGAGTGGAAGATCAGCGAGCGCCAGCGGCTGGTCGCCGACAAGAGCCGCTACGAAGGGCTGCTGAGAGCCGCGCGCGCCGGAGTGCGCATCGTGTTCGGGACGGATGCGGGCAGCCCCGCCGTGCGCCACGGCGTGGTGGTGCCGGAGATGGAATTCATGATCGAGGTGGGCGTGGTCGCGGACAATCACGCCGCCATCATGAGCGCGACCCGCGAGGCCGCGATCATGAACCGGCTCGATGATCGGATTGGCACCGTGGAGGAGGGCAAGGAGGCCGATGTCATCGTGGTGGACGGCAACCC
>JAAXGM010000224.1 GCA_012267435.1 Gemmatimonadota bacterium
GCCGCGGCCGCCGTCTTCGGGTCTCGGACTGAAACGGGATCGGCACGGGAGTCCGTCGTCCTCATGCACGGGCTCGGCCGCACCCCGGCGTCCATGGCCCTGCTTGCCGAGCGGCTCGAGCGAGCGGGCTACGATGTCACCAACGTGGACTACGACTCGCGCGGCGGAACCCTCGCCGAACATGCCGAAACTCTGGCCGCCGAGGTTTCGAGCTGCTGCACCACGGCTTCGCGCATTCATTTTGTCGGCCACTCGCTCGGCGGGCTCGTGATTCGCCAATACCTCGCCGACGCCCCGCCCGAATCCCTGGGACGGGTCGTCCTGCTCGCGCCTCCCAACCAGGGGAGCGAGGTGGCGGACTGGTTTGCGGAGCGGGAACTCGGCCACCTTCTGGGACCGGCGGGGATGGGCCTCGGCACAGGCGAAACCGGCATCCCGGCAAGCCTGCCTCCTCCGGAGTACGAGGTCGGCATCATCGCGGGCAACCGCAGCCTCAACCCCATGGGTTCGGTCCTCATCCCGGGCCCCGACGACGGCATGGTGGGCGTCGACAACACCAGAATCGAGGACGTGCCGATGATCGTGGTCCCCCGATCCCACACCTTCCTGATGAACGGCCGCTTCGCCACCGAAGCGGTGATCGGCTTCCTGAGGACGGGCGCGTTTCCGCCGGTGCGGGATTCGGAGTAGGGCGGCAACCGGCAACCGCCAGCGGGCACGACCACCCGCAACCGATCATCGCGGGATGCGGGGGTTCCGCGCCCACTCTCTGGCCATGGGTGCGGCAGTGGGGCCGGCCGTCCTAACCCGACGCACGTGCCTGCCACTCGTCGCGCAGGACGGAGTAGACCACCATGTCCTGTCGGGTTCCCGGGTCGGCGTCGCTTGGCCGTTCGCTTCTCAGCAGTCCGTCCCGCCTCATTCCCAGCTTTTTCATCACCCTTGAGGACCGCGTATTCAGAAGGTCCGCCATCGCGGTGATCTTTGCGAGACCGAACTCGTCGAACGCCCAGTCCATGACCGCCGTCGCGGCTTCGGCGATGAGGCCCTTGCCCCAGTGCGCGCGGGCGATGCCGTACCCGATTTCGGCGGTCCCCTTGGACTTGTCGACCCTGATGTTGATTCCGCCGACGCACCTGCCGCTCAGACAGATGGCGAAGACCGGATTCGTATCCCACGCAGCAAGCACGGAACGCGCCACGAACTCGATGGCGTGCCGGTACTCGTAGGGGCTGGGAACAGGCAGATACCGACCCCACTCGGAGTCTCGCGCGTAGGCGTAAACGTCGTCGACGTCCGTGAGGTGGAACGGGCGCAGAAGCAGCCGATCGGTGTTGAGCGTAGTCATGACCCATGGAAGGTAATTGGAATCCTGATCCACGCTGCCCGCGTGTACGGGCGCACCCGTGAGCCCGAGCAGGAAATGTGTTGCAGAACGTCTCCGTGGCTTCCGGGTATCAGCCGCGTTCGCGCATCGGTGCCGGCTCGTTCGATGTTCGGCCGGTCGGCCTTCTCCCACAGACGGGATTGCGCCACATAGCGTGTTGCACTCGATCATCTTGCGAATGAGCTGCCGGATATCCGAGTCCCCGGCGCGGCACGTGCCTTTCAAGTCAAACTCGGTGATGCTCCCTCCGCCCTTCCCGCGCCACGCCCCTCCCGCGGGGGGCCTTGCCGCAACCGCGGTCGCCATTGCCGCCCTGGTCATGCCCGGAGGGGCCCGCGCCCAGGATGCGCAGGCGAACCTCGAGCCGGAAGCGGCGGATTCCGTGGAGGCATCGCCATCTACGGGCCGCCCATCCCCCGGCGGCGCCTTCCTGCGCAGCGTCCTCGTCCCCGGCTGGGGACAGGCGTCCTCGGGCTCCTACGGCCGAGCCGCCTTCTACTTTCTCGCCCAGGCGGGCAACGTGTGGATGACCTACAAGACCCACTCGCTGCGCGACACCGCGAGACGGCGCCGGCAGATGCTCGAGGCCGCGAGGACCGCGGAGCTTCTGCGTGGCGGCGGCGTGGAACCGGACGCCCTCGAGGCGGAGCTCGCGGCCGACGAGAGCATCGAGGACATTCGCCTGCTGGCTACCGCGCGCGACGAGCAGATGGAGGACTGGGTCGCGCTCCTGGTCTTCTTCACGTTCTTCGGGGGGGCCGACGCCTTCGTCTCCGCCCACCTAGCCGATTTCCCGGCGCCGCTGACGGTGGAACCGGTCGCCGGTCCTTCCGGCACGGCGTTCGAGGTTGGCCTGTCGCTGCCTTGGACGCCGGAGTTCCTGCGGGACGGCTAGGAGAAAAGCGATTCCCCGTCCCATTGCTCGATCCGCGGAGGCCCCGAGGCTTCGACGACCGCATAGGACCGCTCGCGCATCCACGTGCCCGCGTTCAGGTAGTAACGGCCCGCAACCTCCACCACCGCCGGGACATGAGTGTGCCCGAACACCACGATGTCGAGGGTCTCGTCACGCTCCAGTTTCCGTATCGCAAGCGCCTCCAGCGCCTTGGCGCGCTGGCGGCTTCCTTCCCCCGGACGGCCCTCGTGGCTGTCGGTCCTGGAGAGAAGGGTGGCGAGTCCGGCGCCGAGGTCCGGGTGGATCCAACGGAACGCGCGGCGGAACACGCGCGACCTGAGGACGCCGCTCGCGATCCGGTAGCCGTAGTCGCCGCGGCCGAGCCCGTCGCCGTGAGCGATGTAGGCGCGGCGCCCGGCGAGGGAAGTGCGGATGGGGGCGCGATGGAACGACACCCCGATCTCCTCCGCCAGGCACGAGCCGCCCCACCAGTCGTGGTTTCCGCCCAGAAAGGTCACGGGCACGCCCGCGTCCACCACCTCCGCGACCGCGCCGAGGACGCGGAGGTGTCCGCGCGGAATCGCGCGCCGATACTCGAACCAGAAGTCGAAGATGTCTCCGTTCAGGACCACGTGCGAAGCGCGTCCGCGCACATGGCGCAACCAGTCCACCAGATCGGCGGCGCGCGCGCCCGGCACCGCGCCAAGGTGGGCATCGCTCACCACGTAGGCAGGCCCGGCAGCCCGCGGATTCGGTCTCGGATTCCGATCTGACATCGATTATCGTTGTAGGCAGTGGTCCCCACCCTTGGCAAGAGCATCGGCCTTGAAACCGCGATTCCGACTGAGCTGTTCCCGCTTCCGGCGCGTG
>JAAXGM010000225.1 GCA_012267435.1 Gemmatimonadota bacterium
CCGGCAGACCTCCTCGGCGCGCGCCGCCAGCGCGGCGGCGATGGCGGCGGCGGGGGACGGTGCATGGTGCATGGGGGACCTCCTTCGGGAAGCTGCGGGACGCCCGATACCGGCCGGCCTCCACCTCTTATGAGGGCACACAAAGTCAAGTGGAGAATCAGCTTGGTTCTAATGCATGACGAGTTCACCCTCCGGGTCGATCCGATCGACGGTTGGTTTGCGTTGCGGCCAGGTCGGAACGCTCTTCGCATCGGTCGCGCTTGTGCGCATACCCACCTCTTATCCGGGAGGTCTTTCGGCGACGGAGCGCCGGAACCTTCCCTCGATCCCGCTTGCTGCGGGCGCAGCGTTCCGGGGGCGGGGCCCTTCTCCCGGTCGGCGTCTTTCAGCCCGGCGGAGGCTCGGCCACACGCCACCCGGCCCAGCGCCGGCCGCGTCCGGCCGGCGTGGAACGGTGCGGTCTCGCGATCAGACGAGCTTGGCGCCGGTCGGCACGAGACCGGTTTCGGAGAACCGCCAGAGCGCGACGAGAAGCTTGCGGGCGAGCGCCACGATCATCACCCGGCGGATGCGCCCGCGGGACCCCGCGGTACGCTCATTGAACCACTTGCTGAGCGCGCTATCGGGCTGATAGCGCAACCAGCGCCAAGCGATCTGGATGAGCTGCGCCCGGATCCATGCCGGACCGTCGCGGCCAATCCCCTGGTCGCGCCGTGTGTCCCCGCTCGCCCAAGGGGTTGGCGTCACGCCGACCCAGCCCGCGAGTTCGCGACGGTTGCGGAAGCCGCGGTAGAAGACCTCATGCGTCAGGACGGTTGCGTCGTTCGGGCCGATCGCTTTCAGCCGGGTCAGCGCCGCGATCTTCGCCGCCGCCCGCGCTTCGCTACTCTGGGGCGCATCCGCCATCGAGACCGTCTCTCCAGACCGCATCACCGCATCACGCTCGGCCTCGACCTGCGCGATCTGCTCCTCCACGAGAGCCAGCCGGCTTGCAATGCGCAGAATCTCCTGCCGGGCCCGCGGCGGGAACGGCGCTCCGTACGCGGTCTTCGCATTGGCAAACTTCGCCTCGAAGTCCTTCGAACGTGGCTGCATGTCGAAGATGCCGTGCAGCTTGAGAAGCGCCTTGATCGAGTTCGCCAGCGACGTGCGCTCCTTCACCAGGCGTTGGCGCTCCCGCAGCAAACGCTTGCGGTCTTCCTCTTCGACAGTCGGGACCCGCACCCGGCTCAACACCGCCGCGTCGCCCCGGTCGTGCGCCAGCAGCGCGCGCACCATCTTCTTCGCGTCGATCCGGTCCGTCTTGCGCTGTTTCGCCTTCCGGTTCACCAGAAGGCTCGCGGCATCCAGGACAACCGTCTCAAGGGCCATGGCGCCGTCGAGCCAGCGTGCCAGCCAAAAGCCTTCGTAGCCCGCCTCGTAGCAATTCAGAACGCGCACCTCTCGCTCAAGAACCTGTTCGGCCCTGGCTCGATGCCGCTCGATCAAATCCCGCAGCGCGTCGACGTCCGCGGCCTCGATCGTGTGCAGGCCGATCCGCTCGTTTACCGGGCTCTTGATCCCGACCATCCAGCTCGTCCGGCTGATCTCGATCGCAACGTACAGCGTGCAACTCTCGGCACTGGCCGGCGCGGCGGTTGCGTTCCTTGGGGGCATTCCGTGTCTCCTGATGAGGGTTGGCAAGAGCGGCACCGTAGCGCCGCTCTCCCGACTCGCCCTCATAGGATCTCCCGGCGGAGCCGGGAGGCGA
>JAAXGM010000226.1 GCA_012267435.1 Gemmatimonadota bacterium
CGGGTTCGGAAGCACCCGCTGGACTAGGTCGGCCTCTCCCTCCTGGGCCGCCGCGCCGCTCACGCCGAGCGCCGCGAGCGACAGGACCAGCAGGGCCACGCCTGCGGCTCTCGATACGATCCGTCGATTCTCCGTCATTATCCCTCTCCTCTGTTGAAACCGGGGCATATATCCTAGCCGATCCCAGGTCCCTGGGCAGACGACAAGAGCGTGGCGAGGCAGGCACGGTAAACCGGGATAGGATGGACAGGCGTCTAGACTGAGGTAATCCATGGACCATCCCAACTGCTCCCGATCCCGCGTCGCCATTGCCGCGCTGGCCCTGACCCTGGCGACCACTGGGTTGCCCGCGGCCGCAGCGGGCCAGACGGCGCCGCGCACGCCCTGGGGGGCGCCGGATCTGAACGGCATCTGGAGCCACGGCACCGCGACGCCGCTCGAACGCCCCGAGGAGCAGGGCGACCGGGAGCTGCTGACGGAAGACGAGATCGCCGAGGTCAACGCCGCGCAACGGTCGGCCGAGGGCGTCGGGGCGCGACGGGTGGTCTGGTGGGAGCGCAGCCTCTCGGACGGGCGCACCTCGATGATCGTCGATCCCCCGAACGGGCGCATCCCGTACTCCGAGGCCGGCCTGGAGCGCGTCCGCGNNCAGAACATCCACATCGCGCAGACGCCGGACCACGTACTTCTCCTCTTCGAGATGGTTCACGAGTTCCGCATCATCCCGCTCGACGGGCGGGCGCACCTGCCGGGACACATGCGGCAGTGGCTCGGCGACTCGCGCGGGCACTGGGAAGGCGACACACTGGTGGTCGAGACCACCAACTTCAGCCCGGCGCAGTGGTTCCGCGGCCTGTCGCAGGGCGGCATGCGTCTGGTGGAGCGCTTCACCCGCATCGACGAGGGTACGGTCAGCTACGAGGTGACCTTCGAAGATCCGGACCTGTGGACGCAGCCCTGGACGGCCACGATTCTGATGCCGCCCACCGAGGGAGACATGTTCGAGTTCGCCTGTCACGAGGGGAACACCGGCATGACCGCCACCCTCGAAATCGCCCGGCTGGAGGAAGCCCGGGCGGACGCGGCGCGGTAGTTCATGGCTCCCGCCCCCGCGGCCCGGCGCCGGCGCTCCCCTCCCGGTACGGATGGCGTGGACCCGCGTCCGCCGGGGCAGCGGTTCTCGGGTTGCCTGCTCGCTCTGCTGTTGACCGGGATCGGCATCACCGTGCCCGCGGGCGGCGCGACGGCGCAGGGCGGGTTGCAGCTCCCGGCGACGCAGATCTTCGGTCCTCCACCACCCGTTCCCCCGGAGGTGATCGCCCGCGACGCCACCGGGGTCACCATCCGGGCCACGCGGGTCGACGAGCCCATGAGCATCGACGGGGTCCTGAGCGAAGCCGTCTACGAGCTCGTCAAGCCGATGTCGGACTTCATCCAGAACGACCCGGCCGAGGGCGAGCCGGCCACCGAGCGGACCGAGGTCTGGCTGCTCTTCGACGACGACAACGTCTACGTGGTCGCGCGCTGCTGGGAGTCCCGCCCGGACCGGATCATCGCCACCGAGATGCGTCGCGACAACATCCGCATCGTGCGC
>JAAXGM010000041.1 GCA_012267435.1 Gemmatimonadota bacterium
CGATATCCATCTCGACGAACTCGGTGCCCGAGGGAACGTTCCCGGGTCGCCCCGAAGAGAGGTTGTCGATGATCCACACCCGGTCGCCGCGCGCAATGTGTGCGCCCGCGACGTGGCTTCCGACGAAGCCGGCGCCACCGGTGACGAGGACCCTTCGGCTCATCGCGGAAGACTAAGGTGTTGGCCAGCGCCCGGCCGCCCGATCGTCGTCTCCAGACCTCCCCCCTTTTCCCGTGGTCGCCATCGGTATTGTATACGGTAACCCAAACCGATGGTGGAGGAACTTGAATCCAACCCTGACCCTCGTCATCCTCGCGGCCGGCCGCTCCACTCGGTTCGGTCGCCTCAAGCAGCTCGCGCCCATCGGCCCGGGCGGCGAAGCCCTCCTCGACTACGCCCTCTACGATGCCGCGCTGGCCGGGTTCTCCCGCTTCCTGCTCGTCATCCAGGAGACCCTTCGTCGCAACTTCGATGCGCATCTTCGGGACGCGGCAACCCACCTCGACATCCGTTGCGCGTACCAGCGGATGGCTCATCCGGAGCTGGTGGATGACCCGCCTCCGGGGCGAACCCGCCCCTGGGGCACCGGCTTCGCCGTCCTGACGGCGGGCGAACGGATCGACGGCCCCTTCGCGGTATGCAACGCGGACGACTTCTACGGGCGGGGGGCGTACGCGGCGCTCGCGGGGGCGATGCACGACGGTCACGTCGCGCCCGCCCATGCGGCACACGGCAGCGAAGCGGCAGATAGTAATGCCAACATTACAAATTGTGATGCTGACATTACATCATCGAGCACTGCACCCGTCCGCGCCTTCACCATCGGCTACCCCCTCGAAGTCACCCTGTCGGAGAGCGGGGGCGTCTCCCGGGGCCTCTGCGAGATCGACGAATCGGGCGCGCTCCAGCGGCTGACCGAGGGGCTGGAACTCCGACGCGAAGGAGATCGCGCCGTGGGCCGGGACGTGGCCGGCCGGCTGCTCGACGTCCCCTTGCAAACCCCCGTCTGCACCAACCTCTGGGGGTTCCAGCCGGACATCCTTTCGCCCCTGCGCGACCTGTTCGCCGCGTTTCTCGCTTCGGGACCGGAGCTTGATCGCGAGTTCTACCTCTCGGAGGCCATGAACGACCTCATTGCGGCGGGCCGTGCCCACTGCACCGTGCTGCCCACCCGCGAGCCGTGGCTCGGCGTCACGTTCCCCGACGATCGCGCGGGAGTGGCCGAATCGCTGCGGGGGCTGGTAGACTCGGGGGTCTATCCGATGCGGCTCTGGGACGCTAGACCAACCCTTTGGGACGCTCGGCCATCCCCTTTCTCCCGCGACTGAAGCCGAATGCAACTCACCACGCCCGACTGGATCGTCATCGCCCTGTACGGGCTCACCGCCCTCGCCATCGGCCTCCGCTTCGCCCGGCGCGCGGGGTCCGGGGCGGACGAGTTCTTCCTGTCGGGGCGGAAGCTGCCGTGGTGGCTGCTGGGCACATCGATGGTCGCGACAACCTTCTCGACCGACACGCCCAACCTGATCGCCGATTTCGTGCGCGGGGGCGGGGTCGCGCGGAACTGGTCGTGGTGGGCCTTCCTGATCACCGGTATGTGCACGGTCTTCTTCTACGCGCGCCTGTGGCGGCGATCGGGCGCGCTGACCGACGTCG
>JAAXGM010000227.1 GCA_012267435.1 Gemmatimonadota bacterium
ATACAGGCCGACCGCCTGGGCGTAGGCGGCGGCGCCCCGGCCGCTCTCCCGGAGCGGCGCGCCGTCGTCCGGCAACCCTGCTGCCGCCGCATCCTTCTCGATCCGCTCCATCGCCTCGCCCACGAGATCCGAGAACGTCGTCAGCGCCACCAGCTGCCGCGGCGTGAACAGGTCTCGCCACTTCGTCATCCCGTACTGCTGCACCCGGAAACCGAGCGCCTTCGCCGGCAGGTCCGTCTCCGGGGACCAGTCGGGCCGCGCGTTCCGCGCGAGCGTTTCGTGAACCGCAGAAGGACTCACGTAGACACGTTCACGGTCGCCTTGGGCCACGACCCCCATCAGGCGGTTCCCCATGCAGCCGTGCCGCGCTTCCTTTCGGGCATAGGAGAACGGGATCGGTGATCCGGAGAGGAGGCAGCGAAACGGGCTCCCGCTTCCGCCGACCTTCGTTCCTCTCCTTGCGGCTTTCGTGTCCGGGGGGGCCTTGGCGTGGACGCGGAAGCGGTAGGTGTCGCCGTCCACCACCGGCTCCACGTACGCCTCCTTGCCCTTCTTCGTGGAGAGCATGAAGTTCGAGATCAGCGGAACCTGCACGTGCGAGAACGCCGGGTGCGGGCTCGGCACCGTCCGCGCCCAGAGCCACGCGATCACGGTCAGCTCCCGCCCCGCATACCGCTTCAGGTCCGGACGCTCGCGGACCATCGCCTCCGTGACCTCCACCTTCGGGTAGAGATGGCCGATGCGGCGCTCCGCCTCGTCCCGCATCCACTTCCCGTAGAACCGCACGTCTTCGGCGAGTCCCGAGGCCCCCTCCCAGACTCTCCCGCCCGCTCCGCCGAGCCCCCGCTTCTCCCGCTCCGCCGGATTCACCGGCGCCTGCCCGGCGAACCGCGGCGGGATCTCGAGCATCGCCTTGCAGATGAGCACCGCCACCGGGTTCAGATCACTGGCGTGGGCCTCGAGTCCGAGCCGCTGGGCCTCGAGCGGGATCGCCCCGCCTCCGGCGAAGGGATCGTGAAACGCCGGCAGCTTCTCCAGGTCGAACAGGCGAGCCGCCTCCGGGTGGTCCTCGTGATCCCGGCACGCCCGCTTCCACGACCTCCGGATCTCCACCCGCGCCCGCTCCAGCAACCTCTCGTTCGTGGTGTT
>JAAXGM010000042.1:0-606 GCA_012267435.1 Gemmatimonadota bacterium
CGCGACCGCCATCGACTTCCGGGAGAAGGCGCCGCTCGCCGCGCATCCCGAGATGTTCACCAACGAGGAGGGCGAGTACTCCTTCGACATTCACCACGGCAGCCATGTCGCGGTGGGCGTGCCGGGCACGGTGGCGGGCTTCGCTCTCGCCCACGAGCGCCACGGCGGCGGGACGCCCTGGGCGGAGCTGGTCGAGCCCGCGGTCGGGCTGGCCGGCGAGGGCTTCATCCTCAGCCCCGCGCTGGCGCGTTCGCTGGCCTCGGTCCTGCCGCGCATGGAGCCCCATCCCGCGAGCGTCGCCCAGTTCTCGAAGGACGGCGTGCCCTACGAGGAGGGAGAGCTGTTCCGGCAGCCGGACCTGGCCCGCGCGCTCGGGCTCATCCGCGACCAGGGCCACGATGGATTCTACGAGGGCGAGATCGCGCGTCTCCTCGCGGAGGAAATGGTGCGCGGCGGCGGCATGATCACGGAAGAGGACCTGGCCCGCTATCAGGCGCGGGAGCGGACCCCCATCCACGGGACCTACCGCGGCTACGACCTGATCTCGATGCCGCCCCCCTCGAGCGGCGGCACCGCCATCGTGCAGATGCTGAACATCCTGGAAGG
>JAAXGM010000042.1:623-1216 GCA_012267435.1 Gemmatimonadota bacterium
ATGCGCCTCGCCTACCGCGACCGGGCCCAGTTCCTGGCCGACACCGATTTCGTCGACGTGCCGCTGGATCGGCTCACCAGCAAGGACTACGCCGACGAACTGCGGGGCGGGATCCACGCCGACCAGGCCGGCCACTCCGAACCATCCCAGCTGGTCATGGCGGAGGAGAGCACCGAGACGACGCACTACTCGGTGGTGGACCGCGACGGCATGGCGGTTTCGGTCACCTACACGCTGGAGCAGGGCTACGGCTCGAAGATCACCGTGCCCGGGGCGGGCTTCCTGCTCAACAACGAGATGGGCGACTTCAACGGCAAGCCCGGACTCACCAACGAGCGCGGACTGATCGGGACGGAGGCCAACCTGGCGCGGCCCGAGCAGCGCATGCTCTCGAGCATGAGCCCGTCCGTGCTGTCGCGCGACGGCGAGCTGGTGGCGGTCATCGGCACTCCGGGCGGGCGCACCATCATCAATACCGTGATGCAGTTGGTGCTCAACATCGTCGATCACGGCATGACCATCGAGGAAGCGGTGGCCGCGCCCCGGATCCATCACCAGTGGCTCCCGAACAGCGTGCGCATCGAGGAAGGCGG
>JAAXGM010000043.1 GCA_012267435.1 Gemmatimonadota bacterium
GAGCCGATGGATGAGCCGGCCGCCGAAGAGCCGATGGATGAGCCGGCCGCCGAGGAGCCGATGGACGAACCGGCCGCGGAAGAGCCGATGGACGAACCGGCCGAGGAACCGGCTGCGGAAGAGCCGATGGACGAACCGGCCGCGGAAGAGCCGATGGAGGACACGGGCGAGGAGGAACTGCCCGAGACCGGTTCGGAGAGCAACCTGCTCGTCATCGTGGGCGCCGGCATCCTGGTGGCCGGTCTGCTGGCGATCGGCGCCGGGCGGCGCGTGCGCACCGCCATCCGCTAGATGAGTGCCCGCGCGGCGGGCACCACGAATCGAACTGTGTGAGGGCCGGGCTGCAGTCCGGCCCTCGTCAGTTGCGGGGGATGTCGCTCCAGGGAACGTCCCGGTCGACCTGCGGTTCCTTCGGCAGACCCAGCACACGCTCGCCGAGGATGTTGCGCATGATCTCCGAGGTGCCGCCCTCGATGGAGTTGGCGCGGGCGCGCAGGAACAGCCGGCTGGTATCGAACGAGCCCGAACCCCCCGCCTGCTCGGGACGCAGCATCGGATAGCCGTGCGCGTGCACCATGCCCCGGCTGCCCCGCACGTCCACGGCGCACTCGAGAAGCTCCTTGTTCAACTCCGCCGACAGCAGTTTCCCGACGGACCCCTCGGGGCCTGGGACGCCTGCCGACGCGGACTCGCGGGCGCGCAGGTTCGTCAGTCGAAGGAGTTCGGCGCGGATCCATAGCCGTGCGACGCGGTCCCGCGCCACGTGATGGGTGGCCGTCCCGGGTGACGGCGCGTGGGCAAGCCATTCCTTGACGAGCGTCCCGATGTTCCCGGTGCCTCTGGCGGGTACGCCTCCACCGAGCGCGACCCGTTCGTTCATGAGCGTGGTGATGGCGCCTCCCCAACCCTGACCCCTGTCGCTGATGCGCATCGAGTCGGGAATGCGCACATCGGTCATGAACACCTCGTTGAACTCGGCCTCGCCGGTGATCTGGAACAGCGGCCGG
>JAAXGM010000228.1 GCA_012267435.1 Gemmatimonadota bacterium
AGCGAGTCGAACTTGTCGCTGAACAGATCCCGGATGACCCCGCCGATCAAACGCGCTTCGCGGCGCACGACCCCGGGCTCGGCGGCGGCCTTCGCGGTCCGCTGGATCTCCAGCCAACTCCCCCGCAGGCTCGCGAACTCGCGCGCAAACCGCTTCTCGGTCGCCTCCTCTCCCACCGTGCGCACGATCACCCCGCCGGAATCGGCCGGAACCACCTTGCGGGCAAGGGCGCGCAGTCGCGACCGCCGCCCGCGGTCCTCGATCTTGCGGCTCACGCCGACGCGCGACGAGAACGGCATGTAGACCAGGAAGCGGCCGGCCAGCGAGACCTGGGCGGTCAAGCGCGGCCCCTTGGTGCCGATGGGCTCCTTGGTGACCTGCACGGTGACCCGGTCGCCCTTGTTCAGCAGTTTCTGGATCGGGGTGTTCTGGCCGTCGCGGCCGTTCTCCGACGGTTCACCGTCCTGGCGAACCACATCCGAAACGTGCAGAAAGCCCGCCTTTTCGACACCGATGTCGACGAAGGCCGCCTGAATGCCGGGAAGCACTGCCTCCACGCGCCCCAGGAACACGTCGCCCACCAACCGCCCCTGGTCCGGGCGGTCCAGCATCAATTCCACGAGTTTCTTGTCTTCCAGAAGCGCCACTCGCGTCTCGCGCGAGGACGCGCTGATGATGATTTCTCTCCTCAAATCCCTGGTTTCTCCGCGAGTCGCGGGGTCCGGGACCGCCCGAGGGCCTCCCTACCCCGTCTTAAGCTCCGCGGCCATTCCGCTTCCACCGACCTCGCGCAGCAGGTGGCGAGCGATCAGCAAGCGCTGAATCTCGCTCGTGCCCTCTCCGATTTCGCACACTTTCGCGTCGCGAAACATCCGTTCCACCGGGTAGTCGTTCGTGTACCCGGCGCCTCCCAGGAGCTCGACCGCTTCCGTGGTGGCGCGCATCGACAGCTCCGAGGCGAAGAGCTTCGCCATGGAGGCTTCCTTGGAGAAGGGGCGTCCCTGATCCTTGAGCCAGGCCGCGTGATACGTCAGGTGCCTGGCGGCCTGGATCCCCGTGGCCATGTCGGACAAGCGGAATTGAACCGCCTGATAATCGTAAATCCTGTGCCCGTAACGTTTCCGTTGCAACGTATACTCCANNACGAAGACGTTGTCCAGCACCAGTTCCCGGGTATCCGAAGCCCGCCACCCCATCTTGTCCTCCTTGCCGCCCGCCCGTACGCCCTCGGTGAAATCGAGTTCCGCGCAGTGTCCCACCCCCAGGCGGCGCGCCGTCTCCAGGTCGCACGTCGGCTTGGTGACGATGAAGCTGGTGATGCCGCGGGTGCTCCGCGCCGGATTGCTGAGCGCGGTGATGGTGAAGATCTCCCCGACGCCGGCGTGTGTGATGAAGATCTTGGATCCGTTGATGCGGTAGCCGTTCCCCTCGCGCACCGCGCGCGTGCGGGTGCCGGCGGAGTCCGATCCCGCCGCCGGCTCGGTGAGCCCGAAGCCTCCCAGCACGCGACCTCTGGCGAGCAGGGGCAGATACCTCCGCTTCTGCGCCTCCGTCCCGAACGTCAGGATCGGGCTCGCGCCGAGCGTCGTGTGCGCCGACACCGTGATGGCGTGGCTGGCGTCGTGGCGCGCCAACTCCTCGACGACGAGGATGTAGCTCAGGTAGTCGCGTCCCAT
>JAAXGM010000044.1 GCA_012267435.1 Gemmatimonadota bacterium
GCCAGCCTGCTCGGCGTCGGTTATCTTCTGACCGGCAAGGCCATCGCGGGCACGCTTCTTGTTGTCGTCTCGCTGGGCGCGGGAGCACTGGCGGTGCGAAGCGCCCACGCCAACGTCGGCGAGGCGCCCACGAAAGCCGCCTCGTGAGTCGGCCCGCCATCCGGTGAATCAGACGAGAGCCAGCTCGATGAAGGAACCCATCCAATGAAGATCGTCCTGGTCGGCGCCGGAAGCCGCGAGTTCGGACCGGCATCCATCCGCGACCTGCTCCTGAGCGATCCGCTCTGCGAGAACGGCCTCGACATCGTCCTCATGGACCTGGACGCCTCGGAGCTCCCCCGCATGCGGCGCTACGCGGACGCCGTCGCCGGGCTGCTGGGCCGCTCGCCCCGGCTGTCCGTCACGACCTGCCTCGCCGACGCGCTCCCCGGGGCCGACGCGGTGGTGATGGCCATCGAACTGGACCGCTACTTCCACTGGGCACAGGACTTCCACATTCCGCGCACCTTCGGCTTTCCGCAGATCTACGGCGAGAACGGCGGCCCCGGCGGGCTCTTCCACGCACTCCGCAACATGGGCCCCTGCGTGGACGTGGCGCGCGCGATGGAGAGGCATTGTCCAGACGCCTGGCTCCTCAACTACACCAATCCGCTCACCAAGCTGTGCGAGGCCCAGGCCCGGCTCTCGGATGTGCGCGTGGTGGGTCTCTGCCACGGTGTCTTTCACGGCATCGAGCAGATGGCCCGCATCCTCGGCGTCCCAACCGGACGGCTCGACGCCCGGGCCAGCGGCATCAACCACTTCACCTGGTTCGAGTCGGTGCGCGATCGCGAGACCGGCGAGGATCTCTATCCCCGCCTGAGGGAGCGCGAGCGCGAGGCTCATCTGCTGCACGACTGGGACGAGATCGCCCTCAGCCGCATCCTCTTCCGCGTATTCGGCCGCTTCCCCAGCCCGGGAGCCAACCACATCGGCGAATACCTGGGATGGGCGCAGGAGTTTCTCGGCAGCAGCGTCGTGCAGTTCTTCTACGACCCCGTCGAGGGCGCGCCCTGGGAGACCGGCGAGGTGCCGACCTGGATCTACAACCTCGCCGACCATCCCACCGACATGCCGCCCTTTCCGGGCGGCCCGGTGCCGCGCATGAAGCCGACGCGGGAGCAAAGGGCAGCGGCGGCCGAGGCGCGGGCGGCACGCGCGGAAGAAGGGACGGGAACCGAGACATCGCCCGATAACGGATCCGTCTCGGCGGGCGGACTGGACTTCCCCGGCCCATTGATCCCCTCCGGCGAATTGGCCGTGCCCCTCCTCGAGGGCGTGCTCTGCGGGGTCGACATGTATCTGGATGCGGTCAACGTCCCGAACCGGGGCCATGTTCCGGGGCTTCCCGACGGCTCGGTCGTCGAGGTGCCGGCGCGCGTGGACGCGAACGGACTCCATCCGCGAGCGATGGACCGCCTGCCCGAGGGAATCCTGGGTCTGCTCCGAACCCAGACCAGCATCCACCAACTCCTCGTGGACGCCTTCGCCGGCGGCTCGCGAAGGACCCTGCTCCAAGCGCTGATGCTCGATCCCACGACCCATTCCTATCGTGCCGCGGTCAACCTCATCAACGAGATGTTCCGCGTGCAGGGGAACGTGCTGCCGGAGATGGAGTGGTAGCGGCGAATCGCGAGATGAAGCGTCACTTTCCGACATGGGATCGCCTCCTCGACGTGCCTGGCGCGGGCGTGCGTTGACCAGGAGCCGCCCTCCCTTCCGACGCGGCCTTCATCACGATGTCGCGGTCGTCCGCACCTTCAGCTACCGCTACCAGGGCGAGGTGGCGCGCGCCATCCTCGATGCGGCGGGCATCCCCTGCGTGCTGCAGGTGGACGATTCCGGCGGGTCCGAGATCGGCATGGCGTTCGCCAACCCGGCGCGTCTGCTGGTCCGGGTCGAAGATCTGGAGCACGCGGAGGAGCTGCTGGGGTGAGCGCCAGTCGGAACATCAAACCGCGGATAATCACGCCACGCGACAGCACGCCATCCGCAAACATCGCAACGCACGGGAGCGGGGGTCGTGCTGGAAGTCGAGCCGGCCACAGCTCCGGCTGGCCCGACAGCGTTACGGCACCAAAGCCGCGCAGGTCCAGCGTGGCGATGGCGCGGGCGTCCAGCCGCTCGGCCACGGCCATGACGACGCCGTCCACCAGACCCGGAGACAGATCGGGATGGGTGCGATCCAGCTCCCGCGCCCTTGCAAGGTCCGAGGGATCTCCCCACTCGACCTGCAGACGCCCCTCCGCCAAGTCGCCGCGCAACGCACCTGCGACGGCGGAGCCGAGCACCCGCGCGGCCATGTAGTCGAGTTCCGAGGCTGCGGGGCATGAGGCCGCCTACGCCACGGGCGGCATATTCCGCCACCGCCTCCCGGACCAGTTCAGCGGCCGTCCGGCCCTCCACCGCGGCCAAGCGCTTGAGCTTGCCGTAGTCACCCGCGCGCAGGTAGACCGTCGTCTTGATGGTGTCCATAAGTATATATGGTAAATGGTTACCATATGCATGGTCACCGGCGTTTGGCCGTGGCCGTCTTTCCGCCCGCAACACCATCCCGGTCGCATCAACGAATCGGCACCCGGATCCAGATCTGATGGGTCAACACGGTGACGTCCCGGAGGGTCAGCGCGCCCCGGGGCGCGGCGATGAAGTCCGGGGACGACAGCGGTTCCGCCGCCGCCATCTCCTCTTGGACGAAGAAGTCATCGATGCCCGGAAAGCCGGTGCCCGACGTGATGCGGGTGCTCGAGTGCAACTCGAAGTCGCTGGAACGGAACTGGACTCCGAACGAGGGCGTCCACTCGGTCCACGCCTCGTCCTGATCGCGCGAAGTGGCCTCGACATGGTCGTCCTGCTCCAAGTGATAGGCGTAGGACCGAGCCTCCAGGCCCAGTTGGAAGCCGAACCTGTCGTAACGCCGTGAGATCCCGGAGCGCAGGACGACGTTGGCAAACGTGAAGTGATTCTCGATCGTCATGTCGCCGATTTCGAGGACGCCCCCGGGCGTTTCCATGCGGCGGTCGGCCTCCTGCCAAGTGTGGCTCCAGATGGGCTGGTACGCGACGTCTATGCCGAAGGAGGTCGAATTCCGGTGGCGTCCGATGCCGAAGCCCATTTCGTAGGCCCAGGTCGTTCCCGGGTCGCGCGGGATGTTCTGGATCTCGTAGTTGGGGATCTTGGGATGCGATTTGTGGTTCGCGGTCAGGGTCGCGCCGATGCTCCATCCTTCCGCTCCCAGCTTCCGGTCCCACTCGAAGTGCCCGCCCAGCGTGCGGGTCCTGTCCTCGTTGAGCTCCTCCCTGAACTCGAACGTGGGTTCCCAGGTGACGGTATCCCGGGCGACGATGTCGGCGTAACGCACCTCGTGCTCCATCGAGACCCGGTTGTGGATCAGCGTGAGGCCGATGCGGTCCCGTTCTCCGTCGCGGAAGACGCCCGCGCGCAGGTCGGTGACGGCTCCCTGCTGGTCTATGCGGTCGGCCCCCGCGTAGAGCTGGTCCACGCCGGCCATCATGGTCAGACCCGCCCGGAAGACGGCGAGCCCGACCGACCAGTCCGAGTCGGCCAGCTTCCGGCCGATGGCCGCGCGCCCGTACAGGTTGCGCGCCGACCGCTCCGACAGCCTTCCGGGCCGGAAGGGGACCCGCGGGCCGCCGCTCAGCTGCTGGAGCGCGACCGACGCCCCTCCGAACCAGGCGCCGTCCCGCAGGAGGCCCGTGAAGGGGAAGGTCTTCCCCCCGCCGCCATCTTCGGACACTCCGTAGAAGGTCGGGGCTCCGATGATGACGGACTCCTGGATGAACACACCCTTCGCGGGATTCGACCAGAGGTCGGCGATCGAATCGTCCACGGCGATGGTCGTGCCGGCCATCCCCAGAGTTTCCGACGGCACCGTGAGAAATTGGTCGCCGCTCGCGACCGGGACGGTGCGGATGGGGATGAGCTGGGCACCGAGCGGGGAGAACGTCGGAAGGAAGGCAATCAGGATTGCGATGGGCGCTGGGATGCGATACTGGGGCTTGCGGGTCGTGTTCCGAGACATTTTTCCAGACCGGGTTCTTGATGATGGATCAGCCCGCGGGGTCAGCCGCGGCATTCATCTGGAGAGCGATCGGGCGGCTCGGTTTGTGACGGATGACCGGATGCGGAATTGAAGGCGGAGCCCCCCGCGCGACCGCGAGGCGCCACGATTCCCCACGATCCGTCCACGGCTCGAACGGCGGCGGGCGCGAGGATGGAAGGGTGGGACGTCAGAACGTGATCGCGACGCCGATCACGGGCAGGAAGGGACGCTCCGCGAGCGGGGTCAGGGAATCCGCGCGCCAGGGTTGGAAGGCGTAGAAGAGTGCGTCGCGACGTCGCAGGGCGTTGAGCACGCGCAGGTAGGGCCGGACGCTCCAGTCATGGCCGCCCCATCGGGCGGTCAGCCGCGCGTGCAGTTCAAAGTCGAGGCGGAGAAAGGCGTCGTCCAGTCCTTCCAAAAGGGGTGAGTCGGCGGCGACGGGACGCTGGGGCCCGGGAGGATCTGGCGGCGGCGGTTCGGCGGGCGCGGCCGCCTCCTGGCCGAAACTCAGGGAGCGGAAAGGGATGGCGGTGTACGGAAGGCCGGCCCCGTAGGCCAGGCGGAATTCCCCGCGCACCGGTCCCCAGAGCTCGCTCGACACCCCCGCGGTGAGCAGGTGGCGCCCGGCGAAGTCGCGGCTGTAGCCGGAGAGGTCGCGCTCGGACCAGAACCAGGAGAGCCCGTATCCGAGCCAGACCACCTCGCGCTCGCCGACGCTGCTCAGACGGAGGTCCACCCCGGAGCTGCGAATCGATTCGCCTCCGCCCGAGCTCGATGCCGCCGCGAGCCCGTCGTACCCCTTCCAGTAGCCGTGCAGCCCGAGGCGCACGCGCCCGGCCAATAGCTGGTCGAGCGAGACGACGACGTGGTCGGCCCGGGCCACCGGGAGGAGCTGGGGCGCGGACAGATCGGAGGACACGACCTCCTGGAGCGTGCGCTCGACCTCCACGTCCGGGGTGCGCGTGGGTTGGTGGTAGCGCCCTATCGCCACGCTCAGGAGCGCGCGAGGGTCGAAGGCCCATGCGAGACGGGCACGGGGCACCACGGCCAGTTCGCCATCCGGGAAGAGGTCGGCGCGCACGCCCGCGCGCAACGTGACCTCCCGCGCGAGCAGGCGGACGGCGTCGACGTGGAGGCCGGTGGTGGCGTGGGTGGCGTTCGCCGTTATGCTCGCGCCGGCGGCCGGAGCGCGCACGCCGTACTCCGCCTCGATGAGATTGTGGGACACGCCGACAACGGTGCGCGCGGCGGCGCCCGCCCATTCCACCTCGGCGAGCAGGCGCGCGCGCCGGTTGGCGCCGGTCGCGAGCAGTGGGGCGGCCACAGGCACCGAATCGGTACTCGCCGGCTGGAGCGGAAGTGAGGCGTGGTAGTCGCTGGCGGCCGCCAGAGCGCGCACGCGAGCACCTCCGGCATTGCCCTCGTAGCTGAGCGAGAGCGCGCGGTTCGACCAGGTGGCGTCATCGGGCGCGGCCTCGTAGTCGAGGAGCACCGCCTCGGAATTGCGGAAGCCGGTGACTCCGACGCGATGATCGTCGCCGGGTTCGTACTCCGCCGCGAGGAGGAGGTCCGAGTATCCGTAGGGACGGTCGCCGCCCAGCGGCCGCGATCCGACATCGTGGAGCCCGCGCGCCGAGGCGAGAAAGCCGCCGCGCGCGCCCAGCGGACCCTCCACCGCGCCCGACGCGGTGAGCAGATCGAGGGCCGTCGAGGCGCGCACCCGGTCACGGCGGGGCGAGCGGGTGCGAAGGTCGAGGATGTGGGTCAGGCCGCCGTCGTAGCGCGCGGGAGCCCCGCCCCGGTGGAGCGCGGCGGCTCCCAGCAGCGCCGGCTCGAATCCCGGCATCAGCCCCGCCACGTGAAACGGGGTGTAGACCGGCGCGCCGTCGAGCAGGACGAGCTTCATGTCGGCGGTGGAGCCCCTCAGGTAGAGCACGTCGGTGGCGCTGGCGGGGTCGTTGCCGGGAAGCGCGCGCACCGCCGCCGCCAAGGCCGGATCCCCCACCCCCGGCGTCAGGTCGAGCGCCTGGATTTCCAGTTCCGGTATGGGCCGTGGTCGTCCGGGCTCGTCCCCGGCGGTGCTCCTCCCGGTAAGCCGGTCCGCCCGGACCTCGACCGGGTCGAGGCGCAGCGGCCGGCCGGTCAGCTCGAGGTCGACACGCACCGACGCGCCGGCAGCCAGGGTGACCTCGACCGCGATCGCCTCGTAGCCGGGATGGCGCACGCGCACCGTGACCACCCCCGGCCGGAGTCCCTCCAGCAAGTACCGGCCATCCCCGCCCGCCTGCACCCACCGCCGCCGGCCCGCCGACGTCTCGACCGCCAACAGGGCGTGCGGGAGTACGCCGCCGCGATCCCGGAAGACCCCGGTGACCGTTCCTCGCAGGGATGCGTCCGCACTGTCGGGGGCAGCTTGCGGGGCGGCGATGGCGGGACTGGCCCAGCCAGCGGAACCAACCGGGTTGGCGAGAGGCCGACGGCCAGCGGTGGCCAGTACCGGACTCCCGGTAGCCGCCAGCACGAAGGCCAACACCGCCAGCCGGGCGAGGCGGCCACCTCCCCAACGCCGACCCACCGGCGAACCATCACGCACATCCGCCCGCGCAGGCTTGGCCGCGATCACGCCGACGACCCTCAATTCGGCACCTCGAACGTCACCAGGCTCTCCCCGACGGCCACCGTGGCCGGTCCCGGCACCTCGATCCCGGCCGCGTCCACGACGAGGTAGGTCGTCCCGTTCACGATCAGTGTGACCGGCACCACCCCATCCGGCAGCTCCACCGTGACCGAGCCCGCCACGACGGCGGCCCGCACTTCCCCGTTCCCGTAGGAAAACTCGCTGCCGGTCGCCGCCAGCACGCCGACGGCCCGACCAACAACTCGACGGACATCGATGACGGCGCCGGGCACGACGTTCTCCAGCCGTACGAGCACCGGTCCGCTCACCACCTCCATCCGCCCGCCGACCTGGCCGGGCGGCTCCGGTTCGGGCGCGGTCGGCGCGACCGGCGCCGGTCCCCGCGAGAACATCCGCGGGATCCACCCGTTGAACGGGCCGGGCAGCGCGGAGAGCGCCCC
>JAAXGM010000229.1 GCA_012267435.1 Gemmatimonadota bacterium
GCCGGACGGCACCCGCCACGTGCGGGTGACGACGCGCGACGAGTGGACCACCAAGATCCAGATCGACGTGACGGTCGATGACGGAGTGCAGTTCGAGGGCGCGAGCATCGTGGAGGAGAACTTCCTGGGCTCGGGCAACCTGATCGGCGCCTTCTATCAGGAGCGCAAGCAGCGGCGCGACTACGGGCTCACCCTGCACTCCACGCGCCTCGCCGGCACGCGGCTGGACGGGCGCTTCAACGCGGGCCGCACGCGGTCGGGCGGCTTCACGGACGCGATGCTGGTATACCCTTTCGTTGGAGAAGTGGGGCGATTCGCGGGGCGTCTGCGCTTCCATCGTCGGGAGTCGCTCTTTCCATACGTGCTCGACCCCTCGCTGGAATTCAGCTACGCCCTCCTGCCGGTGTTCGGAGAGCGCATCGAGGCCACCCAGGCGTACCGCTTCGGAGAGCCGGGCGATCTGACCCTGCTCGGTTTCGGCATCACGCGCGAAACACTCCGCTTCGACGAGTACCCCGGATCCGTTTCGCTCGTCCGGGGCTTGGACTTCGGCAACCTGATCGACGACGAACCGGGCTTCGGTTCCGGGATCGCGCACCAGACGCGCGCCCACGATCTCACCCGCTTCAACCTGCTCCTCGCCAGGCGAAAGGTGCGTTTCGAGACCCGGAGCGGGCTGGACGCGGTGAGCGGCGAGCAGAGCGTGCCACAGGGCGTCGATCTTTCCCTTTCGCTCGGGCCGCGTCTGCCGCTCGGACGATGGCTGTCGACGGATGACGAGCCATCCTCCCCGTCGCCGGCCGATCTCGCGAGCGACTTCATGGGCCGCGTCTCGTTCTTCGGGGGCGTGGGATCGGCATCGGCGGTGCTGCTGGTGAATGCCGAAACGGAAGCCCGCCGCGTGAGGTTCGAGGACGAGCCGGAGGGACGCTGGAGGGACATCTTTTCGGAGGCCGACCTGCTTGCGTACTGGCAGCCCGGCGTGGGCTTCGCGAGGACGCTGGTCGCGCGTGTCTCCGCAGCCGCCGGCTGGAGTACCATCTCGCCCTTCCAGCTCACCCTCGGCGGTCGCGAGGTGGTGCGGGGATACAGGGAAGAGGACTTTCCCGCGGGCCGGCGGGTGGTGGCTTCGCTCGAGAACCGCGTCGACCTGGGTTGGCCCGCCCCATCGTCCATCGACCTGGGGCTCACCTTCTTCGCGGATGCCGGACGGGCCTGGGCAGGCGACGTGCCGTTCGGCATGGACACCGGCTGGAAGTCCTCGGTCGGCGCCGGGCTGCGCCTGGGATTCCCGGCGGGGAGCGTCAGGGCGACGCGCATCGACCTGGCCTGGCCCGTTGGCGCGGACTCGGGGCGCGGGCCCATGTTCCGCGCGAGCACCGGCGACTTCATCGGTCTGGTGCGCGGGTTCGCGGACGAGCAGATGGTGCGAAGCCGGCGCTCTGGCGTGAATCCCAGCTTCGAAGGGGTTTCGAGGTAGCCCTGCCCATGTCCAACATCAAAGAGATCCCCGAATCCGAGGCCACCGGCCTCCTGCGCAAGCTCTACGGCGAGGCGCGGGACCGTGCGGGCCGGATCTGGAACATCGTGCGGGTGATGAGCCTGAACCCCCGGGTCATGCAGACCACCATGCAGTTCTACCGCACGCTGATGTTCGGGTCCTCGCCCCTGAACCGCTGGCGTCGCGAGATGCTCGCCGTGGTCACCTCGAAGG
>JAAXGM010000230.1 GCA_012267435.1 Gemmatimonadota bacterium
GGCTGCCTCTCATCGCTCGATACCGCTTGGTTGCGGGAGCTTCCAGCCTGTATCATCAACTTCATGGCACCATTGGAAGAATGGGAACACCGCGAGCTGCGGCTGGACGATTCCGCCTTGGCGGAGCACGAGGGCGCAGGCGTCCGCATCGCGGTCGTGGACAGCGGAGTTCACGCGGCGCACCCCCACGTGGGGGGGGTAGCCGGTGGCGTGGCCATCGGGTCGGACGGATCGGAAGCCGACGACTATGTCGACTGGCTCGGCCACGGGACGGCCGTCACCGCGGCCATCAAGGAGAAGGCGCCCGCAGCCGAGTTGTTCGCCGTGAAGGTGTTCGGCGACCGGCTCGCCACCAGCTGCGACGCCTTGGTGCGGGGCATCGAATGGGCGGCGGAGCGTGAGGCGCGGCTCGTAAACCTCAGCTTGGGCACGTCGAATCCGGCGCACGAAGCCAGACTGGCCGCCGCCGTGACACGGGCGGCGGAGCGCGGCTCTCTCGTCGTGTCGGCTCGGCGGAGCGATGGCGTACGCTGGCTTCCGGGGTCGATCCCCGCAGCCATCGGCGTGCTGCTGGACTGGAGTTGTCCCCGCCATTCGGTGCGGTTGGGGACGGACCACCAGGGAGCTGCGGCATTCCTCGCCTCGGGTTTTCCGCGACCGATCCCCGGCGTTTCGCCCGCGCGCAACCTGGGCGGCATCAGCTTTGCGGTGGCCAACGTCACGGGCGTACTTGCGCGGCTGTTGGAGCGGGAACCTGAGGTGCGCGACGCCGCCGGAGTCTTCGAGCTCGCCCGCCGTTACGCCGTCCCGCGGCCGGCCAGCCGGTAGAAGACCAGTCCGGCCACGATCAGCCCCAGGCCCATGAGGCCCTGCGCCGGGCGGTCGAGCAGGATGTAGGCCAGCGTCCACGACGTAAGTGCCAAGTAGACGAGGGACGTCACGGGGTATCCCCATGCGCGGTAGGGGCGCTCGAGTTCCGGCTCGCGTATCCTCAGCACGAAGATGCCCGCCACCGCGAGCAGGCTGTTCAGCCCCAGCGTGAAGCCGGAGAACACCAGAATCGCCTCGAAGGACGCGCTGAAGATGAAGAACAGGGCCAGCGCCGCCTGGGTGAGGATCGCGACCTTGGGCATGCCAGCCCGGCTTGTCTTCGCCAGCCAGCGAAAGGCG
>JAAXGM010000231.1 GCA_012267435.1 Gemmatimonadota bacterium
GTCGACGACCTGCGCGTGGCAGTCGGGGCAGCAGGGGATGCGGAAGGGCTCACCCGTCTCTTCGTCGCGCACGAGTTTCCCTCCCGTCGTCGCCCAGCGCTGCACCACGGCGGGCCGCCAGCGGTACGAGAGCTTCGCCCGTTCTCGGGATATCACCGCGAAGAGCGGGCCGTCCCCGGTCGAGGGGCGCAGCCGCTCGAGGTCGGTGATCGAGGCGACGATCACAGCGCGGGCGTCGGGCACCGTCTCTTCGACCTCGCGCTTCCACTTGCGGGTGAGATGGGGCGGACAAATTACGAGAATGCGGCGGAAGCCGACGGTGTAGGCGGCGGCCGCTGCAATGAACGTTTTTCCCGTCCCCATCTCGCCGACGACGGTGGTGCCGCGCTGCGCCCGGAGCGAGAGCGCCGCGCCGCGGATGGCGTCGGCCTGCGCGCCCAGGGGAGCGCGCAGCAGGTGCGGAAGCGGCTTCTCCATTGCGGAGGGCCGGTAGCGGGGCGGGTAGGACTCCACCACCCGCCGGGCGATGGCGTCGCGGTAGGTGTCGATGAATGCTGCGAGGTCCATGGGTCCGTGTCCTTTCTGTTGCTGTGGTCGTGACGTGGCGAGGCCCCGCGATCGGGGTGACCGCGGGGCCTCGTGCATGCGGATCGGCGTCGACCCGTCGGGGAGCCGCCTCCAGGTGGCGGCTGGAAGAATCAGGCGGCGATGTCGGAGACCTCGCCGGTGTCGAGGTCGAGGGCGACGACGGTGGTGCGCAGCCGCTCCCGGTAGGTCTCCTTCTCCGGCGTAGCATCCACCAGCACCATGTCCTTGTGGGTCCGGCCCTTGACGAGGATGCGGACGCCGTCCGCCTCGAGCTGGAGGTTGTCCAGGAAGCCCGCTGCGACGAGCATCGCGAGGTGCCCCCGCCGCAGCGGCATGAGCGGCCGCGTGCGGGCGTCCTCCGCCGGCCAGAGCGCGTCGGTGACCACGGGCGAGACCCAGAGCCCCGAGCGCCACGACTCCTCGGCCGCCGCCACCGGGTCGACGGTGCGGGTGGCGAAGAGCACCTCGCCGTCCGCCGTCGCCGGGGCGTTGTAGACCGGGTAGCGGTGCTGGCGGAGCTCCTCGGGGTCGCTCTCGATCGCCTCCCGCACTTGCACGGCGGCGTACTGGTCGTACTGGACATCGGCCTTGCGGACGCCGGTGACGACGACCTGGCCGAACGCTTCGCGCTCC
>JAAXGM010000045.1:0-10483 GCA_012267435.1 Gemmatimonadota bacterium
TCATGATCGCGCGCACCTTCTCGAAGGCGTACGGCCTCGCCGGGCTGCGCGCCGGGTTCGGCATCGCCCACCCGGACCTGCTGGGCGAAGTCGAGAAGGCCCGCGGTCCGTTCAAGGTCGGGCTACTCGCCGAGCGGGCGGCCGCCGCCGCGCTGCGCGACCGGTCGGGCTGGCTGGAGCCCACCGTGCGCGAGATCGTCGCCTGCCGCGAACGCCTGGTGGCCGAACTGCGGCGGCGCGGCGGCGACCCGCTACCCTCTTCCGCGAACTTCATCATGCTGCCGGTGCCGGCTCCCGCGGTCGAAGTGACCCGTGAGATGATCGCCCGGGGCATCGCCGTGCGCCCCTTCCCCAACGTGCCCGGCGTGGGCGAGGCGCTGCGCGTGACGGTGGGCCCTCCACCGGTCATCGAGCGGTTCATCGAGGCGTGGGAGGAGATCTGCGCCCCGGCAGCCGGGGATGCGAGCCGGAAGATCGTCGCGGCCGAGACCGCCGGATGACGCCGCGCGTCGGCGTCTTCGACTACGGCGCGGGCAACCTGCATTCCCTGGTCAAGGCGATCGAGGTCTCGGGCGCGTCCACGCAGGTCTTCACCGACTGCCGTGAGACGCTCTCGTCGGACGCGCTGGTCCTTCCCGGGGTGGGTTCCTTCGCGACCGCCGCGGATGCCCTCGCCGGCGCGGGAGACGAGGTGCGGGAGGCGCTGGAGGAGGGTCTGCCGTGCCTGGGGATCTGCCTCGGCATGCAGATCCTGTTCGAGGAAAGCGACGAGGGCGGCGGCCCGGGCATCGGCTTCCTGCCGGGACGCGTGGAGCGGCTGCGGGGAGAGATCGTGCCCCACATGGGATGGAACGACGTGGACACGGGGGACGATCCCCTCTTCGCGGGCACGCCGGACCTCATCGCCTATTACGCCAACAGTTACGTCTGTCGCCCCGGGGACGAGGATTCGGTGACGGCGTGGTCCGAGTACCAGGGCGACCGGTTCGCGGCCGCCGTACGTCGCGGGCGCTGCTGGGGGACCCAGTTCCACCCCGAGAAGAGTTCCCGGCCCGGACTGCGCATCATCGCCAACTTCCTGAAGGAGGCGGCCCGGTGACCCGGGGATCGGCCCGGCGCAACCGGCGACTCGAAACGACAACCGGGGCCCCACCGTGATCGCCGTCCCCGCCGTCGATCTCAGCGGAGGGCGCTGCGTGCAGTGGGTGGGCGGGCTTCCCGAGACCGAGCGCGTCTCCCTCCCGGACCCCGCCGCGGTGGCCGCGCGCTGGTGGCGCAAGGGCTTCGGCACCCTGCACGTGGTGGACCTGGACGCCGCGCTGGGCAGGGGCGACAACAGGGCCCTGGTGCGCGAGCTGATCGCGTGCACGAAGGCGGTCACCCAGTTCGGGGGCGGGGTGCGCGACCGCGCGGGCATCGAGCGGGCGCTTGCGGCCGGCGCCGACCGGGTCATCGTGGGCACCCGGGCCGTCGACGACTCCGCGTGGCTCGCCCGCGCGGCGGCGGCATTCCCCGACCAGGTCGTGGTCGCGGCCGACATGCGCGACGGAATGGTGCTGCGCCGGGGCTGGACCCGGAGCAGCGACACGACCGTCGAGGATTTTCTGGCGGCGTTGGACGACCTTCCGCTGTCGGGCGTACTGTGCACGGACGTGGCGCGCGAGGGTCGCGTGCGGGGCAGTGACCTGGAGCGGGGTGGGACCGTCATCCGGGCGTCGTCGCATCCCGTGTGGGTGTCCGGGGGTATCAGTTCCGTGGAGGAGTTGCGGCGCCTGCGCGGTATGGGAGCCGCCGGAGCGGTCCTGGGTATGGCCCTCTACGACGGTACCCTGCCGGTCGAGGCGGTGGCGCGCGAGTTCGGTGGATGAGGCGGTCGAAAGGCAAGGAGCGGTGAAAATGGGCCAGATCCTGCGCGAAACCGGGGAGACGCGGATCCGCGTCGCGGTGGACCGGGGAAACCGCCCTCCCCGCGTCGACACCGGGGACGGCTTCCTCGATCACATGCTGGTGACCTTCGCCCGCTACTCGGGGCTGGAGCTCGCGGTCGAGGCCCGCGGCGACCTGCGCCACCATCTCGTGGAGGATGTGGCGATCGCCTTGGGAATGGCGCTGGCCGACATCGTCCCCGAGCACGCGGCCCGCTACGGCTGGGCGCAGGTGCCGATGGACGAGGCGCTGGTCGAGGCCGCGATGGACACCGGCGGGCGCGCGTACTACGTCGGCGATCTTCCCACCAGCCTCGCCGATCATTTCTTCCAGAGCCTGTCCACGCACCTCGCCGCGACCCTGCACATCCGAGTCCTACGGGGCCGCAACCGCCACCACGTGATCGAGGCCGCGGTGAAGGCGACGGGGTTCGCCCTGCGCCAGGCGCTCGAGGAGGGCGACGGTGTCTTCAGCACCAAGGGCGCGGTGCGCGTGACCCGCGATCCCGCGGCCGGCAGCTAGATTCGTCGTGCTTCGCCCCCGCATCGTGGTCTGCCTGGATGTCCGGGACGGACGCGTGGTCAAGGGAACCCGCTTCGTGAACCTGCGCGACGTGGGCGATCCGGTGGAGCTGGCGGGACGCTACGAGGCCGACGGGGCCGACGAGGTGGTGTTCCTGGACATCACCGCCTCCCACGAGGGTCGCGCCACTCTGCTCGACACGGTGCGCAGGACGGCGGAGACGCTCTTCATCCCGCTGACCGTGGGGGGCGGGGTGGGAACCGTGGACGACGTGGGCGCGCTGTTGCGGGCGGGCGCCGACAAGGTGAGCGTGAACTCCGCCCTCGCCCGCCAGCCGGAACTAGCCGCCGAGGCCGCGGCGCGCTACGGCAGCCAGTGTCTGGTCGCCAGCGTCGACGGTGCCCGCGAGGGGGATGGATGGCGCGTGTACACGCACGGGGGCAGGTTGCCCAGTGACCTGGACGCGGTCGAGTGGGCCGCCGAGTGTGCGCGCCGGGGAGCGGGCGAGATCCTGCTCACCAGCATCGACCGGGACGGCTCGCGCATCGGGTACGATCTGGAGCTGACCCGGCGGGTCGCCTCGCGGGTATCGGTACCGGTGGTGGCCTCCGGCGGCGGCGGCTCGGCGGAGGACGTGCTGGAGGTGCTGACCTCGGGAGGAGCTTCAGCCGCGCTGCTGGCGGGCATTCTCCACGACGGGGTAACCACCGTGACGAACATAAAGTCCGTACTGACGGCACGAGGGATGTCGATGCGCGCATCGAACGGCGCCGAAAGGAGCAGCCAGAGATGACCGTCCCACCGGATGCGCCGACTCGCAATGGGCCGCCGGCCACGCTCCCCGGCCGGCGCATTCGGCGCACGCGCGATCTGACCTACGTCAAGTTCCGCTCCGATGGCCTCGTTCCCGTGATCGCGCAGGACGCCAGGACCGGCGAAATCCTCATGCTGGCCTACGCCAACCGCACCACTCTCGCCCTGACCCTGGATACGGGCCAGATGTACTTCTGGTCCCGAACCAGAAAGGAGATCTGGCGCAAGGGCGCGACATCCGGGAACGTGCTGTCGCTGGCATCGCTGCACGTGGACTGCGATGCGGACGCGGTGCTGGCGAAGGTGCGTCCGGCCGGTCCGGTGTGCCACACGGGGGCGCGAACCTGCTTCGTCGAACCCGGGACCGACCAACCGGAGGCGACCGTCGCCGCGCCCGAGGAGGACGACCCGGAGGGACGACCCACCTTCCGCGGAGGCGAGGTGCTGGACGATCTCTGGGTCACTCTTCGCTCCCGCGCCGCGGAAATGCCGCCCGGAAGCAACACCGCGCGCCTGCTCGCGGACGGGAATCTTCGGCTCAAGAAGCTGGGCGAGGAGCTGGTGGAGCTGGCCGTCGCCCTGACCCGGCGCGACCCGGCGGCGATAACCGAGGAGGCCGCCGACCTGCTGTACCACCTGATGGTCGCGCTGATGGGCGCGGGCGTATCGCTCCACACCGTCGGCGCCGAGCTCGCCCGCCGCGCGGGCGACCATCCATCTCGAACGGAGGAATGACCCATGACGTCCGCACTGCTTGCCCTATTCACCATCGCCGCCGGCGGGCTCATCCGCCTGTTCTCAACCACCACCGGCCGCAATCCCGGCCTGACCAGGCTCATCTCCTACGGGGTGATGACGGCGGGCGTCGCGCTGCTGGCGATGAACTCCGTCATCCTGATCGACGTCGGCGAAGTGGGGGTGGAACACTTTCTGGGGAGCGTCAACCAGCGCCCCCACACGCAGGGCGTCCACGTCGTGAATCCCCTGGCGAGCATCGAAAAGATGTCGGTGCGCGAGCAGAGCTTTCCGTCGGGCGGGACGGTCGAGCGCATCGAGGCGCAGACCAGCGAGCAGCTGAACGTGACGCTGGAGGTGTCGGTTCTCTATCAGATCGAACCGAGCCGGACCCCCACGCTCTTCCAGGAGCTGGGGACGGAGCGGCAGATCACCGCGGCCATCGTGCTCAACTCCGTGCGCAACGGAGTCCGCGACGCGGTCGCGACGCGCTCCATCAACGAGATCTTCTCCCCGGACCGCGCGGAGCTGTCCGACAACATCGAGGCCGCCATCCAGGCCAGCGCCGAGGACCGCATCAACGTGGTGCAGGCGTTCGTGCGCGACATCCAGGCCCCCGAGGGCGTGCGCCAGGCCATCGAGGAGCGCCAGCAGCGCGAACAGCAGGTCGCCCAGGAGCGCTTCCAGACCGAGATCATCCAGGAGCGCGCCCGCCAGCAGATCGAGGAGGCGCGAGGCATCGCCGAGGCCCAGCGGATCATCTCCGAGGGCCTGACCCCCGAGTACCTGACGTTCCACTACATCGAGAAGCTGGGTGAGCTGCCCGCCGGTTCGGTGGTGTACGTGCCCACCGAGGGCGGGATTCCCCTGATGCGATCCCTCGGCGGAACCAGCTAGCGTCCCGCGGACCACTACCCGTCCGATGGGAAGGGGAAGGCGCCTTCTGCTCCTGGGGGTCGCGGCCACCGGGCTGGTCGCCGCGGCGATGTCCTGCTCACCCCTCTACGTCCTGCGCGCGGGATGGGAAGAGGCGCGTATCCTGACGGCTCGCCGGCCGATCGAGGACGTCATCGTCGACCCGGACACCGACGACGGCACGCGCGGCAAGCTCACCTTCGCCCGCTTGGCGCGCGCCTTCGCCATTGAGGAGCTGGGGCTCGATGTCGGCGACTCCTACACCACCTACACCCACCTCGAGCGCGACACCCTGGCGATGGTGCTGTCCGCGGCCGAGAAGGACCGCCTGGCGGCGAGGACCTGGTGGTTTCCGGTGGTGGGCCGGGTTCCCTACCGGGGATTCTTCGACCTGGACGACGCCCTCGACGAACAGCGCAGGCTGGAAGAGGAGGGCTTCGACACCTGGCTGCGCCCCACCTCCGCCTTCAGCACCCTGGGGTGGTTCGCGGACCCGCTGATGTCCACGGTGCTGCGCCAGGACGAGATCGGGGTGGTGCAGACCATCCTGCACGAAGTCTCGCACGCCCACCTCTGGGTGAGCGGGCACGTCGACTTCAACGAGAGCTTCGCGACCTTCGTGGGCGACGCCGGCGCGGCCGCGTTCTTCTGCGCCGACTCGGGCGAGATCCCGACCGTGCGCTGCACGCGCGCGCGCCGGCGCTGGGGCGACGCGATGAAGTTCTCGGTATTCCTGGACGGCCTGGTGGCGGACCTGGAGCGCGTCTACGGCGACGGGTCGCTGGACAGGGAAGAGCGTCTGGCCGCCCGGGAACGGATCTTCGCCGAGGCGCTGGACCGGTTTGCCGACGAGGTACAGCCGTCGCTCGAGGCCAGCACCTATGCCGGGTTCGCGGCCACCCCGCTCAATAACGCCACCCTGCTGGCGCGCATGCGCTACTACCACCGGCTACCGGATTTCCAGGCGCTGCTGGACCGCCACGGTGGCGACCTGCGCTCGGCCCTGGCGGAGATCAAGGCCGGGGTCGAGGAAGCCGGGGATCCGTTCGAGGTGCTCGGGGAACGGAGGTAGACGCACACCGCGATTCGAAGGAGAATGCCTTGGAAGGCGGGACACGAACCTTGACGTTACGTCATGGTTTGAAATGGACATGCAGCGAAAGGAGAAGACCGATGACCACCCCCCAACACCCCGTGACCTACCTGTGCGCCGCGCTGTCGCTCGCCGCGCTGCTGGCCCTCGCGCCGCCGGATCCGGTCGCGGCGCAGTCCCATCGGCCGCCCCCCGAGCCACCCGCCGAGTGGGGACCGATCTCGATCAACCTGGAGGAATTCGAGTACCCGCATCCGGTCGAGTTCATGAACGTTCGCGTCTACGGCCAGGATGTGCGGATCGCCTACATGGACGTCGCGCCCGCCGGGCCCGCGAACGGCCGCGCCGTGGTCTTCCTCCATGGAGGCAGCTACTACGGCTGGTACTGGAAGCGTCAGATCGAGGCCCTCGCCAACGAGGGGTACCGGGTCGTCGTCAAGGACCGGCTCGGCTGGGGGAAGTCGTCCAAGCCGATCCTGCCGTACAGCATGAGCCTGCACGCCTCGAACACGGCCCGGCTCCTGGAGCACCTCGGCATCTCCGAGGCCGCCATCGTCGGACACTCCATCGGCGGCCAGATGGCGACCCGCTTCGCCTTCCTGTACCCGGAGAAAACGACGCATCTGGTCACCGTCAACCAGATTGGCCTGACCGACAACCGCGCCGGGCGCGGGTTTCGGCCGTTCGACGGCGAGATCGACGCCGACCCGGACCTCCAGCGAGCCTACGAGGCGGACGTGCGGACCGACACCCGGCGCTACGTGGAGTGGAAGCCGGAGTTCCTGGACCACCTGCGCATCCGGCACGGCCAGCGGCTGAGCGGGGACTGGCCCAGGCTCGCGTACGTGCGCCGGCTCGGCGGCAATCTGCGCTCGATGGACACGGTGGTCGACGACTGGCCGCACATCAGGACGAAGACGCTGATCCTGGGCGGCGAGATCGACGGGCCGGACTTCCCCGCCAACGCGCGCCGGGCCGCCGAGATCCTGCCCAACGGAGAGGCCTTCCTCATCCCGAACATCGGCCACAACCCCCACGAGGAAGCGCCCGACATCGTCAACGCGGAGCTGATCCGCTTCCTCGACGCGGGGCCGGGCGAGTAATGCGGAAGAGCAGGTAGCCGGAGGCGGACTGGAACGGATACGTAGCGGTATTACAGGGTCTCGCCCGAGAATCCGTGGGCCCCGTCCCCATCGGCGTCCTCGTCGAGCAGCGTGACGTCGCCTTCGGCCAGCCGCCGGCCCGCGCGAAGGCGGGATCGGCGCCGCCCAGCCAGTCCGTCACGAAGCCGCCTCCCCGCTTGCGAGCGTCCCAGCCCCTCGCGAACGTATGGACATGAACGACATGTCCGTCCCCGGCGGCCCTTCGGCAAGCTACTCGCCCTCCCAGGTCGAAGCGAAGTGGCAGCGGATCTGGGAGGAACGCGGCGCCAACTCCTTCTCCGCGGAGGAGCTTCGCGCCTCCCGGTCGCCCTACTTCAACCTGATGATGTTCCCGTACCCCTCCGCGGAGGGGCTCCACGTGGGCAACATCTACGCCTTCACCGGCGCGGACATCCACGGGCGCTTCCAGCGACTGCGGGGACACGACGTCTTCGAACCCATCGGCTTCGACGCCTTCGGCATCCACTCGGAGAACTTCGCGCTGAGGCACGGCACCCATCCGATGGATCTGATCCCGGCGAACGTGGCCAACTTCACGCGCCAGCTGCGCCGCATCGGCGGAATGTTCGACTGGGATCACTCGGTGGACACGACTTCCCCCGACTACTACCGCTGGACCCAGTGGATCTTCCTCAAGCTCTTCGAGGCCGGGCTCGCGGAACGCAAGAAGGCGCCGGTCAACTGGTGTACGTCGTGCAAGACGGTGCTGGCCAACGAACAGGTCGAGGACGGGTTGTGCGAGCGCTGCGACGCCACCGTCGAGCAGCGCGTGATCGCGCAGTGGTTCTTCCGCATCAGCGACTACTCCCAGCGGCTGCTCGACAACCTGGACCACATCGACTGGTCGGAGTCGACGCGCAAGGCGCAGGCGAACTGGATCGGCCGCAGCGAGGGCGTCCGGCTCGTCTTCCCGGTGGCCGGCTCAGCCGAAGCGATAGAGGTCTTCACCACCCGCCCGGACACGATCTTCGGGGCGACCTACATGGTGCTCGCGCCCGAGCACCCCCTGGTGGAGCGCATCACCGTCCGGTCGCGGCGCGACGACGTGCGCGCGTACGTCGACCGCGTGGCCGCGATGGACGTGGTCACCCGCCAGAAGACGGCCGGCGAGAAGACCGGCGTCTTCACCGGAGGGTACTGCGTGAACCCCGCCACCGGGGCGGAAATCCCGATCTGGATCGCGGACTACGTGCTCGCGGGGTACGGCACCGGGGCGATCATGGCGGTGCCCGGCCACGACGAGCGCGACTTCGAGTTCGCCAACGAGTTCGGACTGCCGGTGGTGCGCGTGGTGGCGGGGCCCAGGGACGACGCCGACACCCCGCTGGAGGAAGCCTACACCGACCACGCCGCCGGGCGCATGGTCAACTCCGGCCGCTTCGACGGGATGAGCGTCGCGGAGGGGAAGGCCGCCATCACCGCCGAGCTGGCGGAACGGGGGCTGGGCGAGAAGCAGGTCAACTACCATCTGCGCGACTGGTGCATCTCGCGCCAGCGCTACTGGGGCCCGCCCATCCCCATCGTGTACTGCCCCGGCTGCGGCGCGGTGCCGGTGCCCGAGCGCGATCTCCCGGTGATCCTGCCCCGCGTCGAGGACTTCAAACCCGACGACGCCGGCGTGAGCCCCCTCGCGCGCGTGGAGTCCTGGTACAGCGTGGCCTGCCCGGCCTGCGGGGGCGCCGCGCGCCGCGAGACCGACGTCTCCGACACCTTCCTGGACAGCTCCTGGTACTTCCTGCGCTATCCCTCGGTCGGCTGCGACGACATCGCCTTCGACCCGGACATCACCCGGCGCTGGCTGCCGGTGGACAGCTACATCGGCGGCAACGAGCACGCGGTGCTCCACCTGATGTACGCGCGCTTCATCACCATGGCGCTGCGCGACATCGGGCTGCTGAACTTCGAGGAGCCCTTCACCCGCTTCCGCGCCCACGGCATCATCGTCAAGGACGGGCGCAAGATGTCGAAGACCAGGGGCAACGTGGTCACGCCCGATCCGGTCATCGAGGAGTTCGGCGCCGACACCTTCCGCCTGTACCTGATGTTTCTCGGACCCTTCACCGAGGGCGGGGACTACCGCGACGACGGCATCCGGGGACCGCTGGGCTTCCTGAGGAGGCTCTGGGACGCCGTGCTGCGCGCCGCGGACAACGACGCGGACCCCGATCCCGGTCTCGAGGGGCGGCTGCATCGGACGATCGAGCGAGTGACGCGCCAAATCGCGGATCTCCAGTACAACACCTGCATCTCGGGGATGATGGAGTACCTGAACGCGGCGCGCGCGGGGGGACGGAGGCCGGCGCGGGCCGAGATCGAGCCCGTCGTGCTCATGGTGGCGCCCTTCGCGCCGCACATCGCCGAGGAGCTGTGGGAGCGGCTCGGCCATGAAGGCGGCCTCTTCGGGGGCGCCCGCTGGCCCGAATACGACCCGGACAAGGCCAGACGGCGCATCGTGAAGCTTGCCGTTCAGGTCAACGGCAAGGTGCGCGGCGCCATCGAAGGTCCTGCGGAGATGAGCCGGGAGGACGCGGAGGCGCTCGCGCGCAAGCAGGAGAACGTCGCGCGCTTCCTTCGGAACGGATCCGTGCGCCGCGTGATCTATGTGCCCGGCAGGCTGATCAACCTGGTGGTCGGGTGAGGTTGGTTTCCCGGCACGCCGCGCCGGCGTACCGTGCCCTCTTCAGCCCCATGCTTCCCGCGACGCGAGCGGCAGCCGCCGCCCCGCCCTGCCGCGCGCGGCGCGCCCGCGCTCCGCGAAGCTCGCGCGCCGACTTCCACTCACCGCGGCCGCAGGCTTGGCGATTACGCATTTTACGTAATTTACGCATTTTGCGTATTCGCTCGGGGCATCCGGGGTTCGGCCGCGGGCCATCCCCGTCGCGTCCTCCACGTGCGCGGCGTCTCCGATGCTCGCCGCGCCCGCCCCGCCCTCCGCGTCTCCCCATCCGCTCCCGCACCCTGAGGAAAGGCTGAAATGCCCGCTTCCCCGCTTCCGGACCCCGCACTCTCGCGCCTCGCCATCGACGCCGTGCGCGTGCTCTCCATGGACGCCGTGCAGAAGGCCAGCTCGGGGCATCCGGGGGCGCCCATGGGGCTGGCGCCGGTGGGATACCTGCTCTGGACCCGGCACCTGCGCCATAACCCGGCCAACCCGGAGTGGAGCAACCGGGACCGCTTCGTGCTGTCCGCGGGCCACGCCTCCATGCTCATCTACTCGCTGCTGCATCTGACCGGCTACAACCTGCCGTTGGACGAGATCCGACGCTTCCGACAGTGGGAGTCGCGCACGCCGGGCCATCCGGAGTACGGGCACACG
>JAAXGM010000045.1:10537-12927 GCA_012267435.1 Gemmatimonadota bacterium
CCGGGCACGCGGTGGTCGACCATCACACCTGGGCGCTCTGCTCCGACGGCGACCTCATGGAGGGAATCTCGCACGAGGCGGCCGAGTTCGCGGGCCACCAGCGGCTGGGCAAGCTGATCTGGGTGTTCGACGACAACCGCGTCACCATCGACGGCGGGACGAACCTTTCGTGCTCCACCGACCACGAGCAGCGCTTCCGCGCGTACGGGTGGGACGTCCGCCGGGTGGAGGATGGCACCGACCTGGCCGCCCTGAACGCGGCGCTCGAGGGGGCGCGCGCGGAGACGGAGAGGCCCTCGCTGGTGATCGTGCGCACCACCATCGGGTACGGCAGCCCCGGCAAGGCCGGGTCGTCGAGCGCGCACGGCGCGCCGCTGGGGGTGGAGGAGGTGGACGCCACCAAGCGCAACTTGGGCTACCCCTCCGCCGACCCCTTCCACGTGGAGGCGGAAGCGCTGGCGCACTGGCGGGAAACGGCGGCGCGGGGGACGGAGCTGGAGGAGGAGTGGCGGGGGCGGTGGGCGGCCTACCGGGCGGCGCACCCCACCGCGGCCGAGGAGCTGCGGGCGGCCTTGGCGGGCGAGCTGCCGGCCGGCTGGGACGCGGACATCCCCGACCTGAGCGCGCCCCCGAAGCCGCTCGCGACCCGCGTGTTCTCCGGGCAGGTGCTGCGGGGGTTGGGTCGGCGCATCCCCAACCTGCTGGGCGGCTCCGCCGACCTGGCCGGCTCCAACAAGACGACCCTGCCCTGGGAGGACAACCTGCTCGCCGGGACTCCGGGCGCGCGCACCATCCACTTCGGTGTCCGCGAGCACGCCATGGGGGGCATCCTGAACGGGATGGCGCTGCACGGGGGCGTACGCCCGTACGGAGGCACCTTCCTCATCTTCTCGGACTACATGCGCCCGTCGATCCGCTTGGCGGCACTCATGCACGTGCCCGTCACGTACGTGTTCACCCACGACAGCATCGGCGTGGGCGAGGACGGCCCGACCCACCAGCCCATCGAGCAGCTGGCGTCGCTGCGCGCCACCCCGGGGCTGCTCGACCTGCGCCCGGCGGACGGGCCCGAGACGGCGGAGGCATGGCGGGCGGCGCTCGCCCACACCGGCGGTCCCAGCTTCCTGGCCCTTACCCGCCAAGCGGTTGCGGTCATCGACCGCGATCAGGCCGCTCCGGCGAGCAGGCTGCACCGGGGCGGGTATGTCCTGCTGGAAGCCGACGACGGGGACCCCGAAGCGATCCTGATCGCCAGCGGCTCCGAGGTGGGGGTGGCCGTGTGCGCGCGCGCGGTGCTCCAAGCGGAGGGAATGCCCACCCGCGTGGTCTCCCTGCCCAGCTGGTTCCTCTTCGCCCGTCAGCCCCAAGGCTACCGCGACGAAGTGCTCCCGCCCGAGGTCGCCGCGCGCGTGTCCGTGGAAGCCGGGACAACCGCCGGCTGGACCCGATGGACCGGCGACCGGGGCGCCTCGGTCGGCATCGACCACTTCGGAGCGTCCGCCCCGGGCGCCGTGCTGTTCGAAAAGTTCGGGATCACGGTCGAGGCGGTGGTGGCGAAGGCGCGCGCGCTGGCGAGGGTGCCGCAGCCGGTCCGGGGATAGCCGTCAGGAACGTCCTCCAAGCGCCGAAGGCGGCTCATCCGGCCGGCACCCGTGTGGCGCGTAATGTCGTCGGGTGGAACGGCGGACCCGGTGAGGATGAAGTGGCCCAGGCCCGGGCGATCGTCGACGGCGCGGCGCACGTAGTTCCAGATGTCGGGCTCGGCTTGCCACTCATCGATCAATCGCGGCATCGGCCCTTCCAGGAGCAGCCTCGGATCGACAGCCATCGTCTGTGGCACGGCCGGATCCGCATCCATGAGCACTTCGCTCGCCGCCGCTTGTCGGGCCGTTGTGGTCTTGCCACAAACCCTCGGCCCCTCGATCACGACGGCTCCCGCTGCCGCGAGCCGCTCGGTCAGTTCACGGTCAGCGATCCGGGGACGATAACCCGGCGCGGGTGTGGAATCGGGTGTCATGCTTGGAAGCATGACAGCGTGATCGTGTTTTTGCAACCATATCAGTCGTGCTTTCGCAATTGCCGTGACCGTCTGTTTGCAACGTTATCAATCGTACTTTTGCAATTCCCCTCCCCAACACCCACGGCCATCCTGGATGGGCTGAAGGCGCTATCCGCCCTCCAGGCGCGCAGCTGCGCCGAGCGCCCGCCGGACGAGGGCCTGCTCGATCGCTTCAGTGGGTGACGCCGCGCGGGCGAGCGAATCGGCGCGGGCGCGCAATGAGGCGACGACTTCGGCATCGGCGGCATCGGCCCCTGGCCCGAGGTCGACATCTTCCCCCACGACCCCGAGCAGGAACCGCACCAGCCGCTCATCCGGGTCGAAGGGACGG
>JAAXGM010000045.1:12994-13389 GCA_012267435.1 Gemmatimonadota bacterium
TCCGCCAGGATCCGGATCGCCTCGCGGTGGTCTCCCGCCTGGAGGAGCCCGCGCACATGAAGGAGGTCGAGGTTGAAGTCGCCCGGGAAGAGCTCCCGGCCACGGCCGGACGCTTCGAGCCCCTCCACCCATCTTCCCGTCTCCTGCAGGTGCCGGATGAGGGCGACGCGCAGGAGACGGTTGCCCGAATCCACCGCGACCGCGCGCCGGAAGTCGGGTCCCGGATCGCCGCCCATGACCTCCGTCAGGTGGGCGCGCGCCGTGTACGCGGGCCCGTAATCGGGCTCGTCGCCGAGGGTCGCCAGCACTTCGGCCGCCTCGGCGTCGCGGTCGAGCGCCCACAGGTTCAGGCCAAGCAGGTAGCGCCAGCTCCAGTGCGGGTCCTCCCGGGCGGC
>JAAXGM010000232.1:0-147 GCA_012267435.1 Gemmatimonadota bacterium
CCGCTTGATGAAGTCCCGCTCCGGTTCCTCAGGGAACTTGAAGACCACGACGTCGCCGCGCCGAACTTCCCGCGACGGCAGGATGCCGCTTCCGTCACCCTGGTAGACCATCTTGTTGACCATCAGGTGGTCCCCGATGAGCAGGTT
>JAAXGM010000232.1:296-1047 GCA_012267435.1 Gemmatimonadota bacterium
TCGACTCGAAGTACTCCCGCGCCGCGGATCGGGAGCGTGGCGGTTCAGCCATCGTCAGGGCGGATCCGGCGGCGGCCCGACCGCGACGGGAACGGTCGCGGGCTCGAACGAGACCACGCCCAGCGGCGCCGCCGGATCGTCCGGATAGAGGAGGCGCGGGACCGCCTCGTGGAAGCCCTCCTGAAACCCCGCGCAGGAGACCTCCACGAACAGATTCCCGTCGCTGACCTGGGCCAGCATGCTCCGGGGGACGCGGACCACGGCCTCCACGATGCCGAGCAGCAGCTCGCAGGAGGGATCGCCCGGCGCCGGCGGGGTGAGACGGGTCGCGAGCCGCAGATCGCGGGGCTCGCGCTCCTCCCCGATCTCAAGCCGCACGTCCACCATGCGGGTCTGGGGGCGGAGCGCCGGATCCACCTGGACCTGCAGCCGGCGGGAATAGGCCTCGCGCAGACCCTGCGCGGAAATCGGCTCGGTAGTGACCTGGCTGAGGTCCCGGAGAAGCGATTCGGGGCCGCCTACTTCGAGTTCCGCCGGCTCGATGACGACCCGGTGGATCTCGAACCCGGTGGCCGGCTGGCCCAGAACGCGCGGGCTGACGCGCACCCGGGCGGTGGTCGTCCGGTCGAGCCGCAGGAGGACCTCGGTGGGATCCACCCGCACCACCTGGATCAGCGCCGGCGCCTCCACGTCCTCGGTCCGGAGGAACCAGATGCGTTCCCCGGGCTCCTCTTCGGCGAGGTCCAGCCGG
>JAAXGM010000233.1 GCA_012267435.1 Gemmatimonadota bacterium
GGTGCGGGGGGGTGGGGGGCGGGTGTACCGGTATGAGTGGCTGGGAAACGGTGATTCTCCCGGCGATAGGACAAGAAATGCCGGTTTTGTCGGCCATTTGGGGGCCGAAGTGGCCGACAACGTGCCCGCGGAGGATTTTTTCGCCGGGATGGACACGAGTCTGCCAGGTCTGCTCGCGTTGTCGCGCGAAACCCCGGGGACCGCGATCACGCAGGCCATGTCGGAGATTCAGGCCCTCATTGAAGGGATCGTGGGCGACTTCGACTTCACCGCGCCGGAGAAGTCGGTGCCGGAGCTGGTGCGCGGGTACCGGTTGCTGAATGACGTGATCGAGTTCGCGGCGCCCGAGACGGCCTTTCATCTCCGTGTGAAGCAACGGCAGTTCGGGGATGCGATCGTGGCCGCGGCGGGGGTGGAGGCGGTGGCCGAACTCGAGCGCGCGGCCGGGGGTGCGGTGGTCGTGCCGGGTGAGGAGGCGGCGGTGGCGGTACGGGTTGAGAGCAACGTCGCGGATCGGGCGAGGATCTCCGACGTTCAGGTGCTGCTGGGGAAGCACGAAGTTCTGACCACCCTCCATATCGACTACGAACGGGTCGTCCCGGAAGCCGAGGCGCGGGCCGCAGAGGCCGCCGGGGCCGGGCAGGTGACTCGCCTGGCGGAGGTCGTTGACGAGGTGTTCGAGATGCGGATTCCGTCAGCGGCCGCTCCCCCAGGGCCGTACTTCACCCGTTCCGGGCTGGCCGCAAACCGCTACGAGGTCGTGGACTCCACGGACCTGCACCTGCCGTGGCGCCGGCCGCAGCTTCGTGCGGTGGTCGGGGTGGAAGTGCTCGGAGAACGGGTGCCCGTCACGGTGGCCGTCACGGGATCCGTGTCCCGGCTGCCGTTCGGTACGTTGCCCCGGCGCGTCGAGGTGCTGCCTGCGCTGTCGGTCACGATGTCGCCAAGGGTTCGAGTGGTCGCGCGGGGGACCGGGCACGAGGGGGAAGGCGGGGGGCGCGGGGGCGAGGCGGGCCGTCCGGGTGAAATCGGCAGCCGCGGCCGGGGCGGCGGGGCCGGGGAGATCGAGGTGCTCGTCCAACTGGAGGCCGATCATCCGGATCTCTCCGCCGAAGCCGAACTCGAGCTTCCCGCAGGCTGGACGGCAACGCCGACGTCGTATCGGCACGACTTCCGCGGCCGGGGCGAAGTGGCCGAGGCTCTTTTCTCCCTCCAGCCACCGGCCGAGTGGAGCGG
>JAAXGM010000046.1 GCA_012267435.1 Gemmatimonadota bacterium
GGTGGACGAACGCAAGGCCAGGGAGATCGCCTTCGAGGCGGCGGTGACCTCCCAGTACGTCTTCTTGAACAAGCCCATCGTGGTGCTCGTCGGAGACGAGTTCCGCACCACGTTCGTCACCCGGGTGAGGGTGAAGGCCTACGTGCTGGATCCCCGTTTCGAGTTCCTGATGCAGAGCGACATCACCGAGCGCGCCCGCGACGGCTTCCGCGCCGCGGGGCTCATGCCGGAGCACGACTGGTATCCGATGGTCGAACCTCCGGAAGCGTCCGCCCCGGGTGCGCGGAGCGCGTGATGAGCGACGCGACGCCCCGCACGCCCCGCACCGCGCCGGGGGCATCCACCGACTCCGACATCGTCGCCCGCATCTCCGCCGCGGTTCATAAGCCCTTCGCGGAGGTCTGGCGGCGCTACGAAGCCGATGTGTGGCTACCCATCCGCCGCGTGCTGGAGGAGGCTGTTGCCGCGCACAAGCGGACACTCTCCAAAGTGACCGGGGAGGGACCGGAGGATGCGCCTGGGGCCCTCGCGCAATACCGCAATGTGGTCGCCGATGAAGTCATCGAGCCCCTGCGCGCCGCGCTGGCCGGATGCGCCGCCGCCACCTCTCTGGAAGAAGCACTCGAGTCGACTGCGGACCGCGCGCGCGCGTCGCTAGTGGAACTGCCAGCCATCCTGCGGGCGCCGACTTCCCGGTCGTCCGCGGTGCGCGTCTCCGGCGTCGGTGCCATCCGCGCCATCAAGCGAGCCGCCGCGCGCATGCTCGGCCCGGTGGTTTCGCGGAGCCGAATGCGCCGCGTCGCGGTGGCCCGGCTGGCCCGCCAACACCTCGACCAGATGGTCCTTCGCGCTCAGGCGAACGCCTTCCGCCGGAGCCAGCACGACTGGGCCGAATGGCTCGGGCGCCTCGAGCGCGCATGGGCCGACTGGACGACCGCGGTGTTGCAGCCGGCCGTCCCGGGCGATGAGTCCCCGCCGCCCTTCGACCCTGCCGCGGAGGAGGAGCGGCCGCATGAGACCCGGACCCACCGCGCTGCCGGAGCGGCCCTGCAGGCCGAACTGCAGGCGCTCATCGACGAGGTCGAACGGGCTGCCGGGGCTGCCTGGAGGGTCGACGTCGGGCAGTTGGAAGAGTCCTTGGCCGCCTCGGTGGCGGTAGCCGGCACGTTCGCGGCCGATCCGCCATCCAGTCGGCCGGGCCCCGGACGCCAGCGGGAACTGGCCGTGCAATGGGATGCCTGGGCGGAGGGAGCGGCGGCTCGGCTGGAGCTGTACCGCGGTCTGGTCTCGATGCGCCGAGACATCGAAGGGATTCTCGGCGAGCTGCGTGAAGACTGGTCGTGTACCGTCCGCAAGGCGGATGCGGTTCTTGCTGAAGTCACGGCCGAACTGGGCCGAAGCAGGGAGCGGGCCGCGGGTTTGTCAACCGGCGATGAGGACCTGGCATCGATTCTGGAGGCCGAGCGGCAACGCACCGATGCGGCGCTCGCGCACATCCAGGGCGGGCTGCCGGAGCCCGATGCCGCGTTCGAGACACTGACCGCCACGGTCGAGGAGGCGATCCGCGGTCTGGGCGAGGTTCGGGAGCGCATGCCCGGGGCTCTGGCCCTTCACGACATCCCGGCGCCCGGAGATCCCCCGAGAAAACCGGGGACGGATCCTCGCACGGTGCGCCTGCGCGAGACCTTCCTCCACGCGTTCGATCTCCTGCGCCGGGAACGCATGCGGGCCGCGCCTTCCGCGATCCGTGAAGCCATGTACCGGATTCGCTCGGAGGTCGCCGAGCTCCGGGAGGTGTCGGGATACGGCTACGAGGCCGCGGTCGCGGAGGCGAAGGATCGGCTCGACCCCGACGCGCTGCATCCAGCCGTTCTGGTCGTCAACGGCCTCTCCCGCGCCGGCGACAAGGCCGCGGCGGCGCGCGAACTTCTGCGCGAGGCGCTGGTAACGGCGGAGAGCAGGGTCGCCGCCGAGATCGGCAGCGGTTCGCGCCAACTGATCGAGCAGGCGACCGCGGACCGGATGACGGCGGGCTATCTCGAGGCGCGCACGGTTCTGTCGGCCGGGGTCGCGCGCGTATGGAAGTGGACGCGGCGGCTGTCGGCCCAAGCCGCGGGCCGCGCCGCCGCGGCCGTGTCGTGGGCCCAGGGGTTCCTTCGGCCGCTCGGGGCGAGGATGGGCCTCGGTCCATCTGTCCGGTCCGTCGTCGATCGCCGCGAGCACTCCCTCGCGTACGCGGACGAGTACCCGGACGCGCTTCCCGTCATCTACCGGCGCCTTTTCTCGCTCGAGCCGCTGGCCGACGCGCGGTTGCTCGCGGGGCGCGAGGACGCCATGGCGGCGGCGGCGGCGGCCTGGGCCCGGCGAGCGACCGGGGAGGCCAGGTCCCTGGTGGTCATCGCATCGCCCGGCGCCGGCGTGACCAGCTTCCTGAATGTCGTCACAAGCCGCCTGTCCGAGGAAGCCGCGGACGGAGTGCGGCGGAGGTTCGCCACCCGCGTGCGCACGGAAGCGCATCTCGCGGGGTGCCTGGCCGGATGGCTGGGGCTCGGAGCCGCGGGTGACCTCGACTCGCTCGCCGACCGGGTGCTGGAGGCGCCGCCGGGGTCGGTTCCGGGCTTCGCCGTCCTGGAGGCGACGGAACATCTTCACATGCGCGTGCCTGGAGAGGGCCGGCTGTTCGAGCGGCTACTTACTTTCATGTCGCGCACCGAATCGAGCGTGTTCTGGATCGCGGCAATGACCTCGACGGCGTGGCAGCTGGTCGAGAAGCGCGCGCCCGCCTTCGTGCACGACATCCGGCGGATGACTCTGGGAGAGCTCTCGCCCGACGAGCTGAGACAGGCCGTCCTTGCCCGGCACCGGCTGAGCGGGCTCCCCCTGCGCTTCGCCGAACCACACGACGGGCGTGCGGCGCTGCGGCGCCGCACGCGCCGGCTGCGGGGCGCGGAGAAGCAGGAACGGCTCGTCGAGTCGGACTACTTTCAGCGCCTGCACCGCGCCTCTCAGGGATCGGTTCGGCTGGCGCTCTTCCACTGGCTGCGTACGGCTGACTTCACTTCGACGGAGGGAATCCTCGTCGTGCGGCCGCTCAACACGCTGGATTCGGGTATCGAGAGCTTGGGTGGGACGCAAAGCTTCGCCCTCAAGGCACTACTCGACCACGGAACCCTTGCCGTCGACGAGTACAGCGAAGTTGCGCGCACCTCGGGTCTCGAGAGCCTGCACATCCTCCGGTCGCTGGAGGAGTGCCGCGTGATCGAGAAGGTCCTGGACGCGGCCGGGCAGAAAGCGGGGGCGGAGAAGGCGGCGTCCGGCAGCGCCACCCGGCCCCGCTATCGCATCCGTCCACTCATGATCGGCCCGGTCGCCGCCCACCTGAGGTCACGCAACATCCTGCATTAGAATTAGCTGCGGCCGGCGGCACTGGCCGGGGGATGCGGCACCGGCCAGGGAACGCGGCGCTTTGTCACGGAATGCGGCATCAGCGCGCGCGCCCAGCCTCGGCGAGCCGGCGTCGCCGGCTCGGCTCAGCGCGCCTCCTCTCCGAATCGACCATACCGCAGGAACAGCGCGGGAATCACGAACATGTTGAGGAAGGTCGACGTGATCAGCCCCCCGAGCACGACGACCGCGAGCGGCGCCTGAATCTCCTTGCCGGGTTCGCCGATGCCGAGCGCCAGCGGAATCAGCGCCAGCCCCGTGGTGAGCGCGGTCATCGTGATCGGGCTGAGGCGCTCCGTGGATCCGCGCCGGATGGCGTTCGGGAGCGGAAGGCCGTGCCCGCAGAGGTGTTGGTAGCGGCTCACCAGCAGGATCCCGTTGCGCACCGCGATGCCGAAAAGGGTGATGAAACCGACCAGGGTGGCGACGTTGATGGTGCCGCCGATGAGCATGACCGCGGCGACCCCGCCCGCGAGCGCCAACGGCAGGTTGGCCATGAGCAGCAGCGCCGTGCGGACGTTGCCGAAGGCCCGCAGCAGCACCAGAAAGATCGCCGCGATGGAAAAGAACGAGAGGATGGTGATGCTCCGAGTGGCCGCCTGTCCGCTCTCGAACTGGCCGCCGTACCGAAGCGAGTACCCCTGCGGCAGCGGCACTTCGGCCGCGACCCTCTCCCGCAGTTCCGTCACCGCGCCGACCACGTCGCGGTCGGCCACGTTGGCGCTGATCGCGATCTTTCTCTGGACGTTTTCGCGGCTGATGGTGTTGGGACCGCGTGCGGGCACGATGGAAGCGAGCTGCGAGAGTGGAACGGCGGCGCCCGCCGGCGTCGACACCAGCGTGCTTCCGATGGCGTCCGCGTCCGCGCGGTGCTCCTCGGCGTAGCGCACCACCAGGGCGAAGGCGCGCTGGCCCTCCCGGATCAGCGAGACCTCCTCTCCCTGGAACGCCACGTCCACCGCAGCCGCCAGCGACGCCGGGGTGACCCCGTGGCGAGCGATGGCGCGGCGGTCGGCCCGGATCTGGAGCTGCGGCACGTCCGCCTGCCGCTCGACGGCGATGTCCACCAGGCCGGGGACTTGGCCGGCGACGGTCTCGATCTCCGCGGCGATGTCGCGCAGGGGCTGCAGGTCCGGCCCGAACAGATTCACCGCGATGGCGGCGCGCGTCCCGGAGAGCATGTGGTCGATGCGGTGGCCGATGGGCTGACCCACCGTGACGCTGGTGCCCGGGAACCCGGTGAGATCGGCGCGCAGCTCCGCCAGCACGTCGTCCAGGTCGTAGTCGGCCAGGTCGAGGCGCGCGTCGATCTCGGAGGCGTTGGGGCCCTGCGCATGCTCGTCCAGATCCGCCCGCCCGGTGCGCCGCGAGGTGGAGACCACCGCGGGATGGGCCAGCAGGCGGCGCTCCACCCGCGCTCCGATCGCGTCCGACTCGACCAGCGAGGTGCCTGGAAGACTGACCACCGAGATGGTCAGCGAGCCTTCCCGGAACGGGGGCAGGAACTCGCCTCCCAGCGAGGGAATCAGGGCCAGGGTGCCCAGCAGCAGCACACCCGCCCCCGCCACCACGACACCCGAGCGGCGAAGGGTCCATTCCAGCAGGCTGCCGTAGAGGCGCCGCACCCCGCGCAGCAGCCAGGGTTCCCGCTTCCGCGCCAGCGCGCGATCGTCCGACAGGAGCAGGGAACAGAGCACGGGGGTCACCGTGACCGCCACCAGCAGGGAGGCCAGGATGGCCACGATGTAGGCCTGGCCGAGGGGATGCAGCATGCGGCCTTCCACCCCGGACAGGAAGAAGAGCGGCACGAACACGACGGTGATGATGATGGTCGCGTTGACGATCGGATCGCGCATCTCGCGCGCCGCGTAACGGATCAGTGGCAGCGTCGCCTGCCGCACGTCCTCAGGCTGTTGCCGGTTGCCGCGCAGCCGCCGGTGGGCGTTCTCCACGAAGATGATGGCGTCGTCGACCAGGGCGCCGATGGCGATCGCCATCCCTCCCAGGGTCATCGTGTTGATGGTGCCCTCGAGCAGCAGCAGGGCGATCACGGCCAGCGCGAGCGACAGGGGAATCGCCAGGAAGGAGATGACCGTCGTGCGCAGGCTCCAGAGGAAGAGGAACAGGATGACGACGACGAGCACCGCCCCGTCGCGCAGCGCTTCGACCACGTTCTCGACGGCGAGCGAGATGAAGTCCGCCTGACGGAAGATGGCCCGCGCGAACGAGACGCCCGCGGGAAGCTCGCCTTCGATGGCGTCCAGTTCCGCGTCGACCCGCTCCGTCAGCTCCAGCGTGTTGGCGTCCGGCTGCTTCTGAATCGAGAGGATGACGGCGGGCTCGGCATTCACCGCGGCCGTGCCGAAACGGATCTTCGGGCCGATGCGCACGTCGGCGACGTCTTCGATCAGCACGGGCACGCCGTCTCGCACCGCGACGACGGTGAGGCCGATCTCCTCCAGACCGCGGGCGCGTCCGAGGCCCCGGATCAGAATCTCCCTGCCTCCGGACCGATAGACGCCCCCCGAAACGTTGCGGTTCGAGGCGGCGGCGGCGGCGAGAATCTCGTCGAGCGCGATCCCGTACGCCCGCATCCGGCCGGGATCCACCAGGATCTGGTACTGGCGTACGTCGCCCCCGATCGGGATCACCTGCGACACGCCCGGCACGGCCAGCAGACGGCGCCGGACAGTCCAGTCCGCGGCGGTGCGGGCCTCCATGAGCCGCGCTTCCGGCGCGGTCATGCCGACCAGCAGGATCTCGCCCATGATCGAACTGACCGGAGCCAGGACGGGAGCCGTCACGTCGTCGGGGAGCTGCGCGACCGCGAGCTGGAGCCGCTCGTTCACGATCTGGCGCGCGCGGAACAGGTCCGTGCCCCAGTCGAAGTCCACCCAGACGATGCTGATCCCCTGCGCCGAGCTGGACCGCACCCGGCGTACGCCCGGGGCTCCGTTCACCGCGGTCTCGAGGGGGAAGGTCACCAGGCTCTCGACCTCTTCGGGCGCCAGGCCGTGGGCGTCCGTGAGCACCGTGACGGTGGGGGCGGTGAGGTCCGGAAAGACATCGACGGGAAGGGTCGCCGCCACCCATCCTCCGCCTGCGAGCGTGATCGCCGCGGCGCCGACGGTGAGCAACCGGTGCCGGAGCGACGCGCCCACCACCGCTTCGAGGATGCCGCTCCGCTCCCGCTCGGTGGGCGTCGAGGCCATCAGCCGGTATCCGTCAGTGCGTATGCCCGTGATCGGCGAGGTCCGCTTCGCCCAGCGACGCGAGGAACACCTGGTAGGCGCCCTCGGTGACCACCCGCTCGCCCCTCTCCACGCCGGAGACCAAGGTCCAGGAGCCATCGGAGGGGCCCGGCTCCACCACGCGGCGCTGGAAGCTCTCCCCGCCGACTTCGACGTAGACGACCCCGAGCCCGTCCTCGTCCTGGATCGCCGCGGACGGGACGGCGACGCCGGTGAGCGGCGCTCCCGTGAGGAGCCGCCCCTCGGCGAGCATGCCGACCTTGAGCCGTCCGTCCGGGTTGGCGACGGCGAAGCGCAGGGGCAGGGTGCGGGTCTCGGGGTCGATGACGGTGCCGGTGGAGACCACCCGGTCGGTGGTGTGGGTCGCGTCCGCCCCCTCGACCGTGAACCAGGCCTCGCGCACCCCTCCCGCCACCGCGGCCTCCCGTGCCGGCAGCCGGGCGATGAACCAGAGGGTCGCCGGGTTGACCACCGTGAACGCGTGCGCGCCGGCTTCCACCTGCTCGCCGGGGGCGACATGGCGCTCCGAGAGGATCCCGCCGATGGGGCTCCGCAGCGCGTACAGGTGCGCGGCCCCATCGCCCTCCGGCGACTGCATCCCGCCCACGGCCGCGAAGGCCGCGCGCGCCACCTCCAGTTCGTGGCGCGTCTCCAGCAGGCGGCGTTCCGGGATGGCCTCGGCGGCGAACAGCCGCTCCGCGCGCGCCGCCTCGCGCTCCGCGTGCGCCACCCTCACCCGCATGCGCGCGAAGGAGTCGTCCAGGCTGGTAGGGGCGATCAGGGCGAGCGTCTGCCCCGCGGCGACCGCATCCCCCGGCGCGGGCGTGGGACCCTGCACGACCACCAGCCCGGTGACCGGCACGGAGACGTGCGCGAGGCCGTCGGCGGGCGCGACGATCTCTCCCGCCGCCGGAATCGAACGGGGAATGCTGCGCTCCTCCGCGGCCGCCACCGCGAAGGGCATCACCCACTGCTGCTCCTTCAACAGCGTGATCGGGCCCGGAGACGCGACTTCCTCGTCCGGCAACAGGGCGTCCACGCTCTCGAAGACTTCGAGCTCGCCCACCGGGACCAGGTACTCCCGACCACCAGCCGAGAGCGTCATGTCGGCGCGCCAGATTCCGGCCACCGGCAGCACCGGCGAGGTCGTGAACACGCCTGCCCGGGCGGGCGCGGGCATTACGATCTCCTCGCGCGCCCCACCCGGTCCTTCCAGCGCCAGCGTCAGGCTGCCCTCCTCAACCGGCGACCAGTCCGCGAGCCAGGTGAGGTGGATGGCCCACACGTCCCCCGCCAGCCCGCGAACGTGCGGCGGATACTCGACGAAGAGTTCGAGGGCGTCGGTCCAGAGCGTCACCACCGCGCCCCCGGCGAACGCCTGATCGGGCTCGGGCGGAAGATCATCCGCGCCAGAATCGCAGCCGATGAACCACAGCGCGGCGATCCCGCACACCAAGGCGTCGGCGAGCCCAGGCCTCGGCGCAGTCGCGACCCCCGACATCGGCGCCACCCCATCCCCCCTCATCATGATTCCTCCCCGGGGCCGCCACCCAGAGCGCGCACCAGGTTGTAGTAGGCGATCCAGGCTTCCGCCCGCAGGATGAGCGCGCTGAGCCGGGCATCCCTGAAGGCCCCCGTCGCGTCAAGAAACCCAACCAGCGTCATCTCACCTTCATCGTACGCCACCCTGGCCGCCGAGAGTAGCGCCTCGGCCTCGGCCATGATGCCGTCGCCCGTGACCTCCAGACGCTCACGCGCGACCGAGTATCGATCGGACGCGTCCACCAGGTCGAGCTCGGCTTGGCGGCGGAGGAGGACCAGGCCCGACGTGGCCGCCGATTCGCGCGCCGCGGCCTCTTCGCGGACGCCTCCGGCCCGGTTGAAGATCGGCAGAGGCAGGTCCACTCCGACCATCGCGCCCTTGAAACCGTCCGCGTGCTCCTTGTACGCCAGACTCACGGCGGGATCGGGCACCCACTCCAGGTTCGCGACCCGGTGTTGGGCTCTGGCCGCGTCCAGCTCACGCGCGGCCGCCTCCAGATCGGGACGCCGGGAGAGGGCATCGCGGGCGCTCCCGGAGCCGATCGCGGGTGGGACGCCGATTATCGCATCCGCGGGTCCCAGCTCGTGGGAGGAAGCCTCCGGCAGGACCAGCGACGCCAGCAGCCTGCGGGCGGCGCGGGCGCGCAGCTCCGCATCCACCTCATCCTTCTCGGCCTCAATCCGGCCAAGGCGCAGCCGCCGGGTTTCGTACCCCGAGATGTCGCCCGCCTCCAGGCGCCGCTCCGCCGCGCGCGTGACCACTTGGATCATTTCCGCGGCCTGTCCGATGGTGCGCTCCGCCTCCTCCGCGAGCCAGGCGGTCACATAGGCCTCGCGCACGGAAAAGGCCAGTTGCAGCGAGTCCGCTCGAAACCGGGCGCCGGCCCCGGTGATGGCGTGGCGGGCGGCCACGCCACGGGCGGCCGTGCGACCCGGCCACTCGATCCGCTGCGTCAGCCCCGCGGTCGTTTCCCAGTAATCTTCGCCCGAACGACTCAGATCCTCGCGCAGGAGCGAGAAGGCGGGATTGGCGTAGCCGCGATACTGGCGCGCGCGTCCCGCAATCTCCGCCGCCTCGGCCCGGGCGATGCGCAGCGCGGGACTGTTCTCGGCGAAAGCCTTCAGCGCCTCCGCGAGCGTGACCCGCGGCACGCCGCCCTGTGCGCGCAGGGTGGGGGGCGCGGAGGCGAGAAAACCGGTCAAGAGGACCACACCGATCCGCGTCAATCGCATCCTGCCTCCCCGAGGAGTTCACCGTCCGGACCTCAGCAGGGATGATATGGCCTCGGAGCGGATCGGGCGAAACGGCGGAAGCAGCGGACGGATGACGCCGCGTCAGGGCTCTGGTGTGCGCGTGCCCAACTCGGGAAAATACGTCCTGTAGAACCCGCGGTCCCGGGTGAGGAAGATGTCGGCTGTGCTCAGCGCATGCGCCCCGATGAGAAAATCCGTGATGATGCGTTTTCTGGGGCCGCCCGCCCGCCGGTACCGGAGCCATCGTCGCCCCGCATCGTATGCAATGTCGGTTGTGATCGGGGAAACCGTGGCGCCCAGCATCCGTAGCGCGTGATCCAGGGAAGCCCGGTCGGGAAAAGCGGGAGCGAGTTCGGCATAGACGATGTCACAGGCCACGATGGCGCCCCGGTCGTACGCCGAGCGCAGCCATCCCTTCGATCGAGATGCGAAATCGGGATCGTCCGCGAAGACATCCAGCAGGATGTTCGTGTCGACCGCCGTGATCATCTGCCGCGGATCTCCTCGATGTACTCGTCCGTGCTCAGCCCTCGGTTGATGATGCCGTGGACCTGATCGACAGGATGTTCGGAGTTGGTTTGCTTGCGAATGAGCAATCCGCCGTCGATCGGCGTGATTTCCACCTCAACATCCGGGCGAAAACCGAAACGCTCTCTCAGGCGCTTGGGAATCGTGATCTGGCCTCGTTCGGAAATTTTCATATTTACTCCATCCGAAAATCAGAATACCAGTATCATACCACGTCACTCGGGCGTTTGCCATGCACGAATGGGACGACTTCCGGCGCGCCCCGGCCGCCGACACCATTCGTCGGCAACCGGTCGCCCTATCCCCCCAGCGCCGCCCTGGCCGCGGTTGCCGCGGACGCCGCATACCCGCCCCCGAAGAGCCGTGCGTGCACCAGCAGCGGGTAGAGCTGGTACGCGGGCCGCCGGCGCAGATGGCCCGGCTGGAGGGGCCAGGCGTCGGCGTAGGCTTCGCGGAAGGCCCCTGAGAAGCCGCCGAACAGGTCGGCCATGGCCAGGTCCACCTCGCGGTGCCCGACATACACCGCCGGATCGATGAGCACGGGCCCGCCGCCGCGGGCGAAGAGCACGTTGCCGGACCACAGGTCGCCATGGAGCAGGGAAGGCCCGTCGGCCGCCGCCGCCGGACCGAGGAGTTCGTCGGCGCGCTCGGCCACCGCTTCCACGATGTTCGCCTGCGCCGCGGAGAAGGCGCCTCGCTCGCGCAACTCCCGCGCCAGCGGACGGATGCGGCGCTCCGCCCAGAAGCCGGCCCAGTCGTCGTTCCACCCGTTCGGCTGCGGCAGCGACCCGATCACGTTGTCGCCGCTCCACCCGAAGCGGGCATCCGGTCCTCCCGGGCCCGCATCCCGGTGCAGCGCGGCCAGCTCCCGGCCCAGCCGGAACCAGCCCGCTCTGCCGGGCCGGCCCTCCTCGATCCACTCCAGCAGCAGCCAGGCGGCCTCGTCGCCGGGCCCGCTCGCGGCGATGACCGACGGCACCCGTACCGAGCCCGAGGCGGCCAACGCCCCCAGGCCCTCGGCCTCCACGCCGAAGAAGCGGTGATCCGCCCGCCCGTTCCACTTGAGAAAGAAATCGCCCCGGGTGGTGCGAAGGGCGGTGCCCTGATTGATGCATCCGCCTCCGACGGACCGGACGCTCTGGATGTCGGAGGACCCCAGACCGACCGCGCGGCAGGCGCCCTCCACCGCGACTGCGGTCGAAGCGCCGCTCGTCTCCACGGTCTCGAGGCCCCTCCCGCCGGTTCGGCGCCTACTCCTCCGGTTCGTCCGAGCTTTGCTCGACCCGCGAACCGCGACTCTCCAGCACCTGACGCAGCAGGCGGCCCGCGACGCGCAGAAGGAACGCGTCCTCGTCGGCCATCCCGCGGATCGAGAGCCGGATGTCGGACGTGACCTCGATTTGCGACCAGGTGTCGACTGCGTCCGGAGCGAGGTCGCCGCGGCGGCGGGCCGGGGACCGAAGCTCATTCAGCACCCAGGACAGTTGATTCGCCAGGGCATCGGCTTCCTCGTCCGAATCGCTCGCGCTCCGATCCGGGCTTGCGGCGGCGGCAACGACGTCGTCCTCGAACGGGGATGCCGGAAGCCGAGGAGTGGCCAGGTACATCGCGCCGGGTTCCTCCATCGCCTGCGGCTCCGTCGCCGCGAGCTCCTCTGCCTCTCCTTCGGGTTCGAGTTCCTCCATGGTCCGCGCGTCGCGGGTGCGGTCGTCGTCGAAGTCCCCGGGCGCGTCGGCCCGAAGGGGCATCCGCTCGCCCTCGCGAAGATCGGTGAACGGGGACCCGGGAGTCGGCCCAGCCCGCGTGGCAAGGAGCCGCTTCCTGAGCGCGGCCACCCGGTCGACCATGGAACGTTGCTCGACGGACGCGAGCGACACGATGTCGGCGGTAACCGCGGTGTCGCCGGCGGCGACGTTCGCGACCAGTCCGGGGGGCAGGGTCTTGAACAGCTCGCGCAGATCGCGGAGGGGCACCGGCCGGATCTCACTCTCCGCCTCCGCCTCGCGTACGCGCCGGATGAAAAGCAGCCGATCCCGCACCAGCTCGGGATAGCGGGTGCGCGGCCCCCGGCGGCCCACCCGTGGCAGCAGGCCCTCCTGTATGTAGTAGGCGATGGTCCTCCGGCCGAAGCCGGTGTCGCGCTCCAACTCGCTCGTGGTGTAGCTGCCCATTCTCTGCCTCTCAGGCTGCCGGCGTTGCTCGCCCTGCTCCTGCTGTCGTCTACTGGTGTAAACTGATAAATACTGTTGACATGGGTCAGGCGAGCCTGTATGATACTGATAACAACTGTTGATTACTGACAACATAAGAGGAGACACCGCCATGCGCCAACCGCCGCCTGCCGAGACCTCGGCCCGCACCGACGAAAACCCCATCGCCAGCGTAAGGACCGCGCTGTCCAGCCTCTTGATCGGAAAGCCCGCGCATTTCGCCGGGTTGACCGTTTTCCCGTTGTCCTCGGACCTCCGGAGTTCCGTCCGTTACCTGCTTCTGGAAGAGGGGCTGCACTCCGGGCTGGTTTCCGTGCGCGAAGTGCGGAAGGAGGGCAGCGTCCCCAATCTCGCGGTGGAGAACCGGTCCGATTCCGACGTGCTGATCGTCGACGGCGAGGAGCTGGTGGGCGCCAAGCAGAACCGCATCGCCAACCTCACCCTGCTGGTGCCGGCCGAACGCACCACGATCATTCCGGTGTCGTGCGTGGAAGCCGGGCGCTGGAGCTACAGCCGGCCCGACTTCACCGTGACCGAGCGGGTGCAGTACAGCCGCGGGCGCGCGACGAGGCTCCACAGCGTGCAGGCATCGATGCGCGCCAGCGGGACGCGGCGGTCCGACCAGGGCGCGGTGTGGGATGCCCTCGGCGATAAGGCCGCCCGCATGGACGTGGACTCCCCGACGGAGGCGATGAGCGCGATCTACGAGCGCCACGGGGCCACGCTGGACGACTACGTCGAAAAGCTGTCCCTGGAGTCCGGCCGAATCGGGGCCATCTTCGTCACCGGCCCGCGCCATCTCGGCATGGATCTCTTCGACAGGCACGAGACGTTCGCGGCCTTTTTCCCCAAGCTGGTGCGCAGCTACGCCATCGATGCGATGGAGCGGCCGCCGGCTCGCGACCGGGCCGCGAAGCTGAGGCGCGCGCGCGCCTTCGTCGACCGACTGCGGGAAGGGGCGTTCGACGTCCACCCGGCCGTCGCGCTCGGGCATGACGTGGGGATCGTGGCGAGAGGAGCGATCGCGGGAGCACTGGCCCACCAGGAGACGGCCCTGCACCTGACCGCCTTCTCCGAGCCCACGCGCGCCACCGAGGACCATCCCGGCGCGTACGCGAGCCACCGGCAGCGGCGGGCGTCGCTTCGGCGCCGTCGCGGGAGGGAGTAGGCTTCGGGCGCGTCGATCCACCTTGCTCGGGAAGCTGCCCGCGCTCTATCTCCAGAGGTGCCATCGAGGCCATCACCGGAACAAAAGCGCGGAAGCGGGACCCGATGACCAGAACGCCCCAACCCCGGACGGTTCCCCCGGCCGGCGCTCTCGCGGCGTCCGTCGTCACGCTCGTCCTGGCCTGCGGGGCCGACAACGGCATCGGACCCGACCTGCCGCAGGTCCCGGAGTGGATCCGGCTGCCGACGGAGTCGGGGTCCAGTGTGAGCATCGCCGTCGTGCGCCCGGAGACCACCCCCAGGGGCGTCGTGGTGGCGTTCCCCTGGGGCGCGGGGGATGCGAGTCTCCTGCTGGGGCTGATCGACTCGTACTGGGACCACGCGGCGCCGGCGGCGGGATACGCGGTCGTCGGCGTGGAGACCTACGGGCCGGGCCTGGACGAGGACGCCGCGAGCGTGATGTCGGCGGTGATGGGCTGGATCGACGAGAACTTTGCGGGAGCGTCGGGCGACATCGTGATGACGGGCGCGTCCGCGGGCGGGATCGGGGTCTTCCACGCCGCGCTCGCGGTGCCGGATCGGGTCGGTGGCATCATCGCGATGCCGGGACGCCACACGGGTGAAGGCTCTCTGGCATCGCTGGCCGGGACGCCCGTCTGGATGATGGTGGGCGAGGGCGACGCCCGCTGGGTGGAAGGGTCGGAGACCACGGCGGAGCGCCTGCGGGACGCGGGAGCCGAGGTCACGCTCGAGATCCTTGCGGGGCAGGGCCATGTGCTGATCGTCGCGCAGGATGCGCTGGTTCGGTGGATGGAGGGGAGACGGACGCCATGAAGTTTCGGGTTCCCCATCCCCTGGTCCTGTTGACCGCCGGCGTGATTCTCGCCGCCGCCGCCAGCCACGTGCTCCCGGCAGGCGAGTACGAGCGCCGCGACGATGAGGCCACCGGGCGCGTCGTGGTGGTTGCGGGCACCTACCAGGAGGTCGAGCCCGATCCGGTGAACCTCTTCGAAGCCATGGTCGCGCTGCCGCGCGGAATGATCGACGCGGCCGACATCATCTTCCTCGTCTTCCTGATCGGCGGCGCCTTCACGGTCGTGGACGCGACCGGCGCGCTCCGGCGGGGGGTGACGTCGCTGACCAGGGCGCTGCGGGGGCGGGACCTGCTCATCATTCCGGTGGTGGCGGTTCCCTTCGCCATCGGCGGCGTCGTTCAGAACCTGCAGGAGGAGATCATCCCGCTGATACCGGTGCTGTTGATCCTCACGCGCCGGCTCGGCTTCAACGCGATGGTGGCGGTGGCGATGAGCGCGGGCGCCGCGTTCGTGGGCTCGGCCTTCAGCCCCATCAATCCCTTCCAAGTGGCGATCGCGCAGCAACTCGCGGAGCTGCCGCTGGCGTCGGGCGCCCTGTTCCGGATCGTGTTTCTGTTGATCGCGCTCGCGTTCTGGGTTGCGATGACCATGCGCTACGCGCACCGGACGCGGGATCGAGGCCGGGCCGCGGCCGGGATCGAGGAGCCGGCGGGGGGCGGCGATGCAGTCGAAGGCGTGCGCGCCTCGGATCTGGGGATCTTCGCGATGGTGGGAACGGCCTTCGTCCTGGCGGTCGTCGGCATGCTGCTGTGGGGTTGGGGGTTCAACGAGCTTTCGGCCGCCTTCTTCATCATGGGCGTGCTCGTGGGCCTCTTGTCCGGGCTGCGCGTTGGCGGTACGACCGAGGCCTACCTGCGCGGCTTCCGCGAGATGACCTTCGCCGCCCTGTTGATCGGGTTCGCGCGCGCGATCTACGTAGTGTTGCAGGACGGTCGCGTCGTGGACACCATCGTGCACGGGCTGTTCACGCCCCTGGAGGGCTTGCCGGTGCTCGCGTCGGCTTTCGGGATGGTGGCGGCCCAGGCGGCGATCCATGTCCCCGTCCCCAGCGTGAGCGGACAGGCGGTGCTCACGATGCCGGTACTGGTGCCCCTCTCCGACCTGCTCGGCATGTCGCGCCAAGTGACCGTGCTGGCCTACCAGTACGGCGCCGGGCTGTGCGAGCTACTGACCCCCACCAACGGCGCGCTGATGGCCATTCTGGCGTCGGCGAAGGTTCGCTACGAGGACTGGATTCGCTACGTGGGACCGCTCTATCTGGGGCTGGTCGCCATCGGCATGGTGGCGATATGGGTCGCGCTGGGGATCGGGCTGCAGTGAGGGATTTGACGTAATATGACCAGTCATCCATACTAGTCACATGGAAACCATCAACGCCTCGGACTTCAAGGCCCGCTGCCTGGCCATCCTCGACCGCGTGCAGGCGACGGGCGAGCGGATCGTGATTCTCAAGCGAGGCCGTCCCGTGGCCGAGTTGGGGCCATCGACTCGAGCCGAAACACGGCACCCGCAGTCTGAACTCAGGGGCACGGTCACGATCCTGGGTGATGTGATCGCACCAGCGGTTCCCCTCGAGCACTGGGAAAGCCTCGGCGAGTGATCGCCCTGCTCGACACCCATGTCCTGATCTGGTGGCTTCAGGATCCCGCACTCCTGTCTCCAGCCCAGAAACGCGTAGTGGACGGAGTTGGTGCGGAGTCCCCGCTACGGGTATCCGACATCTCGCTATGGGAGATCGCGACTCTCCATGGCCTTGGCCGTATTCGTCTTGCGATTCCCCTGAGGGAATGGCTCGAGAAGGCGGTTGCTCCCCCGCTCGTCAGGCGGCAGGGCGTCTCTCCAGCGATTGCCGCGGAGGTGGCCCGCCTGCCTGATTCCTTTCACCGGGACCCCGCTGATCGCATTCTCGTGGCGACCGCGCGTACTTTGGGCGCAACGTTTCTGACGCAGGATCGGCGCATTCGGGAATCGGGGCTGGTAGAGACGGTCTGCTAGTAACGCGGGCGAAGGAGGTAGCCGCTAGCTGACGATGTCCGTCAGGTCACCCACCCGCGCATCGCCACCGCGCCTGACGGGGCGAACGCCTCCACGATGCGCTCCGGTTGTGGGCCGGATCCATCCGCGCCGGCGGAGGCCGCCTGGCCCGCAAGCGCGATCGGCTGGTCCACGAAGAGCGGCGCCAGCGCCCGGTAGCGGAACTGCCTCACCGGATGCGGGTTGTGTCGCTGGGCGGCATCCAGGAGGAGAAGCGCGGTCAGCGGTCCATGAACCAGGAGCCCGGGATAGCCTTCCCGTCGCGTGGCGTAGGGATGGTCGTAGTGGATGCGGTGGCCGTTGTGGGTCAGGGCCGAGAACTGGAAGAGGGTGACCGTGGTGGGGAGGAAGGTTTCACTCCATTCCGGAGCAGATTCGGGGCGACCACCGGACTCGCGACCCGCTGCCCCGTCCCCGCCGGTCCCGGAGGAGGTAGCCGCTGAAGGAGACGCGGGCTCCCGGTAGACGATCACCTGCTCCTCCTCCACGCACGGACGACTCCCCTGCAGGACCGTGTGGCCCACGGTCACGAACACCAGCCGGCCGCTCCGCCCCCGTTTCTCGGTGACGCTCAGGATCTCCGATCTGAGTTCGGCCGCCTCACCGAGGGCTACGGGCCGCGGCGACAGGAGCATCCCTCCCGCCCACATGCGTCGGGGCAAGTCGACGTCGGGCATGAAGTTCCCCCGCACCTCGTGTCCGTCGCGCGCCAGACGCGAGGCGCGGCAGGGCTGCCTGAAATAGAGCCAGTGCCATCCCAGTGGGAGAGGGTCGCCCTCGGAGATGGCGCGCGGATCGCGGTCGAGCAGACCGAGCATGGCCTGGGCGGGTCCGGGCGCAAGAATGTCAGTGTGCACCCGCGTGCGCCTCTCGCCTTCGGCCGGGACCGCTGATTCCTTCACTTGCGTGCTCCTCGGCTGGCGGCCGCGCGCGCCCGGGCCAGCACGCGCCGCGCCACTTCGGCGACCGGCCGGTCCACCATTCGGCCTTCGAGCGCGACCGCGCCGCCTCCCGCCTCCCTGTCGGCATCCAGAATGCGGCGCGCGCGCTCGACCTCAAGTTCCGAAGGCGTGAACACCTCGTGGATGACCGGAAGCTGAGCCGGATGGATGGCCATCTTTCCCGCGAATCCCAGGAGACGGGCCCTGCCGGCCTCCTCGCGCAGGCCGCTCATTTCTCCGAAATCGACGGACGGCATGTCGATGGCGTCCAGTCCGCTCAGGGCGGCGGCGTGGATCACGCGCGAGCGCGCGTGGAGAAGTGGCTCCCAGCTTGGATCGGCGCGCAGCTCGATGGCCAGGTCGAAGCCGCCGAACACCAGCCCCGCTACGGCCGGTGAGGCCTGCCCGATGCCGGCCGCGTTTTCGAGTCCGAGCGCCGTCTCAATGAGGGCAAAGAGCGGCGCGCCATCGCGGAGAAGCCGGGCTGCGCGGCGCACCCCTCCGGCGGTTCTGACTTTGGGGATCATGAACGCGTCGGGTTGACGAATGCCGCGGAGCGCTTCCGCGTCCGCTCGCCCCAGGTCCGTGTCGGGGTCGTTGATGCGAATGATCAGGTGGGGCGGGTCGGCGGCGTTCCGGGGTCCTTCGCCTGATTGCTCCGCGAGGAAGCGTGTCGCCGCTTCACGCGCCACCACCTTCCGCTGCGGAGGCACCGCGTCCTCCAAGTCGATGCACATGGCGTCCGCCCCGGCCGCCAGTGCCTTGCCGAAGCGGTCCGGACGGGTTCCCGGAACGAACAGGATCGAGCGGCAGCCAAGTCGCGCATGGGAACGCCCGTCCACCCCGGCCCCTTCCGTCGCGCCTGCTCCGTCGTCCATCGTCCGCGTCCCCTAGAACGATCTCGGCATGCCCAGCACGTGCGTCGCCACATGGCTGAGCACGAGGTTGTTCGCGACCGGGGCGATCAGGTACAGACGGGCCTCGCGGAACTTGCGCTCGATCCCGTATTCGGCGGCCATCCCCCAGCCGCCGAAGGCGTCCATGGCCGCGTTGGCCGCCTTCCACGCCGCCCGTGAGGCGAGATACTTGGCCATGTTGGGACCGTCCCCGCGGGTCTCGCCCGCGTCGAAGGTCCGGGCCGCCTGGTCGCGGACCGCGGCCGCGGCGCGCACGTCCATGTACGCGTCGGTGATCGGGAACTGCACGCCCTGATTCGCTCCGATGGGCCGGTCGAAGACGCGCCTGGAGCGGGCGTACTCGGATGCCCGGTCCACGAAGTAGAGCCCGTCCCCCACCGACTCCGAAGCCAGCAGAATGCGTTCCGCGTTCATCCCCGACATGATGTAGCGGAAGCCCCGGCCCTCCTCGCCGATCCGATTCTCGACCGGCACCTCCACGCCGTCGAAGAAAACCTCGCAGCTCTCGTGGTTGATCATGGTGTCGATGGGCTTCACCCGGAGCGCGTCCCCGGCATCGCGCAGGTCCACGATGAACGCCGAGAGACCGCGGGTGCGCTTCTCGACTTCGTCAAGGGGCGTGGTGCGCGCCAGCAGGATCATGAGGTCGGACTGGCGCGCGCGCGAGATGAAGACCTTCTGGCCCGTAACGACATACCGTCGTCCCCGCCTCTCGGCGAAAGTGCGGATGCGGGTGGTGTCGGAGCCGGCATCCGGTTCGGTTACGGCGAAGGCCTGTAGGCGCAGTTCGCCGGACGCGATACCCGGGAGAAACCGTCGCTTCTGCTTCTCCGAGCCGTGGCGGAGCACGGTGCCCATCGTGTACATCTGCGCGTGGCAGGCGGCGGAATTCGCGCCGGAGCGGTTGATCTCCTCCAGGATGACGCTCGCCTCGCGGATGCCCAGCCCCATCCCTCCGTACTCCTCCGGGATCAGGCACGCCAGGTATCCGGCCTCGGTCAGCGCGTCGACGAACTCGTGCGGGTAGGCGCGGGCTTCGTCGGAGGCCCGCCAGTAGCCGTTGTCGAAGCGGGCGCAGAGCGACCGGACGCCGGCGCGAAGCTCATCGTGGAAGGAGGTCATCACCCGCCGGCGCGCGCGGGCCGGGCCGGAATGCGCGGCTGGCGCTTCGCAGGCGCACGCCGGTGGACGACGCCCAGGTCAATCACCGGCTCACCGACCCATCGAGTGCATGTCGCGCCCGCCGGCGACATGCTTGATCACCCGCCCGCCCAGCGTCACGAAGCGCACATCCTTCGTCACATCGATGTCGTCCACAGGATTGCCGGGCACGGCGATGATGTCCGCGAGCATGCCCTCGGCCCGGCGGCCCCGGTCGGGCGTGTCGAGCAGATCGGCGGCATGGATGGTCGCGGTGCGGAGGGCATCCAGTTCGCTCATCCCCATCCGAAGTTCAGCGATCGCCCTCGCCGACCATACACGCGGGCGTCTCGCCGCGCACCCAGGCGGCCAGCATCTGCCACTCGGGATCATCCGTCGATGCCCATCGACGGGGACCGCCGTGGAAGTAGTCCCCTCCCGCCGAGGGCGCGAGCGGATGCGTCAGAAGCCGGCTCATCATCGGCTCGCCGGGCTCCACATAGCGGCGCGCGATCGCGTAGTTGCGCGCCGATTCCTCCTGGTTCCAGAAGTCGCGACCCTCGGGGATGGGTCGG
>JAAXGM010000047.1:0-4689 GCA_012267435.1 Gemmatimonadota bacterium
GGGGCGGACCGTTCACTTCCACTGGGCGGGCGCCACCTCATTCGAGATGGAGGAGCTTGCCGTCGACGACCGGGTGGATCGCCTCTACCAGACCGCGGTGCTGGACACCGACTACGCGGTCCTCGCCGACGCGCTCGCGGCCTTCGAGGCGGCGCTGCGGAGCGGGCCGGTTCGGGTGACGACGCCCGCCGGCACCGACATCGCGTTCGAGGTGGGCGACCGTCCGGTGACGCGCCAGGACGGGGACGCGTCGGCCGCGCGTGCGGAACGCGCGCGCAACCTGATTGATCGCGAGGTGGAGATTCCGGCGGGCGCGGCGAGGGTCCTGCCGGTGCTGGAGACGGTGGTGGGACGGATCGCCTTCCCCCCGGCGCAGTGGGGCGGTGAACGCGCGGAAGGCGTGGTGCTGCGCTTCGAGGGAGGCCGGGTGGTGGAGGTGGAGGCCGACGCCGGGCGTGACGGGGTGGTGCGCGAGATGGAGGAAGCCGGAGAGGCGGGCCGGACCTTCCGTGAGCTGGGGGTGGGGTTCAACCCGCTGCTCGGGATTCCCGAGGGCGAGGCGTGGATCCCGTACTACGGCTACGGGGACGCCGTGGTGAGGCTGTCGCTGGGCGACAACACCGAGTTGGGCGGATCGGTCGGGGGCGGCTACGTGCGCTGGAACTTCTTCGCGGACGCCACCGTGACGGTGGGGGGCGAGGTCTGGGTGGAGGGTGGAAGGCTGGTGGAGGGGCTTTAGGGCCTCCGCCCAGCGATCGAGCCCACCTACCGCCGCCTCCGCGCCCGTCGCTCCGCCGCCATCTCAACCAGTCGGCGCAGCTCGGCGATGGGCTCCGCGTGGTCGTCCACCTGGAGGCGCAGCACCACATCGTTGTTGAGCCAGACCCCGCCGTCCTCCTTGACGATCAGCAGCGCGGCGGACTGCATGCCGCGGGTGTCCCCGCCCGCCGCCTGACCGGCCTCGAGGGCCGCGACCAGCCGGCGGGACAGGTGGCCGGGGGTGTTCTCGAAAGCGGCGACCATGTCGTCCACCACCGCGGGCCCGGCCAGGATGTTGCCCTGCGCGGAGGTGTGGCGGCCGATGCGGTGCCCCGCCCAGTCGCTGGCGCGCGGGCCGGTGTGGGTCGCCACCTCGCCGCGCGCGTTCATCACCGAGAACTGGCGGCCCTCGATGCTCCACCGCTCCGGGTCGGGATTCGGGTCGGCGGCCAGGACGCGCTCCACCACCTCGGCGGGCGAGTGCCCCTCGCGCAGGAGCGCGAGCGCCTGCGGCCCGTAGCTCACGTCCACCACGGCCTGGGTGGCCACCACCCCCACCCCGGCTTCGCCCCAGATGACGCCATTGCCCACGCTGAACACCCGCGACTGGACCGCCACCCCGACCTCCTCGGTCTCGGGATCGTAGCCCACGATGGAGAAAGTCCCCACCGTATCCCATTCCGCGCTGACCGCGGATCCCTGGGCGCGCAGCGCGCCCGCAGCCGGTCCGAGCGCGAAGATCGCCAGGACGAGCACCATCCCATGCGTCCTGCAATTGCAAAACACTTGCCTACGCCTCCGCCGCCCTTCTCTCGCTCGTGTACAGGAAATTCGTGAAGCCTTCGTCATAGTCCGACAGTCCGTTCTGGCCGGTGAGCTTCATGCGCTCGTCGTAGAGGCGGCGCATCAGGTTCGCCAACGTCCCCTCGGCGGGTCCGTCCTCGGGATGAAGCGCCAGGAAGTCGGGCCGCAGTTCCTCGCGCAGCGCTCCCTCCTCGAGCATCGTCCGGTAACGCCCCGGATCGCGGTCCGCCAGCACCCAGAGATTGCGGTGGAGCCGCTCGCAGCGGGCCGACTGCACCAGCACCGCCTCACCCGAGCCGACCATCGCCAGGTATCCCAGCACCTGCGCGTGCAGCTCCTTCAGGTACCCCTTCCGGTGCGAGAACTCATGCGCGATGATGTGCGGTTCGAACACTCCGGCGTCCCGGAGGATGGATACGTCGCCCGAGAAGATGTCGCAGGTGCCGAGCGCGAACGGGAAAACGAGTCCCGCGAGGGTGAACCGACGTATTTCCGAGCTGGTTTCGACGCGCTGGTTGGTGATGTCGGCGATGAAGTCGGTCAGGTGCCGGTTGATCGGGCGCGCGAGCTCCGCCCGCGGGATGCGCTCGGCGGTGTACTCGTCGTTCACGCGCTCCGAGAGCCAGTCGACCTCGCGCTCGCGCTCCTCCCCGGGCATCGGCGTGAGGTGCTTCACGTCCGCTCCGAAGGTGTCCAGGAAGTCGATGGCGCGCACGTTGCGCCGAGCGAACCAGTCGACCGCCACGCTGCCCGCGTACGCCCCCAGCGCCACGGCCTGGAGCGCGCGCCCCGGGGGCGTCGCCCCGAGCAGGATGCGCGAAGCGAGCGGCGCCGCGACCATCAGGTCGGTCAGCGAGATGGGCGAGTACGTCGCCTGGTTGGGGATGCGGACGGTTTCCATGACCCTTCTCGGGGTTGCGGTACGCGTTCCCGGCGCAACAACGATTCGATCGCGCGCGCCGACGGGCTTCCCGGTGCAACGCCAAGCTTGCTCGGCGCACCGGCATGCGCTCCCGCAGTAAACGGCCCCGGGACCCGAAAGTTCCTGGCGAGACGGGGTGCTCGGTTCTGCGGTATCGGACACGCGTTGCGTTAGTATACTGACGCCATGACCACCTCCGCATCTCTCCCCGCCACCGACCCGTCCGCCCGCGCACGGCGCGCCGCCGCGCTGAAGCAGGCCGTCAAGGACCGCATCCTGGTCCTGGACGGCGCGATGGGCACGATGATCCAAGCGTACCGGCTGGACGAGGACGACTTCCGAGGCGAACGCTTCGCGGGCCATTCCCACCCGCTCAAGGGCGCCAACGACCTGCTCTCGCTGACGCGCCCGGAGATCATCCGCGAGATCCACGAGGGCTACTTGGCCGCCGGGGCGGACATCGTCGAAACCAACACCTTCAACGCCACCTCGGTCTCGATGGCGGACTATGGCCTCGAGGCCGCCGTATACGACATCAACCTGGCCTCCGCGCGCCTCGCCAGAGCCGCCGCCGACGCCTTCACCGCGCGCGACCCGTCCCGACCCCGCTTCGTGGCCGGCATCCTGGGGCCCACCAACCGCACCGCCTCCATCTCGCCGGACGTGAACGACCCGGCCTTCCGCAACATCACCTTCGACCAGTTGGCGGCAGCCTATGACGAGCAGGCGCGCGGGCTCCTGGACGGCGTCGTGGACATGCTCATGGTTGAGACCGTCTTCGATACGCTGAACGCCAAGGCCGCGCTGTTCGCGATCCGCTCGCTGCTCGACCGGCGTGGGCTGGACGTCCCGGTCATGGTTTCGGGCACCGTGGTGGATGCGAGCGGCCGCACCCTTTCCGGGCAGACGGTGGAGGCGTTCCTGAACTCCGTCCGGCACGCGGACCCGCTCGCCATCGGCCTCAACTGCGCGCTCGGCGCCGCCGCCCTGCGCCCGCACGTGGAGGAGCTCGCAACCCGCGCGGATCTCCTTGTGAGCTGCCACCCCAACGCCGGCCTGCCCAACGAACTCGGCGAGTACGACGAGACCCCGGAATCGATGGCCGGTCAGCTCGGCGAGTTCGCGCGCGCGGGCTTCCTGAACATCGTGGGAGGATGCTGCGGCACCGTTCCGGCGCACATCGAAGCCATCGCCGAGGCCGTGGCCGACCTCCCTCCCCGCCGCCCGCCGAGCATCGAGCGCCGCTCCCGCCTCTCAGGGCTCGAGCCGCTCAACCTGGGCCCCGACTCGCTCTTCGCCAACATCGGCGAGCGCACCAACGTCACCGGCTCGGCCCGCTTCCGCAGGCTCATCAAGGAGGGCGACTTCGAGGCCGGACTCGAGGTGGCGCGCCAGCAGGTCGAGAACGGGGCGCAGTTGATCGACGTGAACATGGACGAGGGGCTGCTGGACTCCGAGGCGGCGATGGCGCGCTTCCTGTCGCTGATCGCGTCGGAGCCGGACATCTCGCGCGTGCCGATCGTCGTCGACTCCTCGAAGTGGAGCATCCTCGAGGCCGGGCTCAAATGCGTGCAGGGCAAGGGCATCGTCAACTCCATCTCCCTGAAGGAGGGCGAGGAGGTCTTCCGCCGGCAGGCGCGCATGGTGCGCCGCCACGGGGCCGCGGTGATCGTGATGGCCTTCGACGAGGAGGGGCAGGCCGACACCCTGGATCGCAAGGTGGAGATCTGCCGCCGCGCCTACCGCATCCTCACCGAAGAAGTCGGCTTTCCGCCCGAGGACATCATCTTCGACCCGAACATCTTCGCCGTGGCGACCGGGATCGAGGAGCACGACCGCTACGCCGTCGCCTTCATCGAGGCGTGCCGCGCCATCAAGCGCGAGCTCCCGGGCTGCAAGGTGAGCGGCGGGGTGAGCAACCTCTCCTTCTCGTTCCGGGGATCGGACGCGGTGCGCGACGCCATGCACTCGGTGTTCCTCTACCACGCCATCCGGGCCGGCATGGACATGGGGATCGTGAACGCGGGCGCGCTTCCGGTCTACGACCAGATCCCCGCCGAGCTGCTGGAGCCCGTGGAGGACGTGATCCTGGCACGTGACTCCGGGGCCACCGAGCGGCTGACCCGGCTTGCCGCCGAGTACCGTGGCGCCGCGCGGCGGGTGAACGCCGTGGACGACGAGTGGCGCGAAGCGCCGGTCGAAAA
>JAAXGM010000047.1:4788-5030 GCA_012267435.1 Gemmatimonadota bacterium
AGGCGCGCGAGCGGGCGCTGGACGTCATCGAGGGCCCGCTGATGGACGGCATGAACGAGGTGGGCGATCTCTTCGGCGCGGGGCGCATGTTCCTGCCGCAGGTGGTGAAGAGCGCGCGCGTGATGAAGAAGGCCGTCGCCTACCTGGTGCCCTTCCTGGAGGAGGAGAAGGCCGGAAACGGACAGGCGCGCGCCGCCGGGCGGGTCGTGCTCGCCACTGTGAAGGGCGACGTGCACGACATC
>JAAXGM010000047.1:5071-25743 GCA_012267435.1 Gemmatimonadota bacterium
CGACATCGGCAAGAACATCGTGGGCGTGGTGCTCCAGTGTAACAACTACGAGGTGGTGGACCTCGGGGTGATGGTGCCGGCGGAGCTCATCCTCGAGACCGCGCGCCGCGAGGGGGCGGACGCCATCGGCCTCTCGGGGCTCATCACGCCGTCGCTCGAGGAGATGGTGCACGTGGCCTCGGAGATGGAGCGGCTCGACTTCCGGCTGCCGTTGCTCATCGGGGGCGCGACCACCTCGCGCACGCACACTGCGGTGAAGATCGAGCCCCGCTATTCGGGGCCCGCGGTTCACGTGCACGACGCGTCGCGCGCGGTGGGCGTCATGAGCCGGCTGCTGAGCGAGCGCGAGGCGCCCGCGTTCCTGGAGCGCACCCGGGCGAGCTATGCGGAGCTGCGCGCCAGGCACGCCGGCAAACGGGCCCGGGCCCGCATTCTGCCGCTGGAGAAGGCTCGCGCGCGAAGGCTCGCCATCGACTGGGCTTCGGAGCCTCCCGCGAAGCCGCGGACGCTCGGGATCCGCGTGTTCGCCCCCTTCCCTCTCGCCGGACTGCTCCCCTACATCGACTGGACGCCCTTCTTCCACGCTTGGGAAATGGCGGGCAAGTTCCCGGGAATTCTGGATGATCCCGTGGTGGGTGAGCAGGCGCGGGTGCTCCATCGGGACGCCTGTGCGTTGCTCGACGAGATCGTGCGGGATGGGCTGCTTGAGGCGAGAGGGGTGGCGGGCGTCTTTCCCGCCAACGCGGCGGGTGACGACGTGGAGATATACGCGGACGAGGGACGGAGCGGGACGCTGGCGGTCGCGCACGGGGTGCGCCAGCAGTTCGAGAAGGCGTCTGGGCGCCCCAACTCCTGCCTGAGCGACTTCGTGGCGCCGCGCGAGACGGGGATCGCGGACTACCTGGGGGTCTTCGCGGTGACCGCCGGGGCCGGTCTGGGCGCGCTCTGCCGGCAGTTCGAGGACAAGCACGACGACTACTCAAGCATCCTTGCCAAGGCTCTCGCGGACCGGCTTGCGGAGGCCTTCGCGGAGCGGCTGCACGAACGAGTGCGCAGGGAGATCTGGGGATACGCGCCGGAGGAGGACCTGGACGGCGAGGAGCTGATCGCGGAGTCCTACACTGGCATCCGCCCGGCGCCGGGGTATCCCGCCTGCCCCGACCACACAGGCAAGCGCACGATTTTCGCGCTGTTGGACGCCACCGGACGCGCCGGCATCCGGCTCACCGAGAGCTGCGCCATGACGCCGGCGGCCAGCGTGGCCGGGTGGTACTTCGCGCACCCGCGGGCGCACTACTTCGGAGTGGGGCGCATCGGGCGCGACCAGGTCGAGGACTACGCGCGCCGGCGCGGGATGGAGAAGCGGGAGGCGGAACGGTGGCTGGCCCCGAACCTGGCCTACGACCCGTGAGCGTGACCCTGCAAGACCTGATCGCCGACGGGCGCGCCCACGTGGTGGACGGCGCCATGGGCACGATGCTCTACGGAAAAGGTGTGTTCGTAAACGTATGCTATGACGAACTCAACCTCGAGCAGCCGGACATGGTGCGGGAAGTGCACGACGAGTACGTCCACGCCGGCGCCGAGATCCTCGAGACCAATACCTTTGGAGCCAATCCGGTGAAGCTCTCCGGCTTCGGGCTCGAGGAGCGCACCGAGGCCATCAACCGGGCGGGAGCCGAGTTGGCGCGCGAGGCGGCGGTGGGACGGGCCAGCGTGGTGGGTGCGGTGGGCCCGCTCGGCATCCGCATCGAGCCCTGGGGGGCGACGGCCTTCGAGGAGGCGGTGGCGTTCTTCGGGCGCCAGGTGCGGGGGCTGCTGGACGGCGGCGTGGACGGGTTCTGCCTGGAGACCTTCAGCGACCTGAGCGAGCTGGAGGCCGCCTTCCGGGCGGTGCGCTCGCTCACCGACCTGCCCGTGCTGGCCCAGGTCACCATCGGCGAGAACGGCGCCACTCCGGGGGGCACCACCATGGAGGCCGCCGGGACGGCGATGGCGGAGTGGGGGGTGGATGTGGCCGGCATCAACTGCTCGGTGGGGCCGGCGATCATGCTGGACGCGGTGGAGCTCCTGGCCGCGAGCTCCGGGCTGCCCGCCTCCGCCCAGCCCAACGCCGGGCTGCCGCGCGTGGTCGAGAACCGCCAGATATACATGGCCAGCCCGGAATACATGGGCCAGTACGCCCGCCGCCTGATCGCCGCCGGCGCGCGCTTCGTGGGCGGATGCTGCGGCACCACCGCCGCGCACGTGCGCAGGATCCGCGACCATGTGGCCAGCGTGCAGCCCGTCCGCGTCCGGACGACCGCGCGTGCGGTGCCCGTCGGGAGGAAGAGCAGGTCCGGGGTGCCGCTCGCCGAGCGCTCCATGTGGGGCAGGAAGCTCGCGACCGGTCAGTTCGTGACCACCGTGCAGATCGCCGCCCCGCGCGGCTGGCGCATGCATGAGACCACCCGCCGGGCGCGCTCGCTCGCCCGCCACGGGGTGGACGCGGTCTTCGTGGTCGGCGGCACCCGCGGGCAGGCGCACATGGACGCCCTGACCACGGCCATGCTGCTCGGCGACCGCACGGGCATCGAGCCGCTGGTGCGTTACGAGTGCCGCGACCGCGACATGCACGGCATGATCGGCGACCTGCTGGGGGCGTCGGCCGCGGGCATCCGCAACCTCCTGATCGTGACCGGCGAGTCGACCGACCTGGGTCCCTACGCCGACTCCACCGCGATCTCCGACATCGACTCCATCGGTCTGGTCAACGTGGTGCGCCGCCTGAACCGCGGCTTGGACGCCGGCGGCAACGACATCGGCGCCCCCACCGAGCTGGTGGCGGGGGTCGGGCTCGACCACGCGGCGGTGGACCAGGCTCTGGAACTCAGCCGTTTCGCGTGGAAGGTGGAAGCGGGGGCGGACTTCGCGGTCACCCGGCCGCTCTTCGACCCGGAGCGCCTGGGGGACTTCCTGGCGCGCGCCGGCGCCGACCTCCCGGTGATCGCGACCCTGTTGCCCCTCGCCTCTCTGCGCAACGCCGAGTTCATGGCCAACGAGGTGCCGGGCGTGGAGGTGCCGGAGAGGATCGTGCAACGGATGCGGACGGCCGAGCGGAGGAGCTCCGCGCACGCCCGCGCTGAGGGACTGGCGATCGCCCGCGAGATGTTCGCCGGGGTGCGGCACCTGGTGCGCGGGGTCCGCGTCCGGCTGCCCGACGACGACCTGGGCCGGTCGGCCGAACTGCTCGGGTCGCTGGAGTTGCCGCGGGGGTAGACGGGAGCGATTCGCCCCGCTCACTTGCCAATACGCGGGACGGGGCGGCCGGATGGCTGAATCGGACGCCCACGTCGGGAATGCGCGACGGAGGATTGACCAGGCCGGGCGGCCCCGGGCCATCCGGGGCCGGCTGCATCACGGAGGGCGCGGTGCAGGTTCAGGAACGTCACATGGGGTTGTTCGGCGCCACCGTCCTGGGGGTGGGCGCCATCGTGGGCGGGGGGATCCTCGCGCTCGCGGGCACCGCCTTCTCGGTCGCGGGGCCGGGCGCGATGATCTCCTTCGCCCTGAACGGCGGCATCGCCCTGCTCACCGCGGCCAGCTTCGCCCGCCTGGCCAGGCGCTTCCCCGAGTCCGGCGGCACCTACACCTACGCCAAGAACGTCTTCTCCATCGAGCTGGCCTTCGTGGTCGGCTGGGTGGTGTGGTTCGCGTCGATCGTGGCCGGGGTGCTGTACGCGCTCGGGTTCGCGGCCTTCTTCATGGAGGGGCTGCTGCGCGCCCTGCCGCAACTCGCCGAGACCCGCCTGGGCGGCGACACGGCCCGCCTCGCCGCGGCCGCGATCGCCATCGGCGCCTACATGCTGGCGCTGGTCCGTCGCGCGGCGGGGGGCGGCACCGCGGAGACCATCGGCAAGGTGGTGGTGTTCGTCGTGGTCATCGCCGGCGGGGCGTGGGCGTGGGCGACCGGATCGCCGGGCGAGCTGGCCGACCGGCTCAACCCGTTCTTCACGGAGGGAGCCGGTGGGGTGGTGCGGGCCATGGGTTACACCTTCATCGCGCTCCAGGGGTTCGACCTGATCGCCGCGGTGGGGGGGGAGGTGCGCGAACCGCGGCGGACCCTCCCGCGCGCCATGTACCTCTCGCTCGGCATCGCGCTCGCGCTCTACCTGCCCATGCTCTTCCTGTTCGCCACGGTGGGGACACCGGCGGGGGCGGGCGGGGTGGTGGCGGTGGCGGCGGCCAACCCGGAGGGGCTGGTGGCGGCCGCGGTCGAGGAGTACATGGGGGTGGCGGGCTACTGGCTGGTCATCGGGGCGGGCATCCTCTCGATGCTCTCGGCGCTCCAAGCCAACCTGCTGGGCGCCTCGCGGGTTGCCTTCGCCATGGCGCGCGACCGCACCCTGCCCCGCCGGCTGGCGCGCATGCGCGGGTCGAGCGGCACCCCCGGGACGGCGGTCGTGGCGACGGGCACGGTGGTGGCGGTTATCGCGCTCGCGGTCGGCGAGGTGCCTGCCGCCGGCGCCGCCGCGAGCCTCATCTTCCTCATCTCCTTCGCCATGGTGCACGTCGCGACGGTTCTCGTGGAGCACCGCTCGGCCTCGCGCCGCATTCCCTTCCTGCCCATCCTGGGCGGCGTGTGCTGCGCATCGCTCGCGGCTTTCCAGATCTTCGCGGTGCCCTTCGCGGGCAGCATCGTGATGACGTGGATCGCCATCGGCACCGCGTTCTACCTCACCCTCCTGGCCCCGGCCGCGCGCCTCACCGACGTCTCGGCGGAAGCCACGCATCCGCATCTCACCATGCTCCGGGGACGGAGCCCACTGGTGCTCGCGCCCATCGCCAACCCGGCCAACGCCGCGAGCCTGGTGGACATCGCCGGCACCCTGCGCGCGCCGGGCTCGGGCCGCGTCCTGCTCCTCACGGTTCTCTCGCCGCCCGACCCGGCGTCCGGGCCGGAATCCCGGGTCATCGACGCACAGGCCGTGCTGGGCAAGTCAATGGTGCACAGCCTGGAGCACTCGCTCATCGCGGAGATCCTCTTCACCATCGCCCCCGACCCCTGGACGGAGATCGCGCGGGTCGCCGAGGAACACCGCTGCGAAACCGTGCTGCTCGGCCTGCCGAACCTCTCCGACCCGCTCGTCGAGTCCGCGCTGGAGCGGCGCATCGCGGGTATCGGCTGCGACGTGGTCGTGGCGCGCACCCCCTCGGGCTGGTGCATGGAGAATGTCGAGCGGGTCCTGGTGCCCCTCGGAGGACATCGGGGCCACAGCCGCCCGAGGGTCCGCCTGCTCGCCAGCCTGGCGCGCACCCGGGGACGATCCATCACCTATCTTTCCACGATGCTTCCTTCGGCATCGAAGGACGCACGCCGCCGATTCGAGCGCGAGATCCACAGAATGGTGCGCGACGAAGCCATCGGCCCCTACGACGTCGTCGTGGAAACCGCCGCGTACCCGGAGGACACCATCATCAGGCATGCCCGCGCATCCGACCTCATCGTCATGGGCATGCGCACCGAATCCAGCGGCCGGCGGAGCCTCCGCGGCATCCCGCACGCGGTCGCCGTGGGTTCCAACAAGCCCTTGATCCTGATCGGCAGCGCCCCGCCGTCCGCCCTTCTGCGCACCGGAAAGGATCTGCTGGCAGCTTCGCGAGGGGGCAAATCTCGTTCGAAGCGGGCGGACGGGAGCGATCCGCAGGCTCCCACGTCATAGGGGGCCACACCGGTGCCGGATCGTGTATTATGATGGGGCCTCGCCGAGGAGATCGGCACCACCACCTCTTCGACAAGAAAGCACCGTGGAAATCGTCAACGTTCAGAGCCGCAGCGGATACGCCAGGCCCTATCAGGTGAGGCAGGTGCGGATGCTGGCATGAGCTGAAGTCGTCCGGTGGATTCACCGTCCGTCGTGCGATCCGGGACTCTCTGCTTGCGGTATCGCCGCTCGGGCAACTCGCGCGAATCTGGCAACCGAGTCGCCTGAAGGGCATTCGAGTGGATCCGGAGCACGGCGCACCGTTTCTCGCGGCTACCCAGGTATCCGACATCTGGCCGACGCCCCGGAAGTGGCTGGCGCCCAGCAAGACGCCAAGCATTCCGGATCGCTATGTGCAGTCCCGCCCAGTCCGGGCGCGCAACATATCGTTTTTGCGCGCTGCTCACCCCCCAATCCCCTTCAGCGCACGCATGATCGCGCGATACCGCTCGTCCACGCGCCGGAATCCCAGATTCGCCAGGTAGATGTTGCGCACGCCGGCTTCCCGCAGCGCCCGGATGCTGCGCGCGCAGATCTCCGCGGCGCTCGCCCCCGCAGCGAACTCGCGCGTGATCCGCTCGGCGGGGATCGGGAGAAACCGGCCGAGCCGACGCAGGGTCCCCGGATTCGCGCTGCGGTAGAAGAAGACCCCGAAGATGGCGGGGACGCGGACGCCCCGGCGGTCCAGCTCCTCCAGGAACCGCTCGACCGCGCGCAGTGAGTGGTGCGACACGATCTGGGTCAGGAAGAAGTCGGCTTCGAAGTCGCCGCGCGCGATGTAGTCCACCTGTACGACCGGATCCGCGTGTGGATTCGCCCATCCGCCCAGCGTGAGTGACGGGAACTCGCGCCGGATGAGGTCGCGCAGCTGGTACCCGTGCCCGACGCAGCGCGCGGGGGGTCCGGTGGGGTCGCCGCCCACTACGGCCAGAGCTTCGCAGCCGCCCGAGACCGCGCGCCGGGCGAACATCATACAGTACTCCAGCGAGTGTTTGGCGGTCAGGAAGGGGATGATGCGCGAAGCCGGCACTCCGCGCGCCAAGTTGGCGGCGACGTGGCCCAGGCTCTCCTCCTCGGCGGCATCGACCGCGTTGTCGGTGAGGAAGATGTAGCGGTCGTCGCGCGCCAGACGCTCCAGCGTGTGGTACATGTCGATCCAAGCATCCATCCCCGCAGCGTAGGAGAGTCCGCTGCGCGGCGGGCGCAGCTCGACGGTGATGGTCGGCTCGGGCGCGCGAAGGCGCGCCAGCAGGCCGCTCGGCCGTACTTCCCGCCCGGTCTCCACTAACCCTGACGTAAAGTCAGGGTTTGCGACGGAGAGAGAACGGTGAGCGCGCCTCTCATCGAGCCCCCATCAGCGCCTCCACGGCACTCGCCTCCGTGGGCAGCTCCGCGGTGAGGTTCTCCACCCCCGAGGCGGTCACCAGCACATCGTCCTCGATGCGGATGCCGATTCCGGCGAAGCGGGCCGCGGACCCCACCGCGTCCCCGTGGAAGTAGAGGCCCGGCTCGACCGTGAACACCATCCCCTCCTCGAGTGGCCGGGACGCGCCGTCCACGCCGTAGTCGCCGACGTCGTGGGCGTCGAGCCCGAGCCAGTGGGAGGTCTGGTGTGGAAAGAACCGACGGAGAGCCTCGCTCTCCTCCGGCTTTCCACCGCTCGTGGCCGGGACGCCGAGCGACGCGAGTCCCTTGGTCAGGACGGCGCACGCGGCCCCGTGCACCGAGCTCACCGGCACACCCGGCGCCGCGGCGGCGATCGCGGCCGCGCGCGCCTCGTCCACGATCTCGTAGACGGCCCGCTGGTCCGGGGTGAAGCGCCCGTCCACCGGGTAGGTGCGGGTCACGTCGGCGCAGTAGTGACCGAGTTCCGCGGCCGCGTCCACCAGCACCAGTTCGCCCGCCCGCGCCCAGCGCCGGTTCTCCGCGTAGTGGAGCACGCAGGCGTTGGCGCCCGACGCAACGATGGACGGATACGCGGGGGTCGCGCCCCCGTGCCGGCGGAACACCGCCTCGAGAGCGGCTTGCAGTTCCCACTCCCCCACCCCGGGTCGAAGCTCCGCGGCGAGCGCGCGGTGCCCGGCGATCGTCAATGCGGCCGCGCTCCGCAGCGACTCCACTTCCCCGGCGTCCTTGCGGAGCCGCATCTCGTCCAGAATCGCGCCCGGATCGATGACTCCGCGCGGCCCCACTCCCTTTCGCGCGCCGCGGGCGCGGGCCTGCGCCAGTGCGCCTCGCACCAGCCGGTCCACCCAGGGATCGGACCCCAGCCTGAAGAAGACGTGGCTAGCTCCCCTGAGCAGCGCGCCCAGTTCCCGCCCGAGTTCCCCCAGGGGATGGCAGGCGTCCGCGCCCAACCGCTCGCAGGCAGCCTCGGGGCCGAGTCGCTTCCCGCCCCAGAGCTCCGCGGTCGCATCGCGCGGGCGGACGAAGAGCGCCGAGCGCTTCGACCCGGCGAAGCCGCGCAGCACCAGGACGCTTCCGGGCTCGGCGAAGCCGGTCAGATAGAAGAACTCGGAGTCCGGGCGGTAGGGGCAGGGGTCGGCGCCCCTCCGGCATGCGTCCGCCGCCGCCGGAAGCACCATTGCGGCGTCGCCCAACTCATCGAGCACCAGCGCGCGACGCTCGCGGAAGATGTTGGCCGCGGGTTCGAAGGCATTGGTCGACATCAGACACGCGCCCGGGCGACCGTCTCCAGCCCAGCCTCCACGAGCGTCCACTGGAGCTTCATCTGATCTACCACGGGCATCGGCCGGATTCCGAGACGAGTACCTTCGCGGGTGACCTCCGCGGGGGTGGCGCGGCCCGCGGCCAGTTCCACCCTCCATCCGTCGATGCGGGTCTTCCAGCAAGCCGCCACCGGATCCGGAGGACCGAGCGTTTCCCCGACCCCGGGAGTGATGAACAGCGGCATCTCCGTCACCAGGGTGAGCGTGTCGTCTCCGAGCGAGCGCACCGCCTCCATCGAGCTGGGGCGGAAGCGCCCCGCCGTGGCCTCGTCACCGAGCCCCAGGAAGTGCGCGCGCATGGCGTTGTGGTTCGGGCGCGCGCAGAAGCCGGGGGCGATGCGCACGAAGCCCTTCTCCCCTTCCCGCTCCACGTCGTGCAGCCGGTATCCCATGTCGCGCACGACCTCCGCGCAGCGGGCGCGAAGGGACCCGGTCCGGTCGATCCAGTGGGGATCGATGAGGAACCAGGGTCCCGACGAGAACCCCATGCCGTGCAGCGAGACGTGCAGGTCGAAGGCGCCGCCGGCGCTGGTCCACCACGCGCGGGCCGCCCGGTTCTCGGGTCTGGCGCCCGTGTCGTCCGCGTTCGCGGGAAAGCCGAACTCGATGTCGTCCCCGGGGAGCTCGCGCACGACGTGCGCCAGGTACTCCCCCAACTCGAAGTCGAGCCCGCCGGCCTGCCACGCGCGATTGCGCGCCGCTCCGTCGGGATTCACATGCGGCACGATCCACCACTCGAAGCGCTCGAGCATCGGATGATCCGGAGGCAGCCCGCCCAGCCATCCGCACAGCCTAGCGAGGAGCGCCGGCCCCACGGGCTCGTCGGCATGGCATCCCCCGAGCAGGCTCACGCGCAGGGGTCCGGAGCCGAATCGGAAGGCGTGGATGGGGCGCCCATCTCTCGAAGTGCCGATGCGCGGTCCGTCGTCGAGACTCGCAGGACGTGCCCCGAGGATGAGGGCCGGATCCGCGCGCTCGCCGCCGGACTCGCGCATGGCTCCGGGTTCCCTCATGCCGCTACCGGGCTCGCGCAGGCCCCTCGGGGATTGGTGCATTCCCTCCGCGGCTACCGGCGCTGGCTCGTAACGGTCTCCTCTTCCTCGATCAACCAGTGCACCATCCAGCTGCGGATGCGCTCCAGCCGGTCCACCAGCAGCCAGGGCTCGCCCGTGCGGGAGAGACCGTGGCTGGAGCGAGGATAGCGCACCAGCTCGACCGGCACGCGCAGCTTCTTGAGCGACATGAACCACTGCTCGGCGTCGGGCATCGGGGTGCGCCAGTCCTGCTCGGAGTGGATGAGCAGGGTGGGCGCGGTCACGTTCTCGACATAGGAGATGGGCGACAGGCGCCGGTACAGGTCCCGCTCCTCCCACGGGGTGCCGCCGAACTCGTACTCCGTGAGCCCCTGGGCATCCGAGGTGCCCCACCAGCTCTCCCAGTTGGTGATCGAGCGGCTGGAGGCCGAGGCCGCGAAGCGGTCGGTGGTGGCGGTCAGCCAGTTGGACATGAAGCCGCCGTAGCTCCCGCCCGAGACGCCGAGACGCTCCGGGTCGATGGCGGGATAGGCCGCCAAGGTGGCGTCCACGCCGGCGAGGTAGTCCTCGCGGTCGACGATGCCCCACTGCTCGCGGGTGGCGTACTGGAAGGCGTGCCCGTAGCCGGAGGAGCCGCGCGGGTTGGTGTAGAGGACATAGAAGCCCGCGGCGGAGAGCACGTGGAAGGTCGGGAAGAAGGTGTTGCCGTAGGCGCTGTGCGGCCCGCCGTGGATCTTGAGCACCATCGGGTAGCCGCGGCCCGGAACTTCGTCCACCGGCCGCACCACCCAGCCCTCGACCTCGATGCCGTCGTCCATCATCCAGGCGATGCGCTCGGCGGGCATGAGCGGGATGTCGGAAAGCCAGTCGTCGTTGAAGCCGGTCGCCTTCTGCTCGGTGGAGCCGTCGCCGGCCGCCACGTAGAGTTCGGCCGGGGTCACCGGGTCGGTGGCGGTGAAAGCCATCACGCGGTCGTCGGCCGTGAAGGAGAAGCCCGACAGCCGTCGGTCGCCCGCGGTGACCTGCCGGATCTCGCCCCCGGCCGCAGGGACGGCGAACAGGTGGGAATTGCCCCCGATGCCGGCGGAGAAGCGGATCTCGTCGCCATCCTCCGACCACGAGGGCGCGCCCGGCTGCAGATCCCAGCCCGCGGTGAGGTTAACGGGGAGGCCGCGCATGCTGCCGTCCGACCCCACTTCCCGCACCAGGATGTCGGACTGTTCGCCGCGCGCGGGGCTCGACTGGTAGGCGATGGAGGCGCCGTCCGGCGAGAGCGCAGGCGCCGACTCGCTGCCGGGGTTGGTGGTGAGGCGGCGAACCGACCCGCCCGTGACCGCCACCGACCAGATGTCGCCCGTGTTCTCGGGGTTGTATTCGTCGTCCTGGCGTTCGTTGCCGGTGAAGTAGATGCGCCGGCCGTCCGAAGACCAGACTACCCCGCCCACATCGAACTGGAGGTCGGTGAGCTGCCGCGCCGTGCCGCCATCGGCGGACACCACGAACAGCTGGGTCCTGTCGCGCAACGAGTAGTGCGTAAGCAGGGGATGCACGCCGTCGCGCTTGTAGCGCATGGCGGTAATCACGTGGCCGTCGAAGCGCTCCGCATCCAACGTGCCGGTGACCGCGTCGGGCGCGATCTGGAGGTTGCCGGCATCGTCGTCGTCCTCATCCGGGGCGCGGGTGAAGGCGATGCCGCGCCCGTCGGGCGACCACACCGGCGCTCCCTCCACGCCTTCGATGTGGAACGCCTCCCCACCCGGCCCGTCCACCCGCAGGAACCAGATGGGGTTCGGGTCGTCGCCGCGACTGGAGCGGAACGAGAGCAGACGGCCGTCCGGCGACCAGCGCGGCCCGCTGGCTTCGGAGGTGGGATCGGAGAAGCGGATCGCTTCGCCGTCGGGCCTGCCACCCGAGAGGGGCTGCAGCCACACCTCGCGGTGGCGCCGGTTCTCCTCCTCGATCACGCGCGTGACCGTGAAGGCGACGTAGGCGCCCGTGGGGGAAATGGCCGGCTCCGACACCCCCACGATGCGGTAGTAGTCCACGGGCTGGAAGCCGCGTTCCTGCGCCGTCAGCGGCGATGCGACCGCGACGGCCGCGACCAGCAGCACCGCCCGCATCCTCACGGATTGGACAGGCGGGGAGCAATCGTGTAGCGATGCATGGGGCAGGCCGAACATCCCGGACCTCCTGCGCTCAACGAAACAACCGGCGACCACACTGAATATAGGAAGAGGGCCGGGGTCGCGGTAACGCGAAGCCGGGAACCACGCCGATCCCGGGCCACACGACCGGAACCGTCGTGGCGACCGCGAGTTCGCCGACGGGCGGGTGCCGTGCGGTCCAGCCAGGAGGACGCCCACGATGACGACAGACGGAACACACCCGGAAACGGCATCGACGTCCCGACGTGCGAGGCGGCATGGCTCATGGCTCGTATTCGCCGCCTGGCTGGCCGTTGCCCTCGCCTCCTCCTCCTCGGCCGCCGCGCAGATCGTGCGCGGGCGGGTGCTGGAGGAGGGCGTCGGCACACCCCTGTCCGGCGCGATGATCGTGCTCATCGACGGCGAGGGGACCCAGGTGGGCCGCATCCTCACCGACGACGTGGGCCGGTTCACGCTGCGCGCGCCGCGGGACGGCGCATACACCCTGCGCGCCGACCGCATCGGCTACGCCAGCATCGCCTCCCCGCCGCTCGAGCTGGCCTCCGGGACGGCGGCGTTCCACGACATGGTGGTTCCCGTGCAGGCGATCGCGCTGGACAACATCACCGTGGAGGGCGAGCGCCGGTGTGTGCTGCGTCCGGAAGGCGGGCTCGACGTGGCCCGGGTGTGGGAGGAAGCGCGCAAGGCGCTCGCGGCGGCGGCCTTCACCGACGAGACATCCATCTATCGCTACGTCACCATGAAGTACGAGCGGGACCTCGATCCCGACGCCCGCACGGTGAGAAACGAGCAGCGCAACTTCAGCGACCTCATGCAGCGCCAGACCTTCGTCTCGCGGCCCGTCGAGGAGCTCATGGCGGACGGCTTCGTGCGGGAGGAGGAGGACGGCACCTTCTACTACGCGCCCGACGCCAACGTCATGCTCTCGGACGCCTTCCTCGACACCCACTGCCTGCGCGTGCGCGAGGGCGAAGACGAGACCGAAGGCCTCATCGGACTCGCCTTCGAACCCGTGGAGGGGCGCCGCGGGCACATCGACATCCGGGGTGTCATGTGGCTGGAGCCGGAGTCCTCGGAACTCCAGTGGCTGGAGTACGGCTACGCGGATCTGGAGGCCGAACTCCGTTCGCGCCACGTGGGCGGCAAGGTCGTGTTCGCGGGGCTGCCCAACGGAACCTGGGTGGTGCGCGAATGGTACATCCGCATGCCCCGCCCCGGGATGCGGCCCAATCCCTTCACAAACATCCCGGAGCGCTTCCTGGCCGGGATCCGCGAGACCGGCGCCGTGGTCATGCGCATCCTGACCCCGCTGGGAGAGACCTTGGTCGAGGCCGAGACCGGGACGATCGAGGGGACGGTGCTGGATTCGCTGCACACCCGTCCGCTGGAAGGCGCGCGCGTGTTCGCGGAGGGCACCGATCACTCGGCGGTGACCGGGGAGGACGGCAACTACCGGCTGACGGGCCTGACCGAAGGCGTGTATCGCATCTCCTACCATCACCCGGTGCTCGAGGAGGTGGGCTTTGCGCCCGAACCCGTGGAGGTGGAGGTGCGTCGTGGCGAGATCGCTCCCCTGCGGCTGCTCACCCCGTCCCGCCGGGAGGTGCTGCGCGACGCCTGCGCGGAGGAGGCGGCGGTGGATCGCACCGCCGTGCTGGCGGGCCGGGTGGTGGACGGTGTCTCGGGAGTCCCCGTGGAGGGCGTCCTCGTCACCGCCACTTGGACCGGCTGGGACATCGGCACCATCGCGCCGGGCAGCGCCCCGCGCGGCGGTGGCGACCCCGCCGCCGGGCTTGTGCGGCTCGAGCAGAGGGACGGCCAGTACGAGGCAATCACCGGCACGGACGGGCGATTCCTCTTCTGCCGCGTGCCCGCGGGACCCAGCGTGGTCGTGGAGGCCGCGACCGTTGACGGCGAAGCGGAGCCCAAGACCCTGGTCCTGGAGGAGGCGGGCCACGCCGAGTTCATGATCGTGTACATCAGGGACTAGCAGAGTCCATTCGGATGGCGTGGGGAGTTCGTTCACAGGCACCTGTGGTGGTATCATTACCGGCGACCCTCGGATCGCGCGCCATCACCACTACCCGCGCGTGCCCCGGCTCCCCTTCCCACCCGAGCGCCCGACGATGACCCATTCTCCGCAGCACCACGCTGGGCGGCCAAGATCCCGGAGCGTGCCCGGCTTCTTCCCGCGAGGGACCTCGGTTCGCGCACTGGTCTTCGCAGGCTTCGCTCCGGCGCTGGTCGTGGCGAACCTCCCCGCTCCACTGGCGGCCCAGGAGCCCGATTCCTCCGCGGTGATTCCGCTCGACGAGATCGAGGTGACGGTGCTGCGCACGCCCATCCTGCTGGGGGAAATCCCCTTCGCGGTATCGGTGCTGGGGGAGTCGGCGCTCACGCGCGGGAAGGCCGGGTTCTCCATCGAGGAGGCGCTGCAGGGCCTGCCCGGCGTCCAGGTGCAGAACCGCTACAACTCGGCGGTGGGCGAGCGTATTTCCATCCGTGGCTTCGGCGCCCGCGCCCAGTTCGGCGTGCGCGGGGTAACCGTGCTGGTGGACGGGATTCCCGCCACCCTGCCCGACGGCCAGTCGACTCTCGACCACCTCGACCTGGGCACCCTGGGACGGGTGGAGGCTCTGCGCGGCCCGGGCTCGTCCGCCTACGGCAACGGCGCGGGCGGGGTGCTGCGCTTCGAGACCCGGCGGGCGGCCGACCAGCCCTTCCGCCCGGAACTCTCGGTGGTCACCGGCGACAACGGCATGACGCGGCTGCAGGCGACCACCAGCGGCGTGAGCGGTGAAACGGAGTACCTCCTGAGCGCCTCGCGCTTCAAGTACGAGGGCTTCCGCAGAAACCCGGTGGCGGACGACGGTTCCGTTTTCGGAGAGGCGCGCAAGCTGCACCTGAACGGACAGCTGCGCTCGCCGCTGGCTGATGGCGAACTGGTGGTGACCGCGAATCTGGCCAATCTGGACGGCGACAATCCCGGCTCCATCAACGATTCGTTGTTGGCCGTGGGCGACCGCCGGGCTCACCGGGGCAACATCTTCCAAGGCACCAACAAGCAGGTCACCCAGGGACAGCTCGGGGTGCGCTGGACGGGTACCGCCGCTCCCGGCGAGGCGGACCTCTCGGCATGGGGGCTCTTCCGCAACCTGGACAACCCCATTCCGCCCGCCGTCATCGACCTCAAGCGCAACGCGGCCGGTGTGCGCGGCGCGCTACGGGGACACGCGGGGGAATCCGAGCAATTCTCCTGGAACTTCGGCGCGGAGTACGCCCTGCAGCGCGACGATCGCCAGAACCACGGCAACGACGGCGGCGAGCGGTCGGACCTGAGGCTCGACCAGCTGGAGAACGTCCGCACCCTGGCGTTCTTCGGCCAGGGCGACCTGCGGGTGGGCGAGCGCGCCCGACTGGTGGGCGGGGTGCGCTACGACCGGCTGGACTTCTCCGTGGAGGACGCGTTCCTCTCCAACGGTGACGACTCGGGGGACCGTCTCATGGACGCGATCAACCCTTCCCTCGGGCTGCACGTCGCCGCTACGCCATCCGTGGGTCTCTTCGTGAACATCGGCACCTCCTTCGAGAGCCCCACCACCACCGAGCTGGCCAACGACCCCAGCGGGCGGGGCGGCTTCAACCCGGAACTGAACCCGCAGCGGAGCCTGAGCCTGGAGGTCGGCACGCGCGGTGTCTCCGACAACACCTTCGCCTACGAGCTCAGCGTCTTCCGCACCAGCATCACCGACGCGCTGGTGCCCATCGAAGTGCCCGACATCGACCGCACCTTCTACGCGAACGCCGGATCGGCGAGCCACCAAGGCTTCGAGGCCGCATTCACCCTCGCGCCGGGCCGCGGTGTCTCCCTGCGCGCGACCTACAGCTACACCGATGCGGTCTTCGACGACTACGTCGTGGACGGGAACGACCATGGCGGCAACCAGATCCCCGGCCTCGCCCCCCACCGGGCGGAAGCCTTCGCTTCGGTGCGGGTCGCGGAGGGGTTCTTCAAGGGAAATTGGGAGCTGCGCGCGGCCCACGTTGCGGCCATTCCGGTCAACGACCGCAACACGGCCGAGACTGACGCCTACCAGATACTGGATGCCCGATACGAATCCGAGTTCGAGGAGGCTTTCGGAGTACTCGACACAGCCTTGTACATGGGCGTGACCAACATCTTCGACACGCTCTACACCGCATCCGTGGTGGTGAACGCGTTCGGAGGCCGCTTTCATGAACCCGGCCCCGGCCGCAGCTTCTACTTCGGCGCCCGCTGGGGCGTGCCTTGAGCCAATTCCTGGCCGGGTTGGGGCTCTTCGCCATCCTGGGCCTCGGCTCCGGCGAGGCGCGGCGGGCACTCTCATCGCCCTTCCCGGCCGACGTGACGACCGCGCGCTTCGCTGTCCTGAACCGGGAGGTAGGCGACCCGGAGGACGATCCCCCCGTCTACCGATACGGACTCATCCTTGGAGGCACTGCCTTCGTGTCCCTGGTCTTCGAGTACGAATCCAACAACCGGGCGGTGGAATTCGCGCTCGGAACCTTCTCGGGGCGTGACCTGTCGCTGGCCGTCACGGGCAAGCAGTACCTCGGCGGCGGTGATCTGCGCGCCTTCGCGGGCGCCGGGCTCTGGGGCGTTGCCGCCTTCCCCGCCGATCAGCGCGCCGGATTCGCCCTGATCGCGCGGGCACCGATCGGGGTGGACTGGAACGCGCTCGAGCGACACGCCGCCGGATTCGAGCTCAACCTCAACCGGGCCCTGGCCATGCGCCGCCCGGACCCGGTGGACGAACGCCCGCCGCGCACCCGCATCGTCCCTCTACCGGCTTTCTACTACCGCTTCGCCGATCCGCGCTGAGGACCGGCGACCCTCCCGGCTTCTGAGAGTCAGCTTGGATTCGCCGATGCCGCCGTCAGCGTCCACTACGACGCCTACTCGCTTGGACCAAGGGGCCGAACCGGCGACGGCGCTGGCCGGTGAGACGCACGACGTTGCCGGGCACTCCTCGTGCCACCGTATCCTGATTGCCGGTGGAGGACAGACGGGCAGACTGATCGCATCTCGGCTGGTTCGGGAGGGACACGACGTTACGATCGTCGAGGCGGACGCGAAGCGGTGCGCCGAGCTCGAGATGGCGCTCGACGCCAAGGTCGTGTGCGGTGACACAGCGAGCCTGCGCGTCCTCCGGGCCGCCGGGATGCACGACGCCGAGATGCTGATCGCGGTCACCGATTCGGACCAATCGAACGTACTCGCTTGTGTGGCCGCCCAAGCCTCGTCCAACATCCGAGTCAAGGCAGCGCGTCTCCGGACGCACGAAGTGGATGAATGGAGCGAATTACTGGAGCGGGTGGGGCTCCGGATCGACCTGATGATCCACCCCGAGACCGAGGCGATGGAGAGGATCAATCGCATCCTGCACCTGCCCGGGGTGTCCGACGTCGTAGACTTCGCCGCCGGCCGCGTCAAGCTCTTCGGGATGAACGTGGAGCAGGGCAACCGGATCGCCAACCGGACCGTCATCGATCTGGACCAAGCTCAGCCGCCGACCAACTGTCTGATCGCCCTGATATTCCGCGGGCAGAGCGTAATCGTCCCCCACGGCGCCGAGCGCCTGCTGCCCGGCGACCACATTCTCGTTGTCGCCACGGACGCCAATATCGACGCCACCATGCGGTTCATGGGGATCGAGCCGCGAAAGGAAGTGCGACGCGTCCTGATCGTCGGAGGCAAGCAGATCGGCATCTTGGCGGCCAAGGTTCTGGAGCGCAAGAACATCCGCGTCAAGCTGATCGAGCCCGACGCACGCCGGTGCGAAGAGATCGCCGAGCTTGTCACGAAGACGGTCGTCATTCAGGGGGACGGCACCGACCAGGCAACCCTGGAGGAAGAGAACATCGAAGACGTTGACGCGTTTCTGGCGCTGACGGACCACGACGAGGACAACATCATTGCTTCGCTGCTGGCGCGCCGTCTGGGAGCCCGGAAGGTCGTCACCCTCGTCAATCGCCTCGGCTACCTGTCAATGGCTCAGCGGCTGGGGCTGAACGCGACGATGAGTCCCCGCCTCATCACCGTGGACCGCGTTTTGCGGTATGTCCGGAAGGGCGAGGTGTTGTCGGTCACGACGTTCCGTGAAGAGGAGGCGGAAGCGATCGAGCTGGTCGCCGAGGCCGGCACCCGCTACGTCGGAAAGCAGCTCAACAGCGTCCGACTGCCGCGCGAAGCCATCGTGGGTGCCATCGTCCGGTCTGACGGCAGCGTGATCGTCCCTCGGGGCGACGCCACGATCGAAGTCGGCGACCGCGTCATCTTCTTCGCGCTGGCAAGCGCCGTTCCCAAACTCGAATCCGCATTCCTGACGCGAAGAAAGTAGGGGCTTCCAGCTTGATCCGATATCGCGCAATCGGCTACGTCCTCGGGCAGCTTCTTCTGATCTTCGCGGGAACGATGACGGTTCCGATGGCGTGGAGCCTGTGGGCGGGGGACAACTCCACGGCACCGCTCGGCTGGGCGCTGATCATCACCTTGGCGGTGGGGGGCGTCGCCGTTCGCGCGACGGGCAAACCGCATCGTGAGCTAACGCGGCGTGAAGGCCTGCTGCTTACGGTCGCGGCATGGCTGGCCATCTGCCTGTTCGGCTCGCTGCCGTTCGCGTTCTCACCCTACTTCGGGGGCTTTACGGATGCCTTCTTCGAATCCGTCTCCGGATTCACGACCACGGGTGCCACGATCCTCGAAGACGTGGAGGGCCTGCCCCCGGGGCTGCAATTCTGGCGGTGTTTCTCCCAGTGGCTTGGCGGGATGGGCATCGTCCTGCTCGGCGTCGCCGTGCTCCCGCTGGTGGGCCACGGCGGAATGGAACTGTATCGCGCGGAGTTCTCCGGCGCGGCGTCCGAGAAGCTCAAGCCACGGATCACCGAGACGGCGATGTCGCTTTGGCGGATCTACTTCGCGATGTCCGCCGTTCTGTTCGGCCTGCTGCGGCTTGCCGGCATGAACAGCTTCGAGGCGCTCTGCCACACGTTCACCACGATGGGGACGGGCGGTTTCTCGACTCGCAACGGTAGCATCGGCGACTTTCAGAGCCCCTTGATCGAGTACATTCTCATCAGCTTCATGCTGTTGGCTGGCGCCAGCTTCGTCCAGCATTATCGGTGCTGGGTGGAGCGGCGGCCCGCATCGGCACTGCGCGACATCGAAACGCGGGGCTATCTAGCCTTGGCGGCGGTCGCCGTCCTGGCTATTGCCGTGGTGCTCCTCGGCACGGGCGACTACTCCGGGGAACAGGCGTTCCGCTCGGCCGCCTTCCAAGTGTCCGCCATTCTCACGACAACAGGATTCTCGACCGACGATTTCGAACTGTGGCGGCCCTTGCCGCAACTGCTGCTCTTGGTACTGATGTTCGTGGGGGGCTCCACCGGCTCGACCGCCGGCGGGCTCAAGGTGGCACGAGTTCTGTTGCTTGCCAAGGTTGTGGACCGGGAGTTCAAGCGAATGGTCGAACCCCGTGGGGTTTTTTCCGTTCGCCTAGGCATGGCTACGGTTCATGAAGCCACCATCCAAGGGCTGCTCAACCTCGTCTACCTGGCGTTAGTCGTGAACTTCGCGTCGTGCCTGCTCCTGGCCAGCATGGGCGTGGATGTACTGACATCGATTTCGGCCGTGGCCGCGTCAATGTTCACCATCGGTCCCGGGCTCGGCGCGGTGGGGCCCACCGACACCTACGCCGCCCTTCCCGGAGCCGCCAAGTGGGTGCTGGCTAGCAACATGATCGCTGGCCGGCTTGAGTTCTACACACTGATCGTCCTGCTTACCCCCACCTTCTGGCGGCGGTAGCGGCAACCCGGCAGGCAGCCCGCTACGGCCGTCCCATGAAATCAACAATTCCCTCGCCCCGATCAAGTCGATCTCGGGCAGCCAGCAGCAGCGTGTCGCGGGCGCGCGCGCGATCGCAGCGAGGACGAAGCGCTCATCGGGACTCCACCGGCGTCATCCCCACGTACTTCAGCCCGCTTCCGGTGTTGAAGAGCACCGTCTCGTCGTCCTCGGAGAGCAGCCCCATCTCCTTCAGCTCCGGCACAGCCGCCAACACCGCTCCTCCCTCCGGGCACGCGAAGATGCCAGTGCACTCCCCCATCGCGCGCACCGCCTCGGCCATCGCCGCGTCCTCGATCGCGACCGCGCCACCCCCGGATTCCCTGATCGCGCGCAGCATGAGGAAATCCCCCACCGCCGCCGGGACCCGCAGCCCCGCCGCGTAGGTCTCGGCGTCGTCCCAGTGGCGGGCCACCTCGGTGCCTTCCCGCCAAGCCCGCACCACCGGCGCGCACCCGGTCGGCTGAACCGAGAACATCTTCGGGCGCTCGCTCCCGATCCAGCCCATCCGCTCCATCTCGTCGAACGCCTTCCACATCCCGATGAGGCCCGTGCCGCCGCCCGTCGGGTAGATCACGGCGTCGGGGAGCCGGAACCCGAGCTGTTCGAAGAGCTCGTAGCCCATCGTCTTCTTGCCCTCCACGCGGTAGGGCTCCTTCAGCGTGGACAGATCCCACCAGCCCATGTAGTCGGCCCCCTCGCGCACCACCCGGCCGCAGTCGGTGATGAGGCCGTCCATCAGCACGAGATCCGCGCCCAGTCCCTGAATCTCCTCCACGATGGTGGCCGGGGTGTCGTTGGGCGCGACGATGTGAACCGGCAGCCCTCCCGCGGCCCCGTACGCGGCGGCGGCACTGCCCGCGTTGCCGGCCGTGGGAATCGCCAGTTCCTTTGCTCCCAACTCCTTCGCGCGCGATACGGCCAGGCACAGCCCGCGGTCCTTGAAGCTGCCCGTGGGGTTCATGCCTTCGTTCTTCACCCAGAGGCGGCGCATGCCGTAGCGCTTGGCGAGGCGCGGTGCGTCCGTGAGTGGCGTCCAGCCCTCTCCAAGGGACAGCTGGCATTCGGGAACCCGTACCGGCAGCACCTCCTCATAGCGCCAGAGATCGGGCCGCCGT
>JAAXGM010000048.1 GCA_012267435.1 Gemmatimonadota bacterium
CATCGGTCAGCGGGGTCGCCCATTACCTCGCGAAGGACGATCCGGCCTGCATCGAGAAGATACGCGTGCTGATCGAGGCCCTGCCGCGCGGCGACGGCTCCGGGGCCTTGTCCGGGCAGGCGTTGCGCCAGGACACCGCCGGATCGCGGCACGAGCGCGCATCCTCCCGCACCGGTCCGGCACGGCCCGCGGAGGACCTCTACGATCTCCTCCCCGACGATCACCGGCATCCCTACGACATGCCCGAGGTGCTGCGCTGCATCCTGGACGAGCCGGGGCTGGTGGAGTATCAACCCGACTACGCTCCCGAGATGATGTGCGGGACCGGCACCATCGAAGGGATGCGGATCGCGGTCATCGCCAACGCGCGCGGAATGGTGCGGGATGCGGAGGGCGGGCCGCCCCGGTTCGGCGGCATCGTCTATACGAAGAGCGCGGAGAAGGTCGCCGGGTTCATCGAGACCATGAATCGCCGCCGCAGGCCGCTCCTCTTCGTGCAGGACGTATCCGGCTTCATGGTGGGGCCGAAGGCGGAGCGTTCCGGCATCATCCGCGCGGGCGCGCACTTCGTCGAGGCGATGGCGAGCGCGACCGTGCCCAAGCTGGTGCTCACCCTCAACCACGCATCGGGGGCGGGCTACTACGCGATGGCGGGCCAGGGTTTCGATCCGGACTTCATCCTGTCGCTGCCGACGGGGAGGATGGGGGTGATGGAGGGCGAGAGCGCGGTCATGGCCCTTTTCAGCCGGCAGCTGCGGGAGCTGCGCGAGCGCGGCGCGGTGCCGGACGAGGAGCTGCGCACCCGCATGGACGAGGTGCGGGAGGACTACGACCGCCAACTGGATGCCCGCTTCGCCGGCGCCCGCGGGTTCGTGGACGAGGTCGTGCCTCCCGAGGAGCTGCGCCCGGCGCTGGCGCTGCTGCTGCGCGCGGCGCTCAACAACCCGGGGCCGCACCTGGGGGCGTTCCACCTGCCGCCGGGCGTGGCGTGAGGGCGAGAGGTGGCGGCGCGCGCACGGTGCGCGTCGCGGGCGCCGGCGGATTCTGGGGCGACGACCTGGAGGCGCCGGTGCGCCAGGTCGAGGAGGGTCCCATCGACTACCTGGTCATGGACTACCTGGCCGAGGTGACCATGTCGATCCTGCACAAGCAGCGCGCCCGCGACCCGAGGGCCGGCTACGCGCGCGACTTCGTGGCGCTGATGGAGCGCGTCCTGCCGGCCTGCTTGGAGCGCGGCGTCCGGGTGGTCGCCAACGCCGGCGGAGTCAATCCCGGAGGATGCGCCGGGGAGGTGGCGCTCGCGGCCCGGCGGGCGGGGGTGGGCGGCCGCCTGCGGCTGGGGGTGGTGACCGGCGACGACCTCATGCCCCGGCTTGACGAGCTGCTCGCCGGCGGCCACGAGCTGCGCAACATGGAGACCGGCGAGCCGCTGACGAGCATTCGCGACCGGGTCACGGGGGCCAACGTCTACCTCGGCGCATTCCCGATCGCGGAGGCGCTGGGGCGGGGCGCCGACGTGGTGGTAACCGGGCGCTGCGTGGACGCGGCGCTGACGCTGGGGCCCCTGCTGCACGAGTTCGGGTGGGCGGCGGACGACCACGACCGGCTGGCCGCCGGGGTGGTGGCGGGGCACGTCAACGAATGCGGCGCCCAGTGCACCGGCGGAAACGCCATGGCGGAGTGGTGGAGCATCCCCGACCTCGACCGGGTGGGCTTTCCCATCATCGAGGCGGAGCCCTCCGGCGACTTCGTGGTCACCAAGCACGAGGAGTCGGGGGGGCGCGTGAGCCCCGCCACGGTCACCGAGCAGATCGTGTATGAGATCGGCGACCCGGCCGCCTATCCCACCCCGGACGTGGTCGCGGACTTCACCGCCGTCCGCCTGAGCGGGGCGGGGAAGGACCGGGTGCGGGTGACCGGCGCGCGCGGTCGCCCGCCCACCGGCTGGCTCAAGGCGTCCATCGTGTACTCGGGGGGGTGGCGGGCGGTCGGCACGCTCGTGTACGCGTGGCCGGACGCGGCCGCCAAGGCGCGCGCGGCGGCCCGCGTCCTGCGGGCCCGCCTCGACCGGCTGGGGCTCCGATTCGACGAGATGCGCGCCGACCTGGTGGGATGGGACTCAACGCACGGGGCGCTGGCGGGCCCGCCGCCGCCGGACCAGCCCGAGGTGCAGCTGCGGGTGGCGGTGCGCGGTGGGGAGCGCGCCGCCGTGGAGCGCTTCACCCGTGAGATCGCCCCGCTGGTACTGACCGGCCCACCCTCGGTGACCGGCTTTGGGGAAGGGCGCCCGCGCGTGCGTGAAGTCGCGGCCTTCTGGCCCGCCCTGGTGCCGCGCGAGGCGGTGGACCCCTTCGTGCGCGTGGAGACGCGCGAGGCATGAGCGTCGCTCGACGGGGAGGCGGGTGGGAATCCGTCCCACGGCGCCGCCGGCCCGGGCTCCGGATGACCGCCGACCGTTTCCATTCCGAGTCCGAGGCTGCAATCTTCTCTCGGGCGCTCGCATTCCGGATCGGAGCAAGCGGGCGCGGAACCCCCGGGAGACCTTAGCCATGGCGGCCGTCAAACTGGTCGAACTGGCGCACGCGCGCTCGGGCGACAAGGGCGACGTAGTAAACATCGGCGTGGTGGCCTACGAGCCCGAGCACTATCCGCTGCTCGCCGAGACGCTGACCGCCGGGCGGGTGCAGGAGCACTTCGGCGACATGGTCAAAGGGAAGGTGGTCCGTTACGAGCTTCCCAACCTGCACGCCCTCAACTTCGTGCTGCCCCGGGCCCTCGGGGGCGGGGGGACCGTTTCGCTGATGATGGACGCCCAGGGAAAGGTGTTTTCGACTGCCCTGCTGCGCATGGACGTGGAAGTGCCCGACGAGATCGCCGGGCGTGTGCGGGGGCGGGGCAGGGAACCCCCGTACCCGTGCACGGACGAAACCTCCTCATGAGCGTGGAAGAGCGCCTTCTTTCCCGGATTGATGACCGGGTGCTGACGCTGACGCTCAACCGCGCCCACAAGCGCAATGCGCTCGATTCGCGCATGGTGGAGGCGCTCGACGCCGCACTCGTCGGGGCGCGCAACGACGCCGCCGTGCGCGTCGTGCTGCTGCGGGGCGCCGGACCGGACTTCTGCGCCGGCGCGGATCTGGTGGAGATGGATCACATCACCAGCCTGGGGCCCGACCGGATCCATGCCGATGCACTCCGCATGGGCAATCTGTTCGTTCATATGCGCCAGCTGACGAAACCGGTGGTGGCGGCGGTTCACGGCCGGGCACTCGGCGGTGGCTGCGGCCTGGCGACCGCGTGCGACGTGGTCCTGGCGCGCGAGGATGCGGAGCTGGGCTACCCGGAGGTGCACCTGGGCTTTGTGCCCGCCCTGGTGATGACCCTGCTCCGGCGCAAGGTGTCCGAAGGGCGCGCCTTCGAGCTGGCGACCCTCGGCGAACGCTTTTCCGCCGCCGATGCCCTGGCATGGGGGATCGCGACCCGGGTGATATCCACGGACGACTTCGAAGCGTCGGTTACCGCGTATGCGAAAGAGCTGGCCCGCCGCGCCCCCTCCTCCATCGCTCTCTCCAAGGCGCTGCTGTACGATCTCGATGGTCTCGACTTCGAGGAAGGCGTTCGACGGGCCGCCCAGGTCAACGTCGCCGCCCGCCTTACGCACACCTGCCGGGAAGGGGTGCGCGGATTCCTCGAGCGCAAGAAGCGGGCCTGACCGTGCCGTTCATCTTTGCGAGCCGCTCACGTCCCCGGGAGGACCGCCACCTGCGCGCGCGCGTCGCGCTCATGTGCGTGGGAGCGGGGCTTGGACTCGCGGGGATGCTGCTCGACATCGGCTGGCTGATCTGGATCGCGCTGGCCGTCCTGCTGGCGGGACTGGCGCTGCGCCACCTGCGCACCCGTGAGTCCGTCGCGGACGAGGAGGCGTGAAGCGGCTCTGACGCGCCGGCGGCCGGGCGCCTCGTCACCCGCGCTCGGGGCGGGCGCGAGTTGATGGAAGGACTGGAGAAACCCGGTCCTCAGGCCTCGGCCCCGTAGGGCAGCATCGAGGGCGCGGCGAGCAGCAGGGCGACCAGTGCGGCCCGCTCCGGCATGCGCTCGAGCACCACGTGCTCGTGGCTGGCGTGTGCCCCCGCTCCGACCGCGCCCAGACCATCGAGGGTGGGCGTGTACAGGCTCGTTGTGTTGCCGTCCGACCCTCCGCCGGAGGACGACTCCTCCATCTCCAGTCCCAGCTGCGCTCCGGCCTCCCGCGCCAGCTCCCAGAGCCGGCGGTTGCCCGGGGTCTGCTCCATGGGAGGACGGTCCATCACGCCCCGGATCTCGACCGAAGCCCCGGACGCCGTGGCCTCGATGGCGCGAATCGCCAGTTCGACCCTGCGCGCGTCGGCGAGGGTGGGCACGCGCACGTCCACCTCGGCGCTCGCCTCCGGCGCGATCACATTGGGGCGAATCCCGCCCTCGATGGTGCCCACGTTGACGTTCACACCCCGGACGGGGTCGTTGAGGGCGTGCAGCTTCCGGATCACGTGCGCGAGTTCCAGGATCGCGCTCACTCCCTTCTCGGGTTCAAGCCCCGCGTGCGCCGCCACGCCGGTGACGTGGACGGAAAAATCCCCACCCCCCTTGCGGGTCGTCTTGAGCTTGCCGTTCTCGTCCATGGACGGCTCCAGCACCAGCGCCCGGTCCGCCCGAATCGCCAGCCGCACGATATGCTCCCTGGAATCCGGGCTGCCGATCTCCTCGTCGGAGTTGTAGATGAAGACCGGCGTGACCTCGGGGTCGCCGATACAGCGCCTGAGTGCCTCCACGGCGAAGACGCCCTGAACCAGGCCCGCCTTCATGTCGAAGGCGCCGGGTCCGTAAAGGCGCCCCCGGTCCATCCGCATGGGCATCTCCTCGAGGGTACCCACCGGCCAGATCGTGTCCGTGTGCCCGAGGATGAGCTGGTAGGGGGCGGGATGGCGGCGCTCGCGGGGAGAGGCATACAGCGTTCCCCCGGTCGTCCGGCCCGCGAGGATCCGGGATCGATACCCGATGTCGCCCAGCGCCTCGCGCAGGCGGGCCTGCACGGGACGTTGCGAGGCGGCCACCATGGAGGGCGACTCGAGTTCGACCAGCCGTTGCAGCAGGTCGCGCATCCGGTCACGGGCGGCGTGCAGGTAGTCGAGGAGGCGGGAACCCGCGTCCTTTTCCCATGGTGATTCGGTCATTTCCCGGTTTCCCCGCATCGCGCGTTCTCGAACGCCGGCGGCACCTCCCCAACGCCGAACTTGAAATATAACCCCGCGGAACCCCCTGGCTCCTCTGCCGGCCGCCTGCGGCGGCAATGGCGAGGCACCGGTCTCCGTCGGCGAGGACGCATTCGTGATCCGGGGCGCCACCATCGTCGACGGCACCGGCCGCGCCGGATTCACCGGGTCGGTGCGAGTCGCCGGTCCTCCTACCGCCTCACCCGCACCATCTCCCGCATCCGCCGGCGCACCTCGTCGGCGACCCCGGCCTCCTCCAGCCGGCTCCACAGCCGAGCGATGGTGTTCGCGTCAACCCATCCCGGCACGGAGGTCTGCCAGGCCTGAGCCGCACGGAAGGCGTCCACGGCCCGCACCGTCTCGCGATCATAGAGGAGCGCGTCCTCCGATTCCGCGGAAGGAGACGGCGAGCCCGGCCGGTAATACCCCAGCGCGTGCAGCATCACCTTGAGTTGCAGCACGTCGCGGCCCGCGAACTGCCGCAGATTACGGAAACCGAGGGTCTCCGAGATGGTGTCGTAGATGCGCCGCACCTCCTTTATCGGTTCGGGGTGCTCGCACACGTTGATGTCGGTGGTCACCCCGTCCTGGCGGCGCGACATGCCCGGGCGCGGGTCCGCGACCAGCACCGCGGCCGACTGGGTGCGGCCGTGGCGGCCGTCCCCGCCCAGCACCTGCCCGGCGTGGAGGGCCTCGATCAGCCGGTCGGCGAGATGGCGCCCCGACCCCTCCGTTCTCTCGAACGCGACGGCCACCGAGTCCACCACGGCGGTGCTGACCAGCGAGTTGCCCTGCACGGCGTAGTTGAGGCCCGCGCGCTCCCGGACCCAATCGCCCCGGTCCTCGGCGCCGTACTGGCCGGAGCCTGTCCACTGGGCCGACCGACCCCGCATGTCGATCACCCCAACCTGCCGCCGCTCCCGCCCCTCGTCCGCCGCCACCACGCGGTCCATCGCCTCCCGGGGGGCCAAACCCTGTTCCAGAAGGTCGAGGAGGTCGTGACCGTACTCGAGTCGGGTGCCCCCCTGGGTCGCCACCGCGCCCACCCCCGGCCGCACCCACGGGACGGCGTTGCCGACGCAGGCCACGCGCGTGGTGACCGCCACCCCGGACTCGCCGGTCGCGGGGTCGATGCCGATGATGGAGAAGGTGTTGAACACCAGGTCCTCCTCCCAGGTCACCGGCTCCTGAGCCGCCACGGGCGCGGCGAGGGCGAGCGGGAGAGGGGCGACCAGCGCGGCGAAAGCGCTCCGGGCGAACGACGATCCGATCATGATGATCTCCGGGACTGCATGGGCCGGGGGCCGGACCGGCCGGCTGTTGGGGAGTTCGCAAGCGGGCAACCGCAACATGGCACGGTCCCTCGCAACTGGCCAATCCGCGCGTCGGTTGTCCGCCACTTTGGCCCGCGAATGGCGGACAACGGGGATTATCGCGACATCGCGACCCGTCCGCGCGGTGAACCGCGGCCAAGGCGGGCTGCGCGGATGCCGGACACCCGCCAACATGGCACGCCATCCCCGGCTCTCGGAACGTGTTCGCGTTGATTCCTCCGGGAGGCATGGCCGGCACCGGCTCCTCTCCCCAAGTTTCGACAAGCGTCTCGGTCGACGGTCTCCGCGCCGGGGACGCAATCCGCATCTCGACCCGTGTGCCCGATCCTCCCACGTCGGAGCGCCACCATGCGCCGAACCGCCCCGATCGCCGCGCTGCTTCTCCTGCCCGCCGCGCTGGCCGCGCAGGGTCGTCGGCCGAGCTTCGCGCAGCCGACCCTCCCGCCCCCGAGCATCGTCGAGTATCGGCCGCGCTCCACCCTCGTGGTCCCGGAGAACCCGGTGCCGCGCGCGAAGTACCCGGCCGTGGACTTCCACGGGCATCCTCCGTCGCTCGCCGACCCCGCCACGATCGAGCGGGTGGTGGCGGCGATGGACGACCTGAACCTCCAGGTCATCGTGCAGGCGCGGGGCAGCTCCGGCAGCCGCCTCACCCGGCAGATCGAGGCGGTGCGCGCCGCCGGGCATGCGGACCGCTTCGTGTTCTTCACCACGCTCGACCTGCGCGACGTCGGTCCCGGCTCCGGCGTCCGCATCGCGGCCCAGCTGGAGGAGGACGTGCGCGCCGGCGCGGTGGGCATCGGCGAGATCGGCAAGCAGTTCGGGCTCACGACCCGCAAAGCCGACGGCACCCGCCTCCAACTCGACGACCCCGAGCTCGACGTCGTCTGGGAGACCGCCGCCCGCCTCGGGATCCCGGTCTTCATCCACACCGCCGATCCCGCCGAGTTCTTCGAGCCCCTCGACTACGAGAACGAGCGCTGGCTCGAATTGGCCATCTTCCCCAACCGCCGCTTCTTCGACCGGGAGCGCTTCCCGTCCTTCGAGGAGCTGATGGCGGAGCGCGACCGGATGCTGGCGAAGCATCCCAACACGACCTGGGTTCTGGCGCACATGGGATGGCACACGCAGGATCTCGCCCGCCTGGGCGACCTCTTCGACCGCTTCCCCAACGTCCACGGAGAGGTCGGCGCCGTGCTCTACGACCTGGGACGACAGCCCCGCTTCGCGCGCGAGTTCTTCGTCCGGTACCAGGACCGCATCCTCTTCGGCAAGGATTCCTTCCAGCCCGACGAGTATCCCTACTACTGGCGCGTCTTCGAGACCGAGGACGAGTACTTCGACTACTACCGGGACTACCACGCCTTCTGGAAGCTCTACGGCATGGGGCTTCCGGACGACGTGCTGCGCAAGGTGTACTACG
>JAAXGM010000049.1 GCA_012267435.1 Gemmatimonadota bacterium
ACCCGGTTCCGGCCCCACTCGCCGGCGCTGTAGGCGCGCCGGTCACGTCTCGTGTTGGCCATCAATCGATCTCCTTCGCGATGATGGACTCCACGATCTGCACGTTTGAAACTTCGCCGCGTCGGGACTCCTCCGCCAGTCGCGGTGCGCTCGGAGCGTGCGCCTTCCGGGGAAGATCCTTCAGCGCGATTCTCGGTGCGCCGGGTCGTCCCGCGTTGGGGATCTTGCCGTCGCGGACGAGCCTTCCGAGGTGGTCGGCGGAGTATCCGCTCTCGCGTGCGGCCTCGACCAGCGAAAAGGTGGTCTCGTCCCTCTCGACGAGGGTGGTTTCGAGGTCGTCGGCGCAGCGCTCGATCGCGGTGGCCGGAGTGTCGCCGCCGTATCGGCGGAGCGCCTTGGCCCGCTTCCGCCAGTCGGCGGGCAGACCCCCCACGGATGCGGGCCCGGTCTTCGGTCCGCGCTTGCGCCTCATTCCCAGTCTCCCCGCGCATCCCGGCGCAGCGAGTCCGCGAGCCCGGCGTCCCCCTCGCCGCGCCGGACCGATCGTTCGGCGAGATCGACGCGGCGGCCGAGGTCGGCGAGTCCCGTGGTGCGGGCGACGACGTAGATCGCGGCCGCGACGGCGGTGAGGACAAGCGCGATGTGGAGCGTGAGCGCGACTCCGTGCTCCGCGAGGACCCTTGGCCAGTGGGGCGCGAGGTATTCGAGGCGGGCACCGCCGATGAGGAACGCCGAGCCCGCGAGTGCGGCGGTGAGCCCGGCGCTGATCTTCCATGGCTGCATCGTGTGTCTCCTTCCGGGTCAGAGTTCGACGGACGCGGGATCGCGATCAGCCGGCCCCTTGAGCCAGGAGCCGTTGTCGCTCCCCAGGCCGAGCCTGCGGAGAAGCCCCGCCGCCGCGGGTCCGTTGGCGTGCAGAGCGAACCCGGCGGCGGCCTTCGCGCGCAGGGCCGGTTCGCGGTAGTTGCCGGACGAGACCTCGACGTTGACGCGACCGGTCCGCCCTTCGGCGTCCTCGTACTCGATCTGCGCGTCCGGGTAGAGCACCTTGCCGGTGTCGTCCAGCGGAAGTCCGAGTTCGCCGACGATGCGGCGGCGTTCGGCATCGGCGGCCCGTCTGCCGTGCTTGAGCCGGACGGCCTCGCTTGCTCGCGCGACGGCGCTCTTGAGTTCGGCGTCGAGCCGGACGCGCCTGACCGTGGCTCCCTGGTCTGCGAGGCGCTGGCGTTCCTTCCGGCAGGCGCGGTAGATGGCGGTGTCGTGCCCGGCCTCCGCGGGCCGCATGCGTGGGGTGCGGATCCTTTGCGCGGGGTCCATGCCGCGCCGTGCGGCTATCTTCCGGGCCTTAATGACACCCCTTTGGGTGAGCGAGAGGATCTTGAACGGATTGCCCTTCGGTCCGGTGGCCCGGTGCTCTTGGACCCATCCCTTGCGGATCCAGGTGTTGACGGCTCGACGGGTGGTGTGGGGGTGGCCGCCGAAGCGCTCCTCGGCGAGATCCCGGTAGGAGACCGCGCCGAAGACGCCGATGTCGGTCAGCGCCCCGGCACAGCGGTCTTGATGGGAGATGGACCCGCGCGCCCGTCTCGCAGCGTATTCTCGGCGGTGGCCGTCCCGCAAGCGTTGGCTGTTGCGGCTGGGTGGCGCGGCGGGGTGCGGGTCCGGTTCGGCCGTGCGGCCGAACATCTCCCTTCCTCTCATCGGTCCTTCAGCGGCTCGGCCCGAAGCCGCGCTCGGGGACAGGGATCCGGGGCACGGGAACGACGATCCTCCGCGGTCCCTGCGCGGGCGTCCGGACCGCCGCCACGGCGACGGGGTCGCGGGCCGCGAGGCGCTCGCGGTGCCGGTCGAGCACGAAGTCGGAGATCTTCTGCGCGTCGGCTGCCGCGCGCCGGATCTCTCTGGGGTCCTCCTCAAGCGCTTGGATCCAGCCCTCGACGTAGGCCGCGCCACGCGCCGGATCGTGCCCGACACCGACGCGCTCTCCGATCATCATCGCGCTGATCTCGGCCCTGAGCTCCTCGCGGGCGTACTCGGGCGAGCCGAACCCGTTGTTGATCCCCTCGATGAGGGTGTCGCGCTTCATCCGGCTCTCGTGGCCGGTGCTGTGGCCCAGCTCGTGGAGCGCGGTCTGGTAGTAGTGGTTGGCCGAGGGGAACTGCCCGCGCTCGGGCAGCACGATCTCGTCGCGCTTCATGTGGTAGTAGGCGCGGTCGCCCGCGACGTGGCGGACCGGGACGCCGCCGTCCTCCATCACCCTCTCTGCCTCCTGGTGGGCCTTCCAGAGCGGCTCGGGCGTCGGGTTGGCCCGCTCCGGCAGCCCGTCGGCCTGCTCGGCGTTGAACACCGTGTACTGGCGCACGAACGGCGCCTTGAGCTTCTCGTACCGGTAGACCCGCTTGCCCTCGGCGTCCCGCTTGGGCCGACCCTGCTCGTCGGTGACGGCGATCCTCTTCCTGTCCTGGAAGGAGAGGATGCGGGTGCCGCGCTCGCCCCTCCTGACCTGTCCGCCCCGGTTCCGGATCTGTCGGTAGGTGCCCCAGCGCACGTCGCCGTAGCCCATCTCCTGCTGCACGGAGGCGAGGTGCAGGCTGTTGCCGCCCCGGNNGCGATCTCGTCCTCGCTCCCCACGTCCTCGGGGAAGAGGCCGTACTCCTCGGCCAGTTCGGCCTCGACTTCGAGCGTCTCGCCTCCATCGCGGGCGAGTTCGCGGTCGAAGTCCTCGAACGTCTCGACCCGGATGGTTCCGTCGATGCCTCTCATGGGTTCACCTCCTTCGGTGGGTGGGTGTGGGTTCTTCCTTCCGGTTGCGGCCCGGGCGCCGCTCCAGGCGGGGCGGTGATCCAGTGGCCGGTCGCCGCGTCGTAGCCGCGCACTTCGAGTGCGTCCTCGACGAATCGCCGGCCTCCGCGGCGGGCCATGTGCAGCACGAGCGCGATGCCGTCCACGACGCCCCGGCAGGTGACTTCCCAGGGGAGCGCGTCCCCGGCTTGCATGGCGCAACTGGCCAGCCGAGACAGCGCGGAGCGGGCGTTGTTGGCGTGGATGGTCGTGAGCGACCCGCCGTGTCCGGTGTTGAGGGCCTGGAGCAGGTCGGCGGCCTCTCCGCCCCGGACCTCGCCGACGACGNNGCGTGGCGCACCAGGTCGCGGATCTCGACGGGCGTCTCCGAGAGCGTGGCCCCCGCCTCGAACCGGAGGCAGTTCGCCCGGTCGATCCTGAGTTCGAGCGTGTCCTCGATGGCGACGATGCGCTCGTGCTCGGGCAGGAGTTCGATCAGCGCGTTGAGGAGCGTCGTCTTGCCCGATCCCGTGCCGCCGGACACGAGGACGTTCCGGCGGGCGAGAAGGGTGTCCCTCGCGGCTTCGAGGATGTCTTCCGGCAGCGAGCCCATGCGGACGAGATCCTCGGCGGAGAATGCCCGGCCCCCGAACCGGCGGATCGTGATGGCAACCTCGGGACTCGCGGGCGGCGTGCAGATGGCGACCCGCGATCCGTCCTCCAGCCGAGCGTCCAGGATGGGCCGGGCGGCGGGATCGAGCCCAAGCGGCCGGGCGATGTGGATGGCCGCGCGGTGGAGCCAAGCCGCGGTTAGCTCGGGCGCCTCGTGGGGTTCGAGGTGGCCGCCGCGCTCGACCCAGACGTTACCGGGTCCGTTGATCATGATCTCGGAGACCCCGGGGTCTTCGAGCAGCTTCTCCAGACCCGGCAGGAACGGGGTCAGATGGCCGACGCCGCTGGCGCGCTTCATATCCGGCCCTCCTCGCGGAGCCGCCAGTAACCCGTCTCCTTCGGCAGGTGGTGCGGCTTGAGGTAGACGCGCCGGGCCGGAAGCGACTCGACGCCGTCGTAGGGAAGACAGATGGCTTGGTAGTTGGCGAGCAGCCCGAACTCGCGCGGCGTGAACACCGGCTCGCTCTGTCGGCGGAACGACTTGCTCGCGCCGATGGTGCCGCGGCCGCCCCCGGCGCGCCCGGACAGGAGCGAGAACTCGGGTCTGCCGGTGGTCTCGGTGAACGTGTAGGAGGCGCGCGTCTTCATGACGCTCCCGCACATCTCCGACGCGGCCTTGGCCGACGCCTCGTCGGACAGCGACAGGAAGATCCGGGTGCGGAGCGTCTGGACGAGGGTGCGCCACGCCTCACCCGACGGGAGCACGGAGCGGAGCGAGGAGAGCGACTGCGTGGCGACTATGGGAATGCAGCGGCATTGGCGCGTGAGCGCGAACGCCTTCTCGTCGCCGGACGGGTCGTCCTGGCCGACGGTGGCGAACGCCTGATACTCGTCGCAGATGAACACGGCGGGCCGCATGTACCGGTCCGAACGGCGAGCGGTCTCGGCGGGCCTCCGGAGCAGCGCCTGCATCCACGCGCTCTTGAGCAGGACGCCGATGGCGCGGGCCAGGGCGGGGTTGGCCCCGGCGGGCATGTTGAGCGCCAGCACCCTGCCGCCCTCGATCAACTCGGAGAGCGGCGGCAGGCGTCGGCGGAGGCCCGGCATGGTCGGGACGTCAGGGACCTCCTCCCCTTCGTCGATGTCCGTCCGTGCGGCTGGGGGGTCGTCCTTCGGCGGCGGCGGGCAGAACACGCCCGCCACGTCCGGCTGGTCGAAGAGCGAGAGGAACACGCTGATCCCCTCGACGATCGAGGTGCGGAGCTTGGCGTCGAGCGCCGACCAGTCCTTGTCATACCAACGCTCGATGGCCTCGACCCGCTCCCGGTACTCGCCGCCCGCGCGGCCCCCGGCCGGCTCCACCGCGTAGGTGACTTCGAGTTTCGCCAGCTTTGCCCGCAGCTTGGCGTCCAGCCGCGAGCGCACCCGGTCGGAGCCGACCGGATCCCAGTCCCATTCCTTCAGCGCGTCGGCGTGGGCGATCATGGTGTCGTCGGGGATGACGGCATCGACCGGGGATACCCGGTCCGCCAGGTCCCGGGCCTCGCGGATCTTCCGAGCCAGAAGCTCCGCGTCCACCGTGCAGCGGTAGATGTCTTGGAGGGTGACCCAGCCTCCAGGCAGGAGGCGGTGCAACTCGACGATCCACCGGACGAGGTTCGTGTACGCCTGTTGCCAGAACGGTTCTCTGGACTTGCCGAAGAGTTGGTTGATCAGGGAGGCCACGCCGTAGGCGAGCGAGTAGGAGTCGAGCAGCGGATCGTCGAGCGGGTTCCACTGGAGCGAGCCGCCGAGCCCGATTTCGAGGTAGTCGTCCGCGCGCCCGGCGTCTTCGAGGATGCCGCGAATCTGATGGCAGAAGTCGCCCTTGACCTCCAGCACGAGCGTAGTATTCGGTGGAGATTGGCGGCCTGCGGGACGTGGAGCGGCACACACGGCAGGTGAGGGAGCGCGAAGGGACTTGGGGGCGGGAGCGCGGCCCGAGCATCACCCGCATTCCCAGCCGGCCTCCCCGGCCCCGAGGCCCGAGCACGGCCGGGGAGGATTCGAGCGATGACCCTCGATGTCGGCATCGCAATGTGAACGCTGGAGGAACCAGCAAACCCCACGAATCGACACGGAGAGCGTCAACGACACGGGCGCCACGCGCCAGCGACCAAGCGAATCATGGTAGAGTTGCTGGAGGGGTTGCGAGACGGCTACCGTTACGTCTTGCGCGATCATCGGCGCTACGAGGCGCTTGAGCGGATGGGATGGACGTCGCTAGTCATTTGGGAATGCGAGACAACCGACGCCGAACGCTTGGCTGCCCGGCTCCGGTGGTTCTTGGATGGCGAACCCGTGACGTGAATGCGCCGGTCGAGAACCAAACGCCCGCTCCAAAGCATTGATACCTCCTCCGTGCTCGCAGGTATGCCACGGGAAGTGGGGTCCGGGAAAGGTGGCTTGGGGGTTCCCGCCAATCAGTTCCGGTTTTCGTGCAATTGCGAGAAGGAAGAATCGGACAGGACGAGACGGCAGAGTGGCAGATCGTGCAGTCCCAGTTAGACTTACGTGATCTCCTGCTTTGATGTGGGCCGTTAGCGACCCGCCTACCCCACAGATCCCGACGGAGGTGCGCTGAGCTATTGCAGTGGCCAGTTCCAACGTGGGACTGCCGGTCTACAGGAAGTTGAGCGGACAGGCTATGATCGGGATGCCTTCGGCTCGGCGTACAGCTCGCTGGAGGACGAAATCATCAGCGGGCTGTCCAAATCCGGTGGTCACGTATACACACCCTATTCGCGCAAGCTGTTCGACATCTTGTCCGACGGCACTGCGGAAACGGATGCCGTCGGGAGGGGGCGTCCACTCCATCGACTAAGGCGGGACGACCTCCAAGACCTCCCCGCTGGTCGTCACGCGAATGGCCACCGGTGTGACGGACGTCCCCATGTGAACGCCGGTCATGAGTTCGTAGCGGAGGATAGGTCGGTCGATCCTCCACTCCCGAATCACCCATCGGTCGCCGGCGATCCTCCCGAATCGGAGGCTCCCGCCAAAGAAGGACTCGACGATCCTGGTTCGGCCGAATCTGGGGCGGCGGAAGCGGGACTGAATTTCCGCCCTCAGAGGGGGCTCCAAATGCAGGCGCAGGAAGGGGCGCAGCGACGCGTACCGGAACTCAAGCTCCCGCGGCTCCGTGGCCACGGTGTCGATCCACAGGACGCCCGCCACTTGGACGACGTCCGCCCTTCCCGGCCTGGGCTCGAAGGCCAGCCCGGCGGTGACCTCATCCCCGGCCTTCGCCGTGCTCAGGCAATGCGTCGCGAGAAAGCCCGGAGAGGCCAGCGCGTCCCCGTCCGGGGCGTAGAACGTCGTTAGCGTGTCGTTGATCGCCTCCGCGTAGCCGTTTGCCGCGAGGTGTTCGGGCGACGCGTTGGGCAGGGACCTCGATGACAGGACCATGGTGGTGTCGTACCCGTACAGGAACTGCCCGCGCCTCCACACCTTTACCGGTCGAACCATTCGCATCCGCAGCGCGCCCAGGTCCTCCGTGCGCGACACGGAGGCAAGGATGGGGAGAACCGATTCGTAGAGCTCGAACGCCCTCCTCCGTTCCTCGGGCGTCGTCGGACAGTCGTTCTGCGCGGTCGTCATGAGATCCGGCAGCGCCACCGGCCGCACGGGGATCTCGAAGCGCAGCGGGCCGGATCCCTGCGCGGAGTCGATGCGGATCGGGCCGGAGGTCCACGACTCGTACCCGATCCGCGCCACACGGACCCGGTACGCCCCGGGCGGCGGCGGCGGCAGGCTGAACACGCCGTCTCCATCCGAGAGCGCTTGTCCCAAAACCGCCTCGTCGATGTCCACGAGCGACACGACCGCACCGTCCACCGGCGCGCCGTCGCGCGCCGACACGAGGACGCCTGCCAGGCGCACCGCGGCCTCCTGCCCGGCGGCCGGAGCCGCCAGCAGCGCGAGCCCGAGGGTCGCGCGGACGAGTGCGCGCCAAGCGGTCATCTGCCGCCGCGCTCGATTCGTAGCACGTGGACCGCCGGCCTCCCCAACGCATCCCGGACCTCCGCCCACACCCGGTCCCCGCGGACGGCGAGCAGCCGGACACCATCGGGGACCGTCACATGAGACACCTCGCCTGCACCACCGTTACCGGAGACGAGGATCCACTCGTTCGCGCCGTCGGCAGGATGGTGGAGTTGAAACCACATCCAGCCCCCGGGGTCCATGAGCACGCCCTCGTCCACGATGCCGCGGCCACGATTCTCGACCGGCGGGTAGTGCCGGGGCGCCCCGAGCGCTCCCAGCACTGCGTCGACCCCCGCCGCACGGCTGGGGAATACGCCGAGTTCAACCATCCTATCCACGGGTCCGAGATCCTCCGCCCACGCCCGGACCTCTCCGGCTTTGAGGGGACGCGGCTCGTACGGAACCCGGACCGTGTCCACGGTGCCGCTCCGCACGTCGCGGCGCTCGGCCGTGAAGAACGCGGGCGAGCCCGTAGGGTGCGGCCGTCGGATGACCACCACGTGGCCCCCGGAAGGGTCGATGGCCAGCATGTCGCTGTGAGAAAACGGATTGCGCAACTGCAAGCCGCCGTCGCCCGTCGGTACTTGGGCCACGAGGGATCGGTCCCTAAGATCTAGGAGCGAGAGCAGTCCGCCCTCCGGAGCGGCCTCGCGGTCGACTGGATATGAGAGCAACTCCGCCAGGGCGTTCCTCTCCGCCCACCTGAAAGCGAGCACCCGGTGATTCGCGAGAACGGCAAACGGTCGGACGGGCTCGCCTCCGACGGCCGCGGCATCCCACGTGGCGGGGCCGAAGTCGGCAAGACTCTCCCCGGTTGAGGCATCGTACAGATTGACGCGCGGCCGCCCCGCGTCCACAACCCACAGCGTGTCCCGCCCCAGCAATCCGAGGCGCCACGGAGCGAGCAGCTCGCCCGGACCTTCCCCCCGGCGCCCGATGCGCTGCCGGAAGGCCCCGTCCGGACCGAACGCCAAGGCACCCTCCGTCCGGGCATCAAGCACATAGATCGACCCGTCCGGCGAGGGAACCAGCTCCTCGATGTACGTGAGAGGTACGCTGTCCGGGACCGCCAGCCTGGACACCACGACGAGCGTGTCGCGGCGCTCCTGCGCCGCAAGCCCCGATGTCTGGGCAAGAACCGCCACGATGGCAACCACCCTAAACGTCATCCGACCTCCCCTTGTGCATCGGGGCCGCCGATAATCGGAGGATTCACCGAGCCACGATCCGCTCCGGCGACCGGCGACCCCGAGCGGCCTCAGATCACGATCGACTCCGTCCGCCGCCGCATGTCCTCCGCCTCGTCGGAACCGTACGACCTCACCACAATGCGGTTCCTGCAATCGCGGACGTGCTCCAGCTGGGAAGCGTGTATACCGGATCCATGGGACGCGGAAGACGCGTACGTTCGCTCCCGAAGGACCGCACCGTCCGCACCCAAGTCGTCGAAAGAGATGCGGGGATCGCACCACAGGCGACCCCATGAGGCGCAGAAGAACGTGCCGTCATCCCAATCCACGCCCATGACGCAGCGGTCGTTGACGCCGGATCCACCGCCGTTACAAATGCCCGTGAAGTTGTCGCACGTTGCGCAATCGAAATCCCACATCTGCGCTTGGGCGGTGTCCGGCGTCACGGCGGCGACGCCGAGCATGATCGCGACCGCGATCATCCAGTTGGAGATCTTCTTGCTCAGCATACTTGCGCTCCTTGGTCTCGGGTTCTGACTTGTTTTCTGGCCCGGTGTGGTGCCATGTCCACTCGTAGGTGAGTACCTCGACGCGGTCCGTCCGGCGGAGGGCCAGCAACTGCCGCCGGGACGGCGCGGTGTCGAGAATCCCGAACGGGACGTCGATGACCCGCCGGCGCGTGAACGCACCCGACGGGTCGTAGATGACGAGGTGGCGACGGTCGGATGCAAGATCGGCCAGAACCTGCACGAAGCCGATGTCGAGCGCGAACACCCCGGTAGCCACCCATGGGTCGCTCGAATAGTAGGCCTCGTCTCCGGCGGGGAAGCGGCCGGATGCCGATATGCGGTTGTCCTCCGCAACGGCCGACCATGCGAAGGGGAAGAGGCGGGATGAAACGATGACCCCGCGCGGCGTACGCGACACGAACACCGCCGCGCTGTCGGACCAGGGGCTCCGCAGCTCGATCGCTTGCTGGAAGAAGGGATCGCCGCCGGCCCCGAGCAAAGAGATTCGGCTCGTAGGATTTTCGGCATCCGCGCCTGGGGCCGTGCCACCCACGAACACCCAACCACTCGGGCCGCGAACGGCAGGCGGGTTCGGCTCCTGGGCGCGCCACGGCGTCACCCGGCATTCGTCGCCCCAGAAGCTGATGAGCCGAAGCGCCGCTGTCCCCCCCGGCCCGCCGTCGAGGATCTCGATGGTGGCGGTTTCGGACAGGAGACCGTCTTCCACGAAGGCGGCACTCAAGGGTGCGCGGACAACGTCCGGGCAAACGGCGCGTACGGCGGGGTCATCCGATGAGGCGACCCATACCGTATCGGCGCTCCAAAAGAGATACCGGCTCCCTTGGGTGACAAAGCGCCGCCGCGCACGACCACGTCAGCGGACAAGACGCGCCGCCCGGATTCGGCCAGCACCAGCCGGCCCTCCTGCGCGGCGACTGGAACCGCCGTTCCGCACGTCGCGATCACGGCCGCGACGTTCCCCCGAATTGGCACCCGAAATCGTCCCCGCACCCGTTAGCTCCCTTCTCCGCGACCGCCCCGGCGGCACGAACGACCGCATGCATCTACTCTGGTGTCGTAGGACTGTCAACCTGGTTGACACGGGTGTCAGCGGAGCCGGGCTTGGCGAGCGGGGTCGCGCGGGTGCTGCCGGCGACCGAGTGGATCCGCGGCCCGCCAGCGAGCCCGCTCGGTGGCAGGCGGCTAACACCGCGCCGCCCGCGACCAGCGAGACCGTCGCGCTCCAGATCCGGAGCACGAGCGTCGCGCACAGTTACGAACAGCCGACGGTCCACGCCAAGAACCGTCAGCGACGGTTCAGCGCGCTTGGGTCGGCCCATCGCCTCCGGCCCCGCACCAGAACAGCCAAGCTAGGAAGTTCACGGTGCCCACGGGCCATCCCGATCCCGGGAATGATCCCGGCCAGCGTACGCCTGCCAGCCTGTGCAAGAATCGGTCCCGGGAATGCCGCTCAAGCTCCGCTACCCGCGTCCACTCGGGGACTCGTCCCCGATGCACGGAGCCTCCCGGGCGTCATCGTTACGGAGGGCCGCACGAACCTGCGCACGGCCTCGCTCGGCATCAAGCGCGACGCCGCCGCTTTACGGTTCATCGACCGGGCACCCCGAAGGGTGCTGGTCGAGGACGACCGCGAGGCCTTGGCCGAGCGCCTGAGATGCAGTTCCGACCTGCTCAGGCGCTGCGGGATCTTGAGCCGGTGGTGTGCCGTCCGAAACCGGCACCGGGGAGGCCCATACGCGACGCTGGATCAGCGCGATCCGCGACCGCGACCACCGCTCCGAAATCTCCCGGCCCTCCTCCGCAAGCAGCTGCACGACTTTCGCTGACGTTCCCGGGGGTCGATGGGTGTCTGGTCGTGGTTGCCTCCCCCATGCGGAGAGGCGTGGCGGAATCGGAGCCTTGTGCGGACGGCGGGTCTCCCAGCGTCCGAACGAGGATGGATAAGCGAAACGCGTCCGCCCGCCAGCAAACAGGGGTTACCCGCCCACGCAAACGCCCGCCAATTGACCCGATTTGCCCACTACTCCAGCCCGGTGGATCCCGATCACCTCTCCACGGCAAGAACGGCAGATCGCGAAGTCCGGGTTAGACTTAGAAGAGTTCTTGCCGGGAATTACGCCGATGATCGGCAGCCTGATAAGCGTGAGGTCGGTGGTTCAACTCCACCCGGGCCCACCTAATCTCCTACCGGATCCGAACCTCACCCCAGTCCCGATCCCGGACCGGCCTCACGGACGACCCGGCCGCGGAGTGGTTCAACCGAGTGCCCGCTTCGGGCGAGCCCGGTGAAGCAGCGGCCCTGCAACGGACGGTGACTTGCCAACTCCACCGGGCGAGGCGGCACGCCACTCGCCCGGTTATCTTGATGATAAGGGCTCCCGCGGGGGGCTGTTACCTTGATTGACGGGATTCCGACCGAGAAATGGAGCCATGAAGAGCCTGCCCGAACGGATCATGGGGTACGCCGACGCCAAGCCGGAGGCCACGCCGATACGGGCGGCGGACCTCCTGCACCTCGGCAACCGGGCCGCCGTGAGCCGGGCGCTCTCGCGCCTCGTTGGCTCGGAGCGGCTCATGCGGATTTGCCGCGGCGTCTACATGCGGCCGATCCAGACCCGCTTCGGACGGCGCGCGCCGAGCCTCGGGAAGGCGCTCGCCTCCCTTTCGGCGCTCTGGGGCGAGACCATCGTCCCGAACGGAGGCGACTCGGCCAACTGGCTGGGCCTGACGACCCAGAACTGCGTTCGCTCGGTCTACCTCACCTCTGGACCCGACCGCATACTGCACTTCGGGGCGCACCGAGTCGAGCTGCGACACGCTCCAAGCTGGCAGCTGGCGGCGCCGCACCGAAACGCCGGGGTGGTCATCCGTGCCGTTGCATGGCTTGGCCCCCGAGAGGTTGAGGAGAGCCTCGACGCCGTTCTGCCCACGCTTTCCGGGGAGGACTTGGGCGAGCTTTCCGCCGCGCGGGCTGTCATGCCCGCATGGATGGCCGAACCCCTGAGCGCTCGTCTTGCCGATGGATGATGCGCCTTACCAGAGACTCTCGCCGTACCAGAGACGCGAGGCCCTCCAAGTGGCGGCGCGGAGCAGCGGGAACCGAACCTACGTGCTCGAGAAGGACATCTGGGTTGTGGCCGACCTTGGGCGTCCTGTTCGCAGCTCCGTTCGGAAGGCACCTGGTCTTCAAAGGCGGCACCTCCCTGTCGAAGGTGTGGCGAGCAATCCGCAGGTTTTCGGGGGACATCGACATCACGTACGACATCCGCGGCTTCGCAGCGGATCTGGTCGGCGACGCGGGAGGCGAAGCGCTTCCGCCCACCCGCGGTCAGGAGAAACGCTGGACGAAGGTGATCCGTCCGCGCTGCGCCCGGATCGAGGAGGGCCAACGCTCCCCGGACGACGGGCCGGTAGACACGCGCCGTGGATGTCTTCGCGTTCCGCGACGAGCTCGCTGCCGAGTATTCGAGGTTCTCCCGTAGCTTCACGCGCATACGCGCCCCCGACATCTCGCGTACGGTGGACGCGGCCTACGCCGCGGGCCGGTTCTGGCCCGCACCGCTCATCCAGCTGAATCCGAGCTTCGAGCCGGGCGGCTGTCCGAACGGTCCACGGACGAGGAGGATGTCCAGTACGGTTACCTCGTGCCCGATCCGGCGGGGATGTTCGACGCCTCGGATCTTGACCGGTACCCGGAGGACTGGTTGGAACACCCCGGCGGCGAGGGGCGGCTGAAGCGGCATTTCCGCAGCCGCCGCCCCCGTTGGGTGCGGGTCGATCCCAAGGGATCCGTCACGGCCGACGGCTTGGGGGCGTACTACCTCCCGAAAGCGTTCCGGTTCTGCCTCAATCCGGACCGCGACGCCGCTTCGACGGCACCGTGAGGAACGAGTTCACGAAGCTGTCGGGGCTGTCCAGCGAGGGCCGGAGTTCCGCGACCACGATCCTCGCGCTGTCCGCGCTCAAGCACCTGCCCGGCACCGATCTCGACGAGCGGACCAAGTAGCTCCTGGCCTTCACCGACAACCGACAGGACGCGAGCCTCCAGGCGGGCCATTTCAACGACTTCGTGCAGATCCTCATGCTGCGCGGCGCGCTGCTCGCGGCCATGCGAAGCGCGGGGGGCGAGCCCCTGACCGACGACATGCTGACCCAACGGATGCTCTCCCACCTGCGTCTGGAGCCTCCAGACTACTCGGCTAATCCCTTGGCGAAGGGCATCAAGGCGCAAGACACGCTGAAGGCGCTCCGCGACGTGCTCGGCTACCGGCTCTACTTCGATCTGCAACGCGGCTGGCGGATCAACAACACCCAACATCGAGCAGCTCGGGTTGCTGAAGATCAGCTACCGGGGGCTCGTGGAGTGCTGCGAGGACGACGAGGAGTGGCGCGGAACGCATCCGTTACTCGGATCGATCACGCCGGGCAGCCGGCGCTCGTCGTAACCTATCGCGCGGCGCGCTCGCCGCACGACCAGTACTTCTTCGCCGATCCGACCCGCGCGGTGGCGGGCGAGGTCAATCCGCCCAGCATCGACCTGGCCAACGAGGACCTGATCCGGAGCCACCTGCAAGCGGTCTGGCTGGGGGAGACGGGCGTGCAGCTCGGATCCTCGGTGCGCGACGTGCTCGACCGGGAACGGTCCGAGAAGCTGCCCCTCCACGAGGAGATCGCGGTGCAGATCGGTTCCGGCCTCGCCGTGGGAGAGGCGACGAGGCGCGCCGAACGCATCCTCGCCACCTTGGAGGAGGATCTGGCCGGGCGCGCGGCTCCGTGGTACACGACCACTTGGCTGCCGGGCGCGATGAAGTCGGCGGAACGAAGGCTGGACGAGTCGTTCGACCGGCGGCGTTCGCTGTTCCGCGCGACGGCGAGCCAGATCAGGGTCGCCAAACAAACCAGCGAACAGCCATCTTCTCCACCATCCGAGGCGTCGCCGTGAGCAACAAGGCTCCGCTTCTCAACATCGATCACGGAGCGTGGCTTCAGGCGCTCCGCGGCATCACCACGGCGACGAATGAGCGTAGAGCCATGAGCTTGGAGGATTCGCGGCGGATCTCGGCTACGACGGACCGCCAGTCCCTTGGGACGACGAGCGTCGCCATCGAACTCAGTGCGAGTTGGACGCCATCTTCGCGCACATGTACCGGCTGGATCGAAGCGAGCTCGAGTGGATCCTGGACGCCCCGCCGCCGAGTTCGTCGTTCCCATCGCTGAAGCAGCACCAGGTGAGCCGGTTCGGCGAGTACCGAACGCAGCGCTACGTGCTGGAAGCGTTCGATCAACTTGCGATTGGCAACGTGCCACGGGATCGGGCGATCAAAGCGTTCGTTCAGCGTGGGTGATTCACGCCTCGTTCTTCGGTGCCGAATGCGCGCCGCCCGACGAGGTGCACCCTGTGTTCGGAGGCCGACGACGCGTTTGCACGGCGGCCACGTTCGACCACGACCCGCCCCTCCCCCCATACGAAGAGTTGGGTCGCGGCGCGAAACTCCCCCGGTCCGTCGCCGCTGCGCCCCAAGGCGTTTACGAAGCCACCGGTCGGGTCCACCACGACAACGCGATCGGCCGCCTCCGGCCGCGTTCCGTCCAGCAGATGAAGGTTGCCCTCGCCGTCGAACGCGACGCCGGAGATGAACCTGAACTGCTCCCATTCCGCCCCTGCGGAGGCCGATCCGATCCGGTACACCAGCTCCAAGTCCGCTGAGAGCGGGAGATCCTCCCCCGGCAGATCGACAACGTCCTGCGCGCGGACGCCGGTGGTACCCAACACCGCAACCAGCCCTCCGGCGATGCACGTTCCGCCGACGGCGCATGATCGCAGCTTCCGTTCCATCGCGGTCACACCTCCACTTGGCTCGGGTGGCGTCACTCCCAAACGGGGCACATCGAGTATGAACACGGCACCCACCTACTATGAACATAGTGAATGCACGCATGTCGCTGACGCGTCAAGCGGGCGGTCCGTTTGACCCCCGGCCTGGTGCCCGGTAGGCTTCCCAGCGAGACGATGCCTGCTCATCCCGGCCCGCCCGCGGATTCTAGCGAAGCCATGACATCCCATCCGTCTTCCGCCGCCCTCCTCCTGTGTGGTCTGTTGCTGACGGCCTGCGAGGTTCCACCGCCGGAATCGGCCGAGGTCGCACCTTCGGATGCACCGGCCGACACCGTTGCGGACACCGACGCCGACTCCGCCCCCGAACGGGAGCCTCTTCCGGCCGACTCGGCCATCATCCGGCTCGACGCGAGCGACCCCAACCTCGCGGTGTGGCAGGACCGCGACATCTCCGGCGATCCGCCGCGGGAGCCCGGACCCATTCAGGTCGGATCCGTCCTCACCTTCTTCGGGCTGCCGATCGCGCGCACGCCCGAGGACTTGGTCGCGGGCGAGGTCGAAGTCGCCTTTCTGGGGGCCCCGGTCGACATGGGCGTGGGGTTCCGCGGGGCGGGTGAGGGCCCGACCGCGCTCCGTGCCATGCGGCGCAGCGTGGGCAGCATGGAGACGATGATCTCGTGGCGAAGCGAACTCACGGCGGTCGATTACGGCAACGCGCCCATCGACAACCTGAGCGTGGAGCGCAGCATGCCGCCGATCCGCCGCATGGTGCGCGAGATCGCGGAAACGGGTGCCATTCCGGTGATCATCGGGGGCGACCACTCGATCGAGTTCGCGAACGTGGCGGGGCTCGCGGATGTGTACGGCAGGGAGAACGTTGGCGTCATCCATTTCGACGCGCACTACGATGCGGGGGACGCCCGGCACGGCCACCTGATCTCGCACGCCCAGCCCGTGCGCCGCCTCATCGATGACGGTCACATTCTCGGCAGGAATTTCATCCAAGTGGGACTGCGCGGCAGTTGGCCTGGGCCGGCGGGCTTCGAGTGGATGCGCGCGAACGGCCTCCGGTACCATACGATGGCCGAGATCGACCGGGAGGGCTGGACGAACGTCATGCGGGAAGTCCTCGACCAGGCGAACGAGGGTCCCGAATACCTGCATATCTCCTTCGACATCGACGTCATGGACCC
>JAAXGM010000234.1 GCA_012267435.1 Gemmatimonadota bacterium
GAGCAACGCGTTCCAGCGCGGATGCATCGCTGCTCGAATGCCGGGGGGAGTTGGTCCACGGGCCGCTCGCTACGAGGCGCCGTTCTCCGCCGGGCCCCCGTGCGCCAGCCAGCGCTCGGCGTCCAGCGCGGCCATGCAGCCCGTTCCCGCGGCGCTCACGGCCTGACGGTAGTAATCGTCCATCACGTCCCCGGCGGCGAACACGCCGGGCAGGGATGTCTCCGTTCGCCACGGGGTGGGCAGCTCGATGTAGCCGTTTGCCTTGAGTTCAACCTGGCCGTTCAGAAACCCCGTGTTGGGGATGTGGCCGATGGCGACGAACATCCCGCCCGCCTCAAGCGTGTTTTCCTCTCCCGTGACCGTGTCCCTGAGCCGCAGCCCGGTGATCACCTCGTCGCCCAGGACCTCCGTCACCACCTTGTTCCACAGGAAGTCGATCTTGTCGTTGTCGAAGGCGCGCTGCCGCATGATCGCCGAGGCGCGCAGCTGGTCGCGCCGGTGGATCACCAGCACCCTGCCCGCGAACTTCGCCATGTAGGTGGCGTCCTCGATGGCGCTGTCCCCTCCGCCGACCACGGCCACGACCTTGCCGCGGAACCATGGAAGCGCTCCATCGCAGACGGCGCACGCCGACACGCCGCCCCCGCTCTGGGCCAGGCGCTCTTCTCCGGGTACGCCCAGCCAGCGGGCGTTGGCCCCCGTGGCCACGATTACGGAATCGGCGAGAATCTCCTGGCCGCGTCCGGTCACGAGGCGCTTGGGCTGCCGTACCAACTCCACCTCCACGATATCGTCCGCGATCACGCGCGTGGCGAAGCGCAGCGCCTGCGCGCGGAAGGCGTCCATCATCTCGGGGCCGGTCACGCCCTCCGGGAACCCGGGGTAGTTCTCGACATCGGTCGTGAACATGAGCTGTCCGCCGGGGATCATGGTGCGGCTGCCGGCTCCCTCCACAACGAGGGGCGAAAGCGCGGCTCGCGCCGCGTAGATGGCCGCCGTCCATGCCGCGGGGCCCGACCCTATGATCGCGACCCGTTCGTGCCGTGCCGTCATCTGCATCCTTTCTCCCGTATTCGAAAACCGAAACCCCCCGGGGAGGGTGTCGGCTACTTGTCCCTGAAGATCTTGAGGTTGGTCGAGTGTCCGGGGTTCACGCGCGCGCTCGGATCCACCCGGCGAACCGCGTTGTTCACGGCGATCGCCGCCTCGGCGAAGCCGGCGGCGATGAGGTCGAGCTTGCCCGGATAGCTGACCAGGTCTCCGGCCGCATAGACGCCCGG
>JAAXGM010000050.1:0-689 GCA_012267435.1 Gemmatimonadota bacterium
GAGCATGAAGGTGATGCGCGACGAGTAGGCGCCCAGGTCCACCGGGGTGAAGTCGGTGTCGCCGGCCAGCACGCGCACATACTCGAGCGGCACGCCCAGTTCCTCCGCGGTGATGTAGGCCACCATGGAATCGCAGCCCTGCCCGATCTCGGACGCTCCGCTCAGCACCGCCACCCGCCCGGACCTGTCGGCCTGCAGCTGGATCGCCGACTGCGGCATCTCGTTGGGATAGACCGGGTAGTTGGTGCCGGAGATGTAGCACGAACCGGCGACCCCGAGTCCCCGGCCCGGGGGCAGCCGCCGATGGCGCTCCCGCCAGCCGCTGGCCTTCTCCACGGCGTCCAGACACTCGAGGAAGCCGTTCGAGGTGACGCGCAGTTCGTTGACCGTGCGCGTGTCGCCGCCCATGAAGTTGACGCGCCGGAGCTCGATGGGGTCCATCCCCAGCTTCTCGGCGAGCTTGTCCAGTTGCACCTCGAAGGCGAAGCGCGGCTGCACCGAGCCATGGCCGCGTTTGGGTCCGCAGGCGGGCTTGTTGGTGTAGACGCGCGTGGAATCGAAGCGATACGAGGGCATGGCGTAGGGCGCGGTGAGCAGCTGGCCCGCGTAATACGTGGTCACGAGCCCGAAGGACGCGTAGGCGCCCCCGTCCAGCACGACCTCCGCGTCCACGGCATGCAGCCCACCCT
>JAAXGM010000050.1:809-1290 GCA_012267435.1 Gemmatimonadota bacterium
ACCCGTATGGTCGCGGGGTCCAGCCCGAGAACCGAGGCCAGCTCGCGGTGCAGGTAGTGCGGCACCTGGGTCGCGGACCAGACCGTCAGGCGTCCGTTCTCGTCGTAGCGGCCGATGGCGCAGTGCGGTTCGATGGGCGTGTGGGTGGTGCCCTCGAAGAAATACTCGCCCTCCACCACCACCTCGGCGCCCGCCATGCGCTCGTCCACCTCGCCGAAGCTGAGCCGCACCCTCTTGGTGATGTTGCCGTTCCGTCCCTCCCGGCGCGGCTCGTGGATGAAGGGACGCTCCTCGCTTCCGTCCGCGGCGAGCGCCTCCGCGGGATCCAGGCAGGCGGGCAGCTCCTCGTACTCGACGCGGATCAGCGCGAGCGCCCGGATCGCCGTGTCCTCGTCCACCGCCGCGACCGCCGCCACCCCGTCGCCGATGTAGCGCACCCGCTCCACGCACAGCGGGTACTCGTCGGGGGTCCAGGGAATGA
>JAAXGM010000050.1:1428-1982 GCA_012267435.1 Gemmatimonadota bacterium
CGAGATGTCGTCGGTGTACGCAGCCTTGCCGGTCGCCTTGGCCAGCCCGTCCACCTTGCGCTGGGGCCTGCCCACCACCGTGAGGCCGGGCCCCGCCCCGGATTCCGGCTGAGCCGCGTCGCCCGTCTCCGCCCACAGGGGAAGGTCCCCAAGGGCCGGGGCACGCTTCGGGAGATCGCTCATTCCCCGTTCTCCGTGCCGCCATTCTGCCCGCGCAACACAGCGGCCGCCGACTCGACGGCGTCGTAGATCTTGGTATAGCCGGTACAGCGGCAGAGGTTGCCGGCGAGCGCCTCCCGGATATCCGTCCGGCTCGGGGCATCGTTGCGCTCCAGAAGGGCGACCGCCGAGCACAGGATGCCGGGCGTGCAGAATCCGCACTGCGCCGCCCCGTTGAGGTCGAAGGCGTCCTGCAGCGGGTGCGGCCGCCCTGCGTTTGCCAGCCCTTCGACGGTGCGGATCTCCCGCCCCTCCGCCGCCAGCACCGGGGTGATGCACGACAGATGCGGCTCTCCATCGAGGATGACCGTGCATGCCCCGCAATCGCCCTTGTC
>JAAXGM010000050.1:2079-3236 GCA_012267435.1 Gemmatimonadota bacterium
GTGGCCTTCACCATGCGAGCCCGGCGGCCTCCCGCTTCCTGTGAGATCCCCGAAACCAATAGTACCAGGACTTGAGGCGACAGTTCGCTCCTCGTTACTTTCCGCCTACTTGGAATGTCCGCAGCGGCGATCCGGCGAACGCCATCGCCGGCTCCGCGTCCCGTTCCTCGTCGTCCCCTGATCGGAGTGATTTCGCGATGCCATACCCGGAAATGATCGTCGCCCCCATGCGCGCGGAACTCGTCCGCCTGGGCTTTCAGGAACTGCGCACGCCGGACCAGGTGGAGGCGGTCGTGGACGGTGAGGACCGCCCGCTGCTCCTGGTGGTGAACTCGATCTGCGGTTGCGCCGCCGGAGCCATGCGTCCCGGCGTCGCCCTGGCGCTGGAGAACGAGAATCGCCCCGAGGTCCTGACCACCGTCTTCGCCGGCCAGGACATGGACGCCACGGCCAAGGCCCGCGAGTTCATCGCCGGCTACCCGCCGTCGTCGCCCTCGGTCGCGCTGTTCAAGGACGGCGAGCTCGTGTACATGATGGAACGCCACCAGATCGAGGGGCATTCGGCCTACCAGATCGCCGCCGACCTGGGCAGCGCCTTCAACGAGCACTGCGCGTAGGTTCGGCGGGGCGGCGTCCGCCGACTGAGGGGCGGGAGCGACGCCGCCCGCTCAGAGTATCGTCTGTCCCAGCGCGGAGGCGATCAGCCCCACCGCCATCCGCGCGGTGCGGTTGTGGGCGTCCAGCACCGGGTTGAGTTCCACCACTTCCAAGCTGGCGAGCCGTCCCGACCGCGCCACCTTCTCGCAGACAAGGTGTCCCTCGCGGAAGGTCAGCCCGCCGGGCACGGGCGTGCCGACCCCCGGTGCGATCATGGGGTCGAGGCTGTCCAAGTCGTAGGAGAGATGGAATCCGGCGGTGCCCGCGCCGGCTCTGGCGATCGCCTCGTCCACGCACGGGGCGATGCCGCGCTCGTCGACTTCCGACATCGTAAACACGCGCACGCCGGATGACTTGACCACTTCCCGCTCGGCCGGGTCGATTTCGCGCACGCCGATCATGCTCACATTCTCCGGCCGCACCGCCGGATGCCGGTCCGCCAGCGATCTCAGCACCCGCGGCCCGCGACCGGTCAGCACCGCGAGCGGCATTCCGTGGAC
>JAAXGM010000050.1:3281-6014 GCA_012267435.1 Gemmatimonadota bacterium
CGCGCGTAGAAGCGGCTGACGCCGGCCACGGATCCGATGGCGATGCTGTGGTCGCCTCCCAGCACGAGGGGCATGCACCCCCGCACCAGCGCATCCTCGACCATGTCGCGGGCGCGGCGGCACACGGATTCGACTTCGGGCAGGTAGCGCGCGCGCGGGTCCCGCTGCTCGGTGCGCTCGGGATCGGTCGCCACCACCGTTCCCATCTCGCGGACACGATAGTCGAGTCCCTCCAGCGTGTCCCTGAGGCCGGCGATGCGCATCGCGGACGGTCCCATGTCCACGCCGCGCCGCCCGGCGCCGAGATCCATCTGCACCGACACCAGCGCCAACTCCCTCACCATCCGCGGAGCTCCTTTCGGCGCGCTTTCCGGACCAGCTTTCGACGGCGGGCCGCGTCCTTCTCTCTTTCGCCCGGCAGCCGCGTGCTTACCGTGACGCCACCCATCAGCGCCACTCCGTTGACCCGCAACACGGGAGATCCCGGATCGGAGGAAGCCACGGACGCGTCCGCGAGCTCGTCGGGCGTCCGTTCGAACGCTCCCATGATGCCCGCGCCGCTGCATTCGACCTGGAGGCCCGGAGGAACGATGACGTCGACCCCGCCCCACAGGGCGAAAACGGTGACCTCCGTCACCCCCGGCCCGAACGCGGCCTCCCGAAAGTCGAACTCGACGCCTCCCATGAGCGCGAGCGCGTACGTCTCGCGGGGCGCGATCCACGCTCCACCCCGCGTGCTCGCTCCCAGCACGCCCGCCAAGAACTGCCGGGGCGGCACCCTCTCCGGAGGAACCATGTTCGCGGGGACCTTCGGGGACGCGGAAGTCGCCGGGGCGGCGCTGCCGCCAACCGGCTGCGGGGTCGTGGGAGGGAAACCGGCCACCAGCGCCGCGAGCTGACGGGTCGTGGTGGCCCGGTGCGCGAGATCCAAACGGCGCTCGAAGTCGCGCATGGACAGGCGATCCTCGGCGAACCGCTCGCACAACCGGTCGATCGTGGCCTGGCGCACCTTGTCCAGCCCTTTGCCACCGGCCCCGGGGTCGCTCTTCATCTACCTCCCTCCGGACAGAAACTCCCGGCCGAAATCCTCCAGGACGCGCGCGCAAGCCTCGATCTCGTCGACGGCGATCCATTCGTCGGCGGAGTGCGCCTGCGCGATCGAGCCGGGACCGAAACATACGGCCGGAGTCCCGCACTGGTTCAGGAAGGCGGCGTCGACCCAAGCGGTCATGCCTTCGATGGTCGGATCCCGTCCGTTGGCGGCGACCGCTTCGAGCAGACCCTGCACCAGTGGCGAAGCCTCCGGCACCTCGGTCCCCGGACGCTCCAGCGTCATCCGCAGCGCGGCGCCCGACCGCGCCTCCTCTCCCAGTCCCGCCACCACGGCCGCGAGTTCGTGCATGACGGCCTCGGGCGACTCGTCGGGAAGGGTTCTCCGTTCCACCACGACCTCGCAGTGCTCCGGGTAGACCGACGGGGCGGCTCCGCCGGAGATGGTTCCCGCGTGAATGGACCCCCAGCCCAGCAGGGGGTGCGGCGCTCGCTCGAACAGGCTCTCCTCGTATTCCGCCATGGCGACGAGAAACTCGGCGGCGTGCAGAATCGCATCCACCCCCTGCTCGGGCCGCGAGCCGTGCGCGGCGCGCCCCGAAAAACCGGCCTCGACCCACACGAAGCCCTTGTGGGCGGGCATGACGGCGAGCCCGGTGGGCTCGCACACCACGGCGGCATCGGCGCGCACGCCGGCCTCGGTGAGCCCCGCCATTCCGGTGCTCGCATGCTCCTCGTCGGCGGTCAGCGCCACGATGAGCTCACCCGGCGGACCCCGGCGCGCCAGGGCGGCCGAGGCGCTCAACAGGGCCGCCACTCCTCCCTTCATGTCGCACGACCCGCGCCCCCACAGGCGTCCGTCCCGAACCTCCGCGCCGAACGGATCGATGGTCATCCCCTCGACACCCACGGTGTCCAGATGACCGTTGAACATCAGGCTCCGAGGCCCATCGCCCATGCGTCCGACCACGTTGGGGCGGCCCCGCTCGGGCTCCGTCCGCGAGACCTCGAATCCCCAGCCCTCGAGCAATCCGGCGGCGCGGGCGGCGATCTCCGCTTCTCCGCCGCCGGAGACCTCGATACGCGGATTGACGGAGGGCACGGCCACCAGGAGGCGCGCCAGCGCCAGCGCGTCGCCCTTCCTCGCACGGCTCTCCACGCTCTTCCGCGGGGTCATCGCGGAGTCCAGCCGACGGGCGGCTCATGACCCGGGAGGGCATCAGTTTTCAGTGGCTCCGGAAAGGTCGTTTCCGGTTTTCCGATTCCACGCATCCGCCATGATTCTGGCAGGCGCGCCCGAAGTGGGGAGGTTGCCGCCCTCAAGCGCCGTTTGGCACCCGAATTGCGCGAGGCACGGTTCATGCTATGAAGGGGCGGTGAAGGCTGGTTGGAATCAGGGATCTGCAAATTGGGGAGGGGATCATCCGAGCCTTTACCGTTGGCCTGCTGGGTGCCGCCGCCGTGGCCACCCTCATCCTCGTCGGCACCCGGTCCCGCAACCGCACGCGGGTCCGGGACGCCTACAGGCGAGCGCTTACCCCGGAGCAGTTGCGGGAACTGGGCATCTGATCATCCGACGCCCCGATCTCCCCGGCGCGATTCGCGCGCGCGCCCGCCGGGAAAGGGGTGACCCTTCGGCACGGATCGGCTGTCCGCCGCGGATCAGCCGAAGTAGTCCTTGTT
>JAAXGM010000003.1 GCA_012267435.1 Gemmatimonadota bacterium
ACCGTCACCGACGACGACGAGGGCAGCAGTGCGAGCGTACCCGCGGTGCCCGCGAGGCCAACGCTGGCCCCCGGCGACGGCCAAATGCGGGTCTCGTGGGCCGCACCGGCGGACGGCGGCAGTCGGATCACCGGGTATCACGTACAATATCGGCGGAGCGGTGCCGCTGCGTGGGGCGACCACGCGCACGCCGGTGCGGGCACGTCGACAACCATCACGGCGTTGAGCAACGGCGTGGAATACGAGGTGCACGTCAGAGCAGCCAACGCAGTGGGTGCGGGCGGTTGGTCGCCGATCGCCAGGGCGACTCCGCTTGAAGACAAGGAGGAACAGCGGGAGGTCATCGTGCCCCCGGGCGAGGTGACCGTTGCAGAAACCGGGGGAGCACGGAGCGCCACCTACACGGTCAAGCTGTCCTCTCGGCCCACCGGTTCGGTCACGGTCGCGGTGGCGAGCGGCGACACGGAGGTGGCGACCGTCTCCCCGGCGTCGCTCACCTTTACCGCGACCAACTGGAGCGCGGCCCAAGCTGTCACTGTGACAGGCGCGGATGACGACATCGACAACGACGGGCGCGGCACCGTCATCTCCCATATGGCCTCCGGGGGCGGCTACGGCGGCGAGAGCGCCACCGTCGCGGTATCGCTCACCGACGACGAGCCCGACCCCACGGTCACGCTGGCCCTTTCGCCGGCGACCGTCTCGGAAAACGGCGGGATGAGCACGGTGACGGCCTCGCTCGACCACGGCTCGGCCACGGCGACCACGGTGACGGTGTCGGTCGCGCCCAACCAGGACGCCTCCGCGGGCGACGTGACGCTCTCCGCCAACGCCACGCTGACCATCGCGCCGGGGGAGACGGCGAGCGCGGGGACGGTCACGATCACCGCCGTGGACAACTCGGTGGACGCGCCGAACAAGACCTTCACCGTCTCCGGGTCGGCCACCAATACCGGGGGGGTGGTCGGCCCGGCCGACCGCACGCTCACCGTCGCCGACGACGATAACCGGGACATCGTCGTCTCCAAGGCCAGCCTGATCGTCGCCGAGGGCGCCGCCGCCGCCTACACCGTCAAACTCAACTCCGAGCCCGCAGGCACCGTTACCGTCGCGGCCACCGCCAGCGATACGACCGCGGCCACGGTGTCCCCTTCTTCGCTCTCCTTCACCGCGGCCGACTGGAACACCGCCAGGACCGTCACCGTGACCGCCGTGGACGACGACATCGACAACGACGGTCGACACGTCGCGATCTCCCACACGGCCTCCGGCGGCGGGTACGACGGCGTTGCCGTTGCGATCGTGCGCGTGAATCTCATGGACGACGACCAAACCGCGCTGTCGGTGTTCGCGGCGAGCGTGTCAGAAGGGGAAGGGGCCGATCTTTGGTTCGGGATGGCCTTCGACGTCAATCTGAGCCTTCCCAAGCACACTCCGGTGACGGTCGAGTGGACAACCGCGGACGGGACCGCGCTGGCCGGTGAGGACTACATCGCGGCATCGGGAACACTTCGATTCGCACCGGGAGACACTGCGGCGGCGGTCCATGTCAGGGTGGTCGACGACGACATGCCCGAGGCGGACGAGGTCCTGCGGATTATCCTGTCCAACCCGACGGGTGCCGTACTCCGCAAGGCGGAAGCCGAAGGCGCGATCTTGGACGACGACACCAAAGGGGCGCGAGAGACGGCGCTGAGGGGCGTGCTCGCGGGCGTTGGCCGCACGCTGGCGTCGGATGCGCTGGCCGCGATTGGCGGACGCATGGAATCTGTGGCCCGGTCCACCTGCCGGGTCACTCCGCCCAGCCGGGCGAGTGTCGCCTCGTCCCTGAGAACGGGCGTGGAGTCACTAATCGCAGGAGAGCTCGGCACCGCTCGGCGGGAGCCGGTTCCCTCGCCGGCACCTGCCGTTTCCTCCACGGACCTGTGGGGCCGGTTGCAGTCAACGCTGCCGCGCCAATACGAGACGCGGATCGGCGCCACCGAGGCGGACGGGGTTTGCTCGGGAGGCTTGGGCCTGTGGGGCCGCTTCACCCTGAGCGGTTTCGCCGCGGAATCGGAGGGTTACGGGACAGAGGGTCGATTGAAGACCGTCCACGCCGGCGTGGACCACCAGCTCGGCGACCACCTGCTCGTGGGGGCCGCCGCCTCACGCAGTGCAAACCAAGTCGCTTACCACCGAGCGGGCGACGCTTCGGCGTTCCAGGGCGAAGCGGACATCCTGCTGCGCTCGGTTCTGCCCTACCTGCGGCTGAGCGTGGGCGGCTTCAGCATCTGGGGGCTTTACGGACGGGGTTCCGGCGAAGTTCATTTGACGGACGGCCTGGGCGTCGAGGCGGCGGGCCTGGCCAAGAGCTTGGCCGCCGTGGGCCTGCGTAATGAAGTGCTGTCCGTAGGCAGCGGTTGGCGGCTTGCGCTCAAGGGGGACGCCTTCTCGACCATCCTGTCCGCCGACCGGACGGACGACCATTCCACTTGGATGAACGTGCATGCGCATCGCGCCCGGATGCTGCTGGAGAGCCGGTTGGACCTGTCGGGCGCGACATCGACCATGTCTCTCGTCTTCGAAGCCGGGGGTCGCGTGGATGAGGGTGACGCCGTCTCGGGCAATGGACTGGAAGTGGGCGCGCGGATGTCCCTGCTGAACTCCGAAATCGGCCTCGATCTCACATACGAGGGGCGGTACACGGTCCTGCACCAGGATGAGCGCTTTGAGAACTGGAGCGCGAGCGGGGCGGTGTCGCTGGATCCCGGCGTTCGTGGCCAAGGCCTGAGCGTGTCGGTGGCGCCGTCCTGGGGCAATCCCCAGGCCGGCGCGATGCACTGGCTCACGTCCGACCTGTCCGGTGTCGCACCGACCTTGGCGGGTTCCGGCGTCCCGTTCTCGGCCGGCGCGCGGCCCGGCAGTTACGAGGCGACGCTGCGGTACGGCTGGCCCGTGCGGGACGGACCGCGACGGGAACTGCGCGCCACGCTCACGGACGGCTGGCGAACCGGCCCGGGACTCCGCGTGGGAGGCGGGACGAGCTTGAGCGAACGCCTGGGCCTGATGATGAGCCTGGAGCTGACGCGCCAGCATCGCCCCGACGGTGGTCCCGGCACCGCGATGAGGCTGCGAATCCACAATCGGGACTGGCAGTGAAACGAAGACAGTCTGCCAAAATGGCAGACCTGTCTCGCGGACTCCGCCATTTTGGCAGACGCCCCCCTACCAGCAGTATGTTTTCCCCATGGACCATCCGATTCGCCTGAGGGGCGCGAGCCAGCACAACCTGGCGAACTTGGATCTGGACATTCCGCGGCGGGCCTTCACGGTGATCACCGGGCCGTCGGGGTCGGGGAAGTCCTCCCTGGCGCTGGACACGCTCTTCGCGGAAGGCCAGCGCCGCTACGTCGAGTCGCTCTCCACCTACGCCAAGCAGTTCCTCGACCGCATGCGGAAGCCGCGCGTCGAGTCGGTGGAGGGGATTCCCCCCGCGGTGGCCATCGAGCAGAAGAACCCGACCCGGTCGAGCCGCTCGACGGTTGGCACGGCGACCGAGGTCTACGACTACCTGCGCCTCCTGTGGGCGCGCGTCGGGCACACGCACTGCCCGCGCTGCGGCCGCCGGATCCGGCGGGACACGGTGTCGGGGGCGGTGGACGGCGTGCTCTCACTGCCGGACGGGGAGCGGATCATGGTGGCGTTTCCGCTCCAGGCGAGCGGGCGCGCCACCCACGCCCAGGTGGTGGAGACCCTGCGCGCCGCCGGATTCCTGCGGGTCATGGCGGACGGCGCGGTGATCGACCTGGCCGCGTCGGGCTCGGGCGATCCCGCCCGCGCGGGCGCCGACCTGACGGTTGCGCGCGAGGCACTGGTGGTGGTCGACCGGCTGTCCGTCGGCCCGGGTGTCCGCGACCGCCTGGCCGACTCCCTCGGGGTGGCCTTCGTTCAGGGCTTGGGCGAGGCCGTGATCGTGCGCCCGTCCGCGGCCCCCGGGGAATCGCGCCTGCGCTTCACCGAGCGCTTCCGCTGCCCGGTCCACCCGGACATCGAATTCGCCGATCCGACCCCGAAGCTCTTCTCGTTCAACAGCCCCTACGGCTCCTGCACCACCTGCACCGGCTTCGGCGCGACTCTCGAGTACGACGAGGACCTCATCGTGCCCAACCACGGGCGCTCGCTGGCGGGGGGCGCGGTGGACCCGTGGGAGAAGCCGCGCTATGTGCGCGAGCGCGCCCGGCTGCGGGAGTTCGCCCGCAAGCGCGGGGTCAGCGAGCGCGAGCCCTGGAGCGAGCTTCCCGAGTTCTTCCGCGAGGAGGTGCTGCGCGGCTCCCCCGAGTTCATCGGCATCATCCCCTTCCTGCGCTCGCGCGAGCGGCAGCGCCGCAAGCAGTTCATCCGCGTCTTCCTGCGCCGCTACCAGAGCGCCGTTCCCTGCGCGGGCTGCGGCGGGGGCCGCATCCGCGCCGAGGCCCTCAACGTGCGCGTGGGCGGGCGCACCCTGCCGGAGGTCTGCGCCTTCCCCATGGACGAGCTGCTGCCCTGGATCGACGGGCTCGAGCTCTCCGGGATGGAGGAGGACATCGCGGAGACCATCCTGCGGGAAATCCGCGACCGCCTGGGGTTCCTGGTGGATGTGGGGCTCGGGTACCTGACGCTTTCGCGCCAGACGCGCACCCTCTCGGGAGGGGAGGCGCAGCGCATCAACCTGGCCAACGCGCTCGGCTCGCGGCTGGTGGACACCCTGTACGTTCTGGACGAGCCCACCGTGGGGCTTCATCCGCGCGACACGGCGGCCATGCTGGCGCTGCTCCAGCGGCTCTCGCACGCGGGCAACACGGTTGTGGTGGTGGAACACGACCCCCAGGTCATCGTCGCCGCCGACCACGTCATCGAGCTCGGTCCCGAGTCGGGCGAGAAGGGCGGGCAGGTGGTCTTCGAGGGTCCGCCCGCCGGGCTCGCGCACGCCGACACCGCAACCGGGCGCCTGATCGCCGGCGCCGCCAATCCCCGGGTCTCCCGCAAGCGTGGCCGCCGGGGCGGCCGCATCGAGTTGCGCGGCGCCCGCCTGCACAACCTGAGGGACGTGGACATCGATGTCCCTCTGCGCTCCCTGACCGTGGTGACCGGGGTGTCCGGCTCGGGCAAGTCCACCCTGGTCAACGACGTGCTCCACCGCGCCCTTGAGCGCGAGATGAACGACGGCGAGACCACCGCCCGCCCGCACATCGGCGAGCTCGTCGGGGAGTACCGCTCCATCGCCAACGCCTCCCACCTGGCCGACGTGGCGCGCATCGACCAGTCGCCCATCGGGCGTACGCCGCGCTCGAACTCGGTCACCTACATCAAGGCGTGGGACGAGGTGCGGAAGCTCTTCGCCGCGCAGCCGCTCGCGCGCAGGAAGCGGTACCGGGCGCGCCACTTTTCCTTCAACGTCGCCACCGGCCGCTGCGAGGCCTGCCAAGGGGCGGGCCAGGTCGAAATCGAGATGATCTTCATGGCGGACGTATACGTGCCCTGCGACGTCTGCCGGGGGACACGCTTCAAGCGCGAGATCCTGGACGTGACCTACAAGGGGCTCAACATCGCCCAAGTGCTGAAGCTCACCGTCGACCAAGCCATCCGCTTCTTCATGAGGCAGAGGCGCCTGGGGAAGATTCTCTGGCACCTTCAGGATGTCGGGCTCGGATACCTGCGGCTCGGCCAGCCAGCCCCCACCCTCTCCGGGGGCGAGGCCCAGCGGCTCAAGATCGCACGCGAGCTGTCGGGCGCGTCCGGGCGCCGGGGCAGCAAGCTCTACATCCTGGACGAGCCCACCACGGGGCTCTCGGGCAACGAGGTGGCCAAGCTGCTGCGGGTTCTGATGCGCTTGATCGACGCCGGAAACACGGTCATTGTGATCGAACACAACTTGGATGTGATTCGCGCCGCGGACTGGATCATCGATCTGGGACCGGGCGCCGGAGCCCGCGGAGGACGGGTGGTCGCCATGGGCCGCCCGCACGAGGTGATGGCCGAGAGCGCGAGCGTGACCGGCGCTTGCCTCGCCCGCCTCCCGGAGCCGACCCCGCAACGGACGAGGCTGACGTGAACGCAAAGCGAATCGGCGCTCCGGCGCTCCCAACCGGGCCCGCCGTCCCGGCATGCATCGCTCTGGTCTGGGCCGCCGCGGCCGGGCCGGCGCAGGCCCAGGCCTTCGAGCTCCCCCCGGTTCCCATCGACACCTTCTCGCTCGACAACGGGCTGCGCGTGATCGTGAGCGAGGACCACTCGGCGCCGGTGGTGGCCGTCAACATGTGGTACCACGTCGGCAGCGCGCACGAAGCTCCCGGCAGGACCGGGTTCGCGCACTTCTTCGAGCACCTCGTGTTCGAGGAGACCGAGAACCTGGGCAACGGCGACTTCGCCCGGCTGGTCAACAACGCCGGCGGCACGTACAACGGCACCACCTCGACCGACCGCACGGCGTATTTCGAGACCCTCCCCTCCAACCGGGTCAACCTGTCCTTCTGGCTGCACGCGGAGCGCATGGCCCGCCTGGTGGTGAGCGAACGCGGCTTCGAGAACCAGCGCGAAGTGGTGAAGGAGGAGCGCCGCCTGCGCATCGACAACCAGTCGTACGCACAGGCGAGCATCGTCCTGGATTCGCTTTCGACCGACTACGAGCCCTACCGGCATACGCCGATCGGCTCCATGGAGGATCTCGACGCCGCCACCACGGATGACGTGAAGGACTTCTACGAGCGCTACTACGTGCCCAACAACGCCACGCTGGCGGTGGCCGGCGCGGTGACCACCGACCAGATCCGCGCGTTGGCGGAAGAGTATTTCGGCGCGATTCCCCGGGGGGAGGACGTGCCTCCGCTTCCCGACCCGCCGGTCACGCCCCGCACCGACGGGGAACGCACGGCTTCGGTCAGCGACGAGCACGCCCAGCTGCCGTTCCTCTACATGGGATACAACGTCCCGGAGGCCGGGCACCCCGACGTCTATCCGCTCGCCGTGCTTTCCCAGGTCTTCAGCACGGGCGAGAGCAGCCGCCTGCACCAGCGCCTGGTCAAGCGGGACGAGCTTGCTCCGGCCGTCATCTCGGGGCTGCAGCAGCGGCTCGGATCCGGACTCATGCTGTTCGGAAGCCTGCCGCACGCCGGCGGCAACATCGAAGAGATCCGCGCCGTCATCGAAGAGGAGATCGAGAAGCTGAAGGCCGAAGGCATCACCCGGCGCGAACTGGAGAAGGCGCTCAACCAGCAGCGCGCCGCCCAGGTCGCGAGCCGCATGACCGTCAGCGCCAAGGCCAGCATCCTGCAGTCCTTCGCGCTCACCTACGGTGATCCCTTCGAGGTCAACAACGTGCTTGCGCATTACGAGGCCGTGACGCTCGACGACGTCGTGAACGTCGCGCGCAAGTACCTCGTTCCCGAGAACCGAACCGTTGTCGTCGCCCGGCCCACCGGAGGAGTGATCCCATGATCGTACCGCGGAAAAACACGCCCCGGACCTCGCCGGCCGCGCTGGTTCTGGCCAGAATCGCGCTCGCGAGCCCGGGAATCGCCGCCGCGCAGGATGGCCCTCCCGAGCCCCTGCCGCTCGACGACATCCCGTTTCCGGCCTTCGAGGAGCGGCTGCTGTCCAACGGCGCCGACCTGATCGTGGTCCCCCACGACGAGCAGCCGTACGTGACCGTGAACCTCGTGGTGCGGGCGGGCAACGCGGCGGACCCCCGCAACCGCGCGGGCGTGGCGGCGATGGTGGCCAGCCTGCTCAACAAGGGCACGGATACGCGGACGGCGCTGGAAATCGCCGATGCCACCGACCATATCGGCGCGAGCCTGTCCGCGGCCGCGGGGGACGACTGGACGAACGTGGTTCTCGGCGTCATGACCTCCCAGCTCGACGCCGGCCTCGATCTCCTGGGCGACATCGTCGTCAACCCGAGCTTCCCCGATGAGGAGATCGATCAATACCGCCAGCAGACGGTCACGGGTCTGCGGGTGCAGCTCGGCTCGCCCGGATTCCTGGCCAGCCGGGAATTCCAGCAGGCGGTGTACGGACGTCATCCCTACGGGCTCCTCCCCACGCCCGAGAGCATCGAGCGGATCCGGCGTTCCGACCTGATCGCCTACCACCTGCGCCACTACAAGCCCACCAACTCGCTCGTGGTCGTCGCGGGCGACGTGACCGTGGACGACATCGAAGCCCGCCTCAACGAGGCGCTGGCCGGCTGGGAGCCCGGTCCCTCGCGGCCCCCCACCTACTTCGACATTCCCGCGCGCGAGGAGAAGGAGATCATTCTGGTGCACCGGCCGGAGTCGGTGCAGTCGACCATCCTGGTCGGACAGTCCGCCATGAAGGGCGACCACGAGGACTGGATGCCGCTCAACCTGGGCAGCCGCGTACTGGGCGGCTCCAGCACGGGCCGTCTCTTCCAGGTGCTGCGCGAGGAAAGGGGGTGGACCTACGGATCGTACGCGTCGGCGGTGCGCAAGCGGGACCTGGGCTATTTCCTCGCCAACGCCGAGGTGCGCGGCGAGGTCACGGACAGCGCCCTCGCGGAGCTGCTCAACCAAGTCGACATCATCCGCTCCGAGCCGGTTCCCGACGACGAGCTGTCGGACGTGCGGGACTATCTCGTCGGGTCGTTCCCGCGGACCATCGAGACGCCCCAGGCGATCGCCAACCAGGTTGCGACCTATCGGCTGCGGGGCCGCTCGACGGAGGAACTGGTGTCGTACCGCGACCGGGTCGCCGCGGTCGCGCCCGAGGACATCCAGGGCGCGCTGGTGGAGCACTTCGATCCGGAGCGCGCCGTGGTCGTGGTGGTGGGCGACGCCACCGAGATCCGCTCGAACCTCACCCGCTTCGGTCGCGTGCGCATGGTCGACGCGGAGGGCAACCAGCTCACCATCGACGACGTCGAGGTAAGGGATTCCGATATCGCGTACGATCCGTCGGTGCTCGAGCCCGGCATCTGGCGCTACCGGCTGATGGTGCGGGATCGGCAGATCGCGGACATGGAGCGCGTGCTGGGCTTCGCCACCCGCGACGACGAGCGCGCCATGTCCCTGACCAGCACGGTTCGGGTCAACAACCTCACCCAGGTCTCGGAGGTTTTCTTCTCGCCGCGCAGCTTCCGCCCCATCGCCAACACCTTCCGGCTCATCACCGCCGAGGGGCAGGCGAACTGGGAGCTGGAGATCGATGGTGAACGCGTCACCGGTCGGGCGACGGCTACCGGCCGCGAGGAAACGGAGATCGAACGGGAAGTGGTGCGCGGGGCGCTGCTGGGCGAGATGGATGAGTTGGTGGCGTGGATTTCGGAGCTCGAGGAAGGGCAGGAGCTGCGCTATCCGGTCGTCCAGCCCCAGAGCGGCCGCGCGCGCACGGTGACCCTGCGGGTTCGCGGCACCACCGAGATTACGGTTCCGGCGGGGACTTTCGAGGTCGTCGAGGTGCGCTTCAGCGGCGGGGAAGGCAGCCAGCGCGCGTACTTTGCCGTCGAGCGGCCCCGTGTGCTGGTTCGCGCCGAGTCCACCGGGTCCCCGGTCGTTGTGGAGCTGACCGAGATCCCCGGCGGATAGGCGCGGGCGGACCCTTGAAAACGCAGGCTCGTCGAGGGCCGCAAACGTAGCTCTGCCCTACATTTTCTGTTATTTTCAACGGGTTCCGCAGGACCGCCGAAATATCGGCTCCCCAATGCGTTCATTTCACGAGGAGAAGGGGATGAGGAACGTTCTCGCCATTCTCGCTCTCTCCGGAGTCCTGGCGGCGTGCGCCGGTGTGCAGCTGCCTCCCAAGGCGGGTCCGGAGGAAGTCGAAGTCATCGTTCCCGCGATGGGCCAGGCCGCCCGCGAAGGCTATCGGACGATCGGTCCCATCACGGCCCGCGCGCCTCTGGGCACATCCAACGAAGACATGCTGCTCATGCTCCAGACCGAAGCCGCGGCGCTCGGCGCGGATGCCATCATCTTCGAGCGCATCGAAGACACCACGCGCAGCCAGGCGACCGCCGACATCGGCCGCAACCAGGGGCTCATCGGCCACGCGCTCGCCATCTACTATCCGGCGCCGGGCACCTGAGGCCCATCAGGAGCGTTTCGTCCCGTCTTCGTCGCGGATGAGGGCGGGGCCGGCCGGCAGCGTGCTCCCGCGCGCGTAAACCCCACGAGGCATCTCCATGGATTCCGCCCCCGGAGAACGGATACTCGCGCGGCTGCTTGAAGACGAAATGCGGGAGTCGTTCATCGATTATTCGATGAGCGTCATCGTCCGCCGCGCGCTCCCCGATGTGCGCGACGGCCTGAAGCCGGTCCATCGTCGCATCCTCTACGCCATGAGCGAGCTGGGGCTCGGCCCCGGCCGCCCCTACAAGAAGAGCGCTACCGTCGTCGGTGAGGTGCTGGGCAAGTACCATCCGCACGGCGACTCGGCGGTCTACGACTCCATGGCGCGCATGGTGCAGGACTTCTCGCT